>DASXMF010000100.1:0-62976 GCA_036495845.1 Rhizomicrobium sp.
TAGGCGTATTCCGAAAAATGGTCGAGGTCGGTGTCTTCGATATAGTGCTCATAGTCAGCTGTCGCGGATAGGATGCCAGTCAGACGCGCAGTGTCCGCCGTTACCGTTCCGCCCGCCGAGAAAAGCGACCCGAGATCGGCCTTGCGACCGCTGTCGCTTTCCGCAACATTGTCGGTGGCGACCTCGTCAACGCCGAGATTGAAGACGTACTGCAGTGGAGCCGTATTTCCCGCGGAGGCGGCTAGCGATTGCGCGTACAGGTTTGAGTAGCTGCTGGGGCGCTGGTTCGGCACGGCGTTCGTTGGAACAGCCGAAGAAGTGGGATTCGTGCTCTCGGACGGGATCGGCGCAACAACCCACGGGGTGGCGAAGTAATCGACAGTCTGTGCGTTCGCGACACCGACAAATCCCGCCGGAAAAAGCACCGCGAGACCGGTACACAGCCAACCCAATCTGACTGGCACGCGCAACAGGACGCCCCCATGCATCGATTTTGACCCTGCCTCCCTGCTAGCGCTGAGACGCGTAGGAGTATCCGTATCCTTTAAACTGCTCGGTCAACAACGGCTCGG
Source organism: Rhizomicrobium sp. (assembly GCA_036495845.1). Taxonomy (GTDB): domain Bacteria; phylum Pseudomonadota; class Alphaproteobacteria; order Micropepsales; family Micropepsaceae; genus Rhizomicrobium. Next base: position 573 of record DASXMF010000100.1, read on the forward strand.
TCTTGTTGAGGACCAGGTTGACGCTGGGACTCGCGCTGAGCAGCCTGAGCGACGATTCGATATCTTCCCGGCTTGTCTGATGGGCCGCGACGACAAACAACGTCTGGCCGGCCAGTGGGGCGAGAATGGATGGTTCCGTGCTGGTAAGACACGGCAACGCATCGATGACGATGTACCGCCCTGGGTCTTCCCGCGTCATCAATTCCAGCAATTTCTTCATGTGCCGGCTCGACATGAGCTCGGGAATCTCGGAGCGCTCCTTTCCGGCAGGAAGCACCGTGAGGCCTGGTACATTCGTCTTCAGACTGACCTCAGACAGATCGGGAGTCGGCTTCGTTACGATGTCGAGCCATCCCACATCGGCGGAAATTCCAAGACAGCTCATCAACGACTGGCGGTAGGCGTCCGCGTCCACCAGCAGGACTCGCGCATCCTTTTCGTAGGCGAGAGCCAGCGCCAAATTCGTGGCAGTAAACGTTTTGCCTTCGCCGGGCCGCGCGCTAGTTACGAGAATGATTCGTCCCGGCGTGGCATCCGATGCCGAGCGTGCGGACGATGCGTTCGTCATTACATGTCGCTTGAGCGCGCGAAACTCCTCGACCGTCCGGGAAAATCCGGACGAAGGAAGGGCTATCCCATAGGATGCAAGACTGGTCGGGCTGATGGTGACATACCGTTCCTCGTCGCGTGAGGGCACAGCCTTGCGATCGGTCGTTTCGAGAGATCCGATCCGCTCGACATGGGATATTTGAGGTCCCTGGCGTCGTGCGGCTCCGAGCGAGTCGGCGGCCGGCAGGGTGTCATACGTGTCTGGCTGGAGCGCTGGCTTTTGCAACCGCGCGGCCGCGCGTTGAATGAGATCGGGGGTTCGGTCCGCCATCTTACCACAATCCCGATTGCGGGATTGCCACGGCGAATATCAGTCCGAAATAGACGAGAAGGAGCCCGCCTGCCGCCGTAGCAAATATTCCGCCGCCTGCGCGTCCGAGAATTCCCCCGGATCCTGGGCCGCGTACCAGCGTTATGGCGCCAATGACGGGAAGTCCGAGCTCACGCAACCGCGCAGCCGATGCGAATGTGGGATGAGCCTGACCCAGCGCAATCGGCGAGGCAATGCCGACGACAATGCCGAGGAGAGTTGCGAGCGAGAAAAGAAGCGCGCGATTCGGAAACGACGGGAAGATTGGGACCTCCGGCGGATCGACAATGCGAAATTGGGTGCGATCTGCACGATCGTCAGCGGCCTGCGAAAGGTTTGCGGCTTCCCGCCGCTTCACCAGCTCGTCGTAATTCGCCTTGATGACATCGTAGTCGCGGTCAAGATCCTGGGATTTCGCCTGAATGTCCGGAATGTCGCCGCTCAACGCTTTCGCGTGCTCGTATTCGGTCGTCGCCTTGTCCAGGCGCTGCTTGAGCGTCGGAATGATAGTCTGTGCATCGATTAGTCTGAGCCGCAGTTGTTCATAGGCCGGATTGGAAATCTGAGTCTTGCCTTCGCTCGACCCTCCCACTTTCCGTTCCGAGTTCACGTCTGCCTCCAACCCCGCTACGGAGTGCTCCGCCGCGATCACGTCGGGATGCTTGTCGGTATACATCAGGCGCAAATCCGCAAGATTGCGTTTCGCCTGCGCGAGCCGCGTTTCGGGTGACGCCACGATGATCTGCCCGCTGTTCGATACCGAGGGCGCGGAGGCTACGCTGAGAAGCTGCGGAACCTGTCCCATTTGAGCGGCGAGCGCATTGCGTTTGGTGATTGCGTCTTCGTACTGATCGCGCAGCTGCGCCAGCTGCTGCGCCATGACATCGGGACGCGCAATGCCGGTGTCGGTGAAGTAATCGGCGTATTTTTTTCTGAAGGCGGCGCGCCGCTGCTCGGCTGTGCGCAACTGGATCTCGTACTGGGCGATCTGACTTGTCAGGAATGCTCGCGCCTTGTCCATTTCCACCCTGCTGCTGTTGGCGGCCTTCTCGGCGAACACCGTCAGCAATGCGTCAACGACATTCTTGGCCACCTGAGGATCGCGGTTCACATAGGCGATCGACACGAGATTGGTCCCGTCCGTCGTAACCTTGATGGTGCTCGCCAGAGAATCAACCAGTTCTTCGTGCTGGACGCCCGAAGGAGTTGGGCCACCGAGATTCGCCAGTACGATCACCTGCTCGAGGTTGGGGCGGCTCAGCAGGGTCTGGCGCAGATAATCTTCGCTTTCGGATGGAGTGGTATCGACGACAAGGCCCTTGAGCAGGGGCGTCAGGAGCCCGTTTACGTCGACAAAGGCTCTCGCGTCCGATTCATAGCGCTGGGGCACCACCATTACGCCCGCCCAACCGGCAAGACAAACGAGCCAGGCCACCGTGATGACCAGCCATTTGCGCTTCCAGACCGTTACGGCCTGCTCGAGCAAAAGGCTTCTGAGATTCTCTCGCCGGGTGTTGTCGGCAGGCATTCAATTCACTCCTGAACAGTACTCGGGCGCCCGCCACGCGCGGGACAGCCAGCGTCCTAGAAAAATCGCTGCGGAATGATCACGATGTCGCCGGGTTGAACCGCCACATTCTGATTTACGTCGCCATCGCGAATAAGGCTGTCGAGCCGAACGCGGTACGATTTTTGTACGCCATTCTCGACTCGAACGATCACCGCACGATCGCCATCGGCATACCGCGTCAGCCCACCGACATCGATCATGACGTCGAGGATCGTCATGTTGGAGCTGAACGGGATTGCGCGCGGCTGTACGGCCTCGCCAATCACGCGCACCTGGCGCGCCGCGGGGCCCACAAATTGCGTCGGAGTCACCGTTACGATCGGATCCTTGACGTACGGCTTGAGCTTCTCCCTCAGTTCGTCGGCAAGTTCGGTCGGCTTCTTGCCGGCAGCCACCACATCGCCCAGGAGCGCCATGGAGATTCGCCCGTCCGGTCGCACCGGCATTTGGCTGCTGAGTTCCTGATTGTGCCAGACGACGATGCTCAGCATGTCGCCCGGACCGATGCGGTAGTCGCTGGCATCGGCATAGGACGCCATGCTTGCGCCGACACCGACCGGTGGCAGAGTTCTTTCGGTCTCGCAGCCGACGACCACAAACATAACGGCAAAGAGCGCCAGAGCGCGCGCAGGCAAGCTTGTCACTTTCGCCCCCCAAGTTCAGGTTGTGCAGCGGGTCCCGGCCTCATCGAGGCAGGGGGTCACACCTAACCCCGCGGCCGAAGCTTCAATTTCGCTTCGCCGCAGTTTCGCCGCAGCCTTCGATACCTTCCACAAACCATGGTAGATGACAAGGATTCTCGATTGTAATGGTTGCTGCGCGAGCGTGGCGCCGCGGCGGGGGTCTGGTATTGGGGAATAATTATATACATTGCAAAACAAGTCCCGGGCCAACTCTCACGGCATGTTCATGATGCACGATCCTTTGCGGATCCTCACTTTTACCACGCTGTATCCGGGAGCCTCCCGGCCCAATCACGGTGTGTTCGTGGAGAACCGGCTGCGCCATCTCGTGGCCGAAACGGAGGCTCAGGTCAGGGTCGTCGCCCCGGTTCCGTGGTTTCCGTGGAAGTCTTCCTGGTTTGGGTCCTACGGAGATCTCGGACGGACGCCCTGGCGCGAAACCCGCCACGGAATCGACATCGCACACCCGCGGTATCCTCTGGTGCCGAAAATCGGCATGTCTCTCGCGCCGGCGTCGTTATTCGCGGCAACCGCGAAATTCGTCGGAAAACTGCAGAAGGATTGGGATTTCGATCTGATCGACTCCCATTATTTCTATCCCGATGGCGTGGCAGCCGTTCGTCTCGGACGCGCTTTGAAGAAACCGGTCGTCATCACCGCGCGTGGGTCGGATATCAATCTCATACCAAATTACCCGCTGCCCCGCCGGATGATCGTATCCGCCGCCAGACACGCCGCCGGTATCGTCGCCGTGAGCCAGGCTTTGAAAAATGCGTTGGTCGATCTTGGCATATCCACAGATCGCATTGTCGTGCTTCGCAACGGCGTCGATCTCGACATGTTCAAACCCGAAGACCGGCGACAAGTTCGCTCCGCGCTCGGGCTGAGTGGTCGCGTGCTCCTGTCCGTGGGGCACCTGATCGAACGCAAAGGGCATGACATAACCATCAGCGCGCTTCCCCGACTGCCGGATTGCTCGCTGCTCATTGCCGGGGAGGGACCCGAACGCGCCGGGTTGCAGTCGCTGGCCTCACGTCTTGGAGTCACCTCGCGGGTTCGCTTCCTCGGCACCGTTCCCCACGCCGAACTCAGCGCGATCTACTCGGCTGCCGACATTGCAATCCTTTGCTCGAGTCGCGAAGGTTGGCCGAACGTGCTGCTTGAAGCGATGGCGTGTGGCACGCCCGTCATCGCCTCGCCAATCTGGGGCAATCCGGAAATCGTTTGCCGTCCCGAGGCCGGCATTCTGATGCGCGAAAGATCGCCGCAAGCCGTTGCCGAGGCTGTCGAGTCGTTATTCAGCGATCTGCCGAGCAGGGAGGCAACGCGTGCTTTCGCCGAGCATTTCAGCTGGCGTGAAACCTCAGATGGGCAGATGCGCCTCTTTAAAAGCATCCGCAACGCAATACGGAATCACTAGCGATACTCGTCCGACCTCCGATCGGCCCTGGGTTCCGGATCTCGGCGCTCCCGATTTCATGCGGTCGCGAACGAGCGCTGCCCGAAGACGCGTGGCGTGCGCGAAGCCGCGCCAGGTCCGAGGATTGCCGGCCTCGATTCCCCAGCGCTCGCGACGCGAGGACAGCCACATTTGCTTGTACGCATCGTCGCCGCGCCCAAAATCGATCTCGACCGGGCGATCCTGTTCGAGGATCATCTCCATCATATGCATCGTCAAGAGCGTGCCGGGCGAGAAAGCGGCGAATTTTTCCGCGTAGACGAGTTTGTAGATCGTTGCCCTGCCCGCCCAAACGATCCAGAACTGGGCCGCTGCCGGCTCACCGTCGATGTCTAGAATTCCGAGCCTCAATGCGCCATTGCCCGCCGCGAATTTGATCAATGCCGGAATAAAAGCCGGCAGTGGTTCTGCCGCCTTCCAGCTCTGTTCTCGAATTCTCTCGTAGGTGACGATGTTGGGATCCAGATCCCCCGCGCCCCGATAACTCCGGAAGGCAATATTGGACGATTTGGCGAGCGCCGCGTGCTTGCGCTTCCAAGTATTGCGCAGGATCGACGGCCGCGCCGCGAGATACCGGTCGAAATCGAGTCCGGACGTGGATTCGTACCAGGTACCCCAGCCGAAATAGGGTTTCGCCACAAAGCCCGAGGCACGGAAACCATCGATCAGTGCTGTGAAATTGAACCTCGTGGGATCCATACCTTCGATAAACAGGGAATCCAGCGGCCGGATGGCCGAGACGAACGATCTTGCGAACTCGCGCATGGTCGAAGCACTCGCCTGATCGCTGAGCACGTCAAACTCGCACGAGTACATGCTGGTGCAGCTTTTGAGATTGCGCCCTTGAGGCACCCGACGAAACGGCAGCGCAACAAGGTTCTCTTCGTCGACCGCAAGTCCCGTCCGGCAGGCATCACCAAAGCCGCACTCCGTGGCGAGCCTGAACCATCCCGCCAGATTGAAGAAACTGTCACGTCCGCAGACTTCGAACAGCGCATGGGCTTCGCCCGGTAGACGCGAAAAATCCAACTCGTCATAAATTTTCACTTCGTGGCCGGCGTGGATTGCACAGCCGCGTCCCGGATGGCCGCCGTTGCGAGCGCACTCACGCGCTGGGCATTGTGTCGCCACGTGTATCCGCGCGAGTCGATCAGCGCGCGCGCGCGCAACCCGAGGCGATCGCGAAGGTCGCCATCGACGGCGAGGTGAAGGAGGGCGCTATCGAGCGACCCCGGCGTATCAGGCTGGAAAAGCAGCGCCGACGTTTCCGATTCCAGTATCTCGCGGATATTGGGCTGATCGGGCGCAACGATCGCTTTGCCGGCCGCCATGTATTCGAACAGCTTGAGAGGAGAACAATAATCGACGCATCGGGGCAGGATCGCAATATCGAAAGCTGCCACATGGCGAGCGATCCGATCGCGTTCCACCAACCCGGCGAATGTCACCTTGTGCGCGACGGCGAGAATCCGGCACTGCATCTTGAGGTCGTCCAGCGCCGGACCTTCGCCAACCACCAGCAGATGCAGATCGGATGGAATGCCTGGTCGCGCGAGCATCGAGATCACCGAATCCAGTCCGTGCCAGTCGCGAACAAAACCGGTGAAGCCGATGACGATCTTGCCCGACAGCTGCAATTCCAACTTGGCTCGACCGTCCTCTGCGACCGTAAATTTCTCCGGATCAATCGCGTTCGGAACGATTGCAATGCGTTCCGTCGGCGTCCCTCCAGAACGGATTTCGTCTGCTAACGCCTCCGAGACGGGCAGCACCAGGTCTGCACTTCTCCAGGTCCAGAGTTCCAGCTTCCTGGCGAGATCCGGAAAGGCGAGCCCGCCGAACTTCGTACGTTCTCGTGCGAGGGGAGCATTGACTTCCAATACCACGGGAACACGCGCAGCCCTCCCGCACCAAAGCCCGGCGAGCAGATAAAGATTCGAGCGCTCATATACAAAGTCGGGGCGATGTTTTCCGCAGGCGCGAAAGAGGCGAAAAAACGCCGGGACATTGTAAGCGAGCTCGAGCAATTCGTAGAGACTTTTCGGGGCAAATTTCTTCACGACACCAAGGAGCGCAGGTTCGTGACCGAGAGATACGCGGACAAAGGCATTTGGACCGACGAGCACGACCTCGTGCCCCAGATCTCGCAACGCACCGATCAATTCTTCCAGGTGAACGGATTGACCGTCGCGGGAGCGTATGCGGTGGTGGTAGAGGATTTTCACGACTGTTGATCCGGCGTCGATGGCGCAGCATCTTCCGTCAGACCGTACAGTTCGGCAAAACGCGCAAACATGAGACTCTGGTCGTATTCGCGGGTGGCCTTCCGTCGGTTTGCATCGCCAAGCCGGCGCACAAGATTCCGATCGTTCGCAAGGCGCGCAAAGGCTGAGGCGATTTGCTCGTCGTTACGGTCCACGATCAAAGGGTGATTTTCTTCCGCTACCATATTCCTTGTGTCGCCAACATCCGTCGCTACGATCGCGCAACCTGACGCCATGGCTTCCAAAACCGTATAGGGCATCTGCTCCGTATCCGACGTCAGTGCGAAAACGTCAAACGCTCGATAAAAGGGAGCTGGATCGGCGATGTCGCCTTCGAATTTCACGCGATCGGAAATTCCGAGTTCCCGCACCAGCGCTTCGAGGCGCAGTTTCTCTGCGCCCTCTCCGACTATGACGAGACGGAGATGCGATTGGCGGCAGATGGACGCGAATGCGCGCAGCAGTCGCGACAGCTGCTTTTCTGGACGCAATGCGGCCACCGTGCCGACCACGAGCTCGGTTCCGATCGGCGAGATCTCGGGGGATCGAGTTCGGGCAGGCGTGAAACGCGTGCAGTCGATTCCGTTGGGAATATAGTGGAGACGACGAGGCGAGATCCTCCAGTGCTTTCGCGCGCAGTTCTGCAGGATCATCGATGGAACCACGATCTCGCTCCGCTGCAGCAGGATGCGCCGCGCAACTATGCGCCGGCGCTTCATGCGCAACGCCTCGTCGAGTCCGAATCCGTCCTCGATATGGATCTGGCGAGCGCCGATCGCCAGATTGGCGAGCGACCATTCGATCGTTCCCCAATTGTGCGTAACGAGCCAGTCGGGGCGGATGGCCGATATCGCCGCCGCGAAGCCGCGCAAGCGCCGCGTCAGGCTCGCTTCGGGCAATCCGATGCGATGCGGCGTGACATCGATTCCCATCGCCAGACGCGCAACGCAAGAATAGTTCCCGTCCTGCGCAATAATTACGTGCCGCAATCGCGCGCCGAAATGATTGGCCAGGTTTACAAAACGGGTTTGGGCGCCACCGGGAGCAAACGTGTTGAATATATGCAGCAGCAGGGGGATGCGCCGAAGCTGCGGTGTGGCAGTGTTGCCGCTCGAATCTCTCGTCATGGGTTCCGGCGATCGCTTCAGGCGCTCTGCCGGCTTTCCCATTCAAGTGCAGATCGAACGATCGTGTCCAGACGGTTGAAGTGAGGTTCCCAACCCAATGTGGTGCGAAGCCGCGCGGCGTCCGCAATCACGGACGGTGCATCGCCGGGTCGACGAGGAGCGTGGCGCACGGGAAGCGTCCTGCCCGTCGCCCGCTCGAACGCCGCCGTCACGTCGAGGACGCTCGAGCCTGTCCCGTAGCCACAATTGTACACGCCGGCGCCGGCGCCGGCGCGCAAATGATCGAGCGCCAACAGATGTGCGTCGACAAGATCGCAAATATGGATGTAGTCGCGGACCGCGGTTCCGTCGCGAGTCGGGTAATCGGTCCCGAATATGTCCAAATGATCTACATGGCCGAGGGCGACCTGGGCGGCGCGCTTGATGAGATGGGCAACCTGTCTTCGCGGCTGTCCTGCGCAGCTTCCCGGCGCGATGCCCGCGACATTGAAATAGCGCAGCGCGATATATCGGAACGCATGGGCGCGAGCCGCGTCTTCAAGCATCCACTCCACCATCAACTTGCTGCGGCCATAGGGGTTGATCGGTCTGGTCGGCGCCGTCTCGCCGACCGGAATCGAATCCGTTAGTCCATAGACTGCTGCCGTCGACGAGAACACAAAGTGACCAACTTGCTGCGCAATGCAGGCCTCGATGAGTCCCCGCGATACGACCACGTTGTTTTCATAGTAGTCGAGCGGACACTGGATGGATTCCGGCACGAGGATCGAGGCAGCGAAATGCATCACTGCTTCCACGGCGTGTTCCCGGATGATTTTCTGAACGAGGTCGCCGTTTCCCGCATCGCCCCGAAGAAAGACCGCAGCGGGCGGAATGAACGACTGCGATCCAGTCGAGAGGTTGTCCAGAACCACGACCTTTTCGCCACGGTCCACGAGGGCATGCGCCGTGTGACTGCCGATGTAGCCAGCGCCGCCGGTGACGAGGACGCTCATGGGAATCCGCTCGACAAGATGAAAACATCCCTGCACGTATTGATGAAATTTAACCGGAGAACCTGACCAATTTCTCAATTAGGCATCTGGTTGTGATAATATAGCGTTATCCGGGACGCTGTCATCGGGGCGACCGCGAAGCCGAGCGCTCCTTGATCTGAACGGCGTCGCAGACCTCTCGGCGATCGGCAGAGTTCCTCACGACCCCGGTCCAATCGCGCCGAATAGTCTTTTAAAATCGCGGCTGGCTGCCGACAAAGAACACATCCGGCGATTCGGCGCGTTCGTAAACTGCCGTCAATCGTGCCAGCGATGCGCGGCTTCCCATGCGACGCAATTCGCGTAGGTGCCTTCCCGAACCATCCGTTGCGTCTCACTGTCCTGCCCGGACCCAGCTGCATCCTCGGCACGTGTCCTGGCGACGAATTGACAGTGAGCGCTGGGGCTTGAATTCGCCGGCGGTGCCGGGCGAACCGGCTCGGCCGAGGGCGACCGTTCGGCGTACGAGTCGGGAATCTGCGGCGCGCTCGTTGCGTCCTTGCTCGGCGCAGGCGCGCTGGAGCCAGCCGACAGGTTGGCGGCGTCGGGAAGAGTTTGCGATATCGAAGGTTGGTCGGAACCGGTTGCGACGCCTTTTGGCGCTTCGGTGTGGTTGATCTCAGCCTGGGAAGCCGGAATTTCCGGACTGGGCAATGTCTGCGGAGTCGGCGAAGAACGCTTGCTGGGCGAGCGAACCCTTACCGGTGCCGGGGAACCGGACATTGGGCCCTCGATCGGGGGCACCGCGTTCGTTCGGGCGGGAATCGCGGCGGAGCGCTGCAAGACCGAGCTGATTTCAACCGTCGATCGACCGGGCGCGCTGGCAGGCAAAGCCGGCGAGCCGGATATCTGAACACTCTTCTCAGGAGCAGATGAACCGCCTTCAGCCGGGCTCTCTACTGCCGGCGGAACCGGCGAGGCCTCCGGCAATCGGTTACCCGGAATACTTGCCGCCCTCACTTGTCGCGAGGCGCTGGCGGTACCGGAGGCGATGGCCTGACCATATTCCCGTTGGTGAAGGGCGGCGGCGACCGCTTCCGATTCCGGCCTGACATTTGCCGGATGCTGGTCGAAATACTCTGGTACCCCGCATCTCGTGAGTATCAGCGCTGCCGAAGCGATCAAGAATCGTCTGAACATCCCTTCGCATCCCATGTGAGGCTGGGCAGACTATACGGGCTTTAGCGCGATTTCAGCCGCCAGCCATCGAGATTTGACCGATTCTTGCAATAGGCCAGTGCTTCCCTGACGGTCCACGGGGAGCGTCGAGCCGCTCCATGCGAACGATTACTTTACCAAACTGGCAAACAATGGACCCTGACCTGCGTGTGGTCACCCACTCGAGGCTGGCCGCCGGCACATTCCTGTGCCGTTGGCCTGCGCAGCCACGATCGGGAGAGTCTCGACGGGAGCAACCGAGTGAATACTGCGATACGTGCGAAAGTCGAGCCGGCGTCCACGCAGGAGGGATTACCCCTCGAGTTGATCCCGCTGCTTTCGCCCTATGGACGGGACCGACGCCTGTCGATCCGCGTTGAGCACCTTCCGAGCCGCGCCCGACTGTCCAGAGGGCGCAACAATGGCGATCATTCCTGGTCACTCACGCGCGACGAGCTGGACGGTCTGCTGTACCTGCCCCCGAAGGGCGTGACACAGCCCCACACTCTTTCGATCCGCATCGTAAGCGACGATGGGGCCACCCTAGCGGTGCTCGAACTCCCCGTCTTGTCGGACAGCACATTTCAGGACGATTCAGAGACGCAATCTGCCGCGGAAATATTGGCCGCGCACGCAGCTGAAATTCGTCGGCTGCGCGCCGAATTATCCGAAGCGAGATCGTCTCTTCGCTCTGCCGAATCCGATATGGCTAAAGTCCGGCGCGAGGCTGAGCGCACGCGTGCCGAAGAGACCGGTCAGAGCGTCGACGCGGAGCTGGATGCGGCGCGGCAGGCCTGGAAAACCGAACTGGACGAAAGGCTGGCAGAAGCCGCGGCAGAAGCCGCGGACGCACTCGAGAAAAGCCGGGCCGTGTGGCAGGCCGATACCAACGCCCGAATTGCGCGCGCGGAAGAGAAAGTCCGCGCGCGCATTGAAAAAGCGGGGCAAATCTGGAAGCGCGAAGCGGAAGCCGAACTGGTCACAGCGGAAAACGTCTGGAGGGCGGACGAGTCCGCACGGCTTGAGGCGGCACAGGCAATTTGGCGGGAAGAATCCGAGGCGGCGCTGGCCAAGGAATCGGCGCGCCTGAAGCGTGCCCAGGACGCGCTGACCGAAGCACGCGCTGAAGCCGCGCGCAAGATCTCCGGCACGGCAGAATTGCGCCGCCTGCGCGATGAAGTGGTGAAACTGCAATCCGGCATCGCCACGCGCGAAGAAGAGCTCGCCGACGCTCTGGTGACCTTGAAAATCACACAGGATCGCGCCGAAAGAGAAACTGAATCCGCTGTCGCAGCCGCGGAAGCGAACTGGACGAAACAGGAATCGGTACGGCTGACGGAGGCCAAGGCAAGATGGCAGGAACAGTCTGCCCAATCATCGGCGAAAGCGGCGACCCGCCTAAAACAAGTGGAGACTGCACTCGCCGAAGTTCGCGCCGAGGCCAAAGTCTCGCGCGAGCGCCGCGATGCAGGGGAAACGCGCCGATTGCGCGAAGAACTCGCAGCCGCCCAGGCAGCCCTTGTCGAGAGCCAGACCAGAATTGCGAAAGCGAAATCCGCCGCCGACGATGCGGTAAGACAAGCGCAGGAAGCACACGAAGCAGCTCTGGCGAAAGCCGAGGCAAATTGGAAATCTGACGAGGCCGAACGGTTCGCAACTGCGGAAGCGAAGTGGCATGAACAGGCAGAGCACTTCTCGTCAGAGATGACGAGAAGGCTCAAGAGTGCCGAGGAGGCGCTGTCCGAATCGCGCGCGCAGGCGAAGTCGATCAGCGAGCGGCGGGACACGGCCGAAACCCGCCGCTTGCGCGCAGACTTGAAGGCCGCGCAAGCGGCGCTCGCTGCGCGGGATGCAGAACTGGCAGAGATGCAACTGGCCGGCGAGGAGGCCAGAGAGCGGGCGCGCGAGACAGCGGAAACGTCACTGTACGAGGCAGAAACTGCCTGGAAGACTGAACTAACGGATCAGCTTGCGAAGAACGAAGCCAGGTTGAGGCAAGATTTCTCGCGAGAGCTGGCTGCGGTGAGCACACGGGCGGAACGCGCCGAGGCAGCACTTGCCGCCGCGCGCACCGAAGCAAAGTCGTCGCGTGATCAGAGCGACGCTGTGGAAATCCGGCACCTGCGCTCCGAGTTCGCTGCAGCGCGAGCTACGTTGGCAGAACGCGAAGCCCAGCTCGCAGAATCGCAATTGTCGGCAAGCCGCGCGCGTGAGCTCGCCCGGAAGGAAACCGACGCGGCACTTGCAAAAGCTGAGGAGGCGTGGAAGGCGAGCCAGGCGATCCGTCTTGCCGAAATCGAAACTCGGGAACGCGAGCGATCCGCACTGGCGATGGCCGAAATTACGGCGCGCCTCGAACGCACTGAGGCCTCGCTGGCAGAGGCGAGCAGCCGCATCGCGTCGATGCGCGATCCCGCCAACGAAGCAGAACTTGGCCGCGTGCGCGCGGAACTGGCCGCCATGCAGATCACCCAGTCGGAGCGGGAAGCCGAGCTGGCGCAAGCCCGGGTGGCGGTCAGAAAGGCGCGCGATCGCATGTCGGAACAGGCGAAAACCGCGCTGATTCGTGCGGAAGACGCCTGGAGGGCCGAAGAAGCCGAGCGGTTGGCCGCCGCGCGCCGCGAATGGGAGAGGGATGCTCGGTTTGCCGGAGCGTCCGATTCGACCTCGGAAATGCCCCTGGATTCGACGGTTTCAGCTGCTGCGAGTCGGAGGGCGCGCTATGGCGCGTTGGTCGCCGCAGCGGCCAGCATAATGTTGCTCGCAGTCCTCTTCTACCCGCGTGGGTCTTCGCCGCCTGTGACTTCACGCTCGACTGCCGAACCGGCCAGGGCAACGTCACATCAGACATCAGCGAAAGTGCCGGTAGCCGAAGCGTCGGCGGCGGTGATCATTTCCTCTGCGAATCTGCGTCGCGAACCGTCTGGTGGTGCCGGCATCGTCGCCAGACTTTCTCGCGATACCCAGGTCGACGTGATCGAGCGCCAAGGCGCCTGGACGCATGTCCGCACCCGTGCAGCAAACGGCAAATCGTCTCGCGAGGGGTGGATTTACAACTCCTTCCTGAAGAGTACTTCGGGCGCGAATCAGGACAAGTCCTGACCGCAAACGACTTGCGAGCAAATGTGCTCGCACAAATTACGGGTCCGTCACGACGGGTTTGCCTCCATTGATCTCATCGGCCCGCTGCTGTCGATAGATGCTGCGCATTGTAGCGTAAGGATCGAGCGAACCTTTTCCGAGCTCGCTTCTGAGGAGCATGTTGCGCGCATGGGTGAGATAGGGATCCCAGACGTGCACGCCTGCCGTTAGTCCGAGACGATCAAGGAGCGGCCAACCTGGCGGCAGCCATGTCAGCGGATCGATGAACAGGTCGGCCGTGTCGCCGACGAGATCGCGCGGCGGCTCCGGTCCGATGATCGGCAATACGAGAAACGGCCCCTCGCCCACGCCGTACCGGCTCAGCGTCTGACCGAAATCGGCGCTCTGCTCAACGAGTCCGTGCTTCGCGGCCACATCGCCAATGCCGCCCAACCCGGCCGTCGTGTTGAGCGCCATGCGCGCGGTCGCGCGGCCGGCGCGCACGAACTCGAGTTGCAATGCGTCGTTGGCGATGGTGACCGGCTCTTCGGCGTTCACAAGCACATTGTGCATGCCGATGCGCACGGGCTTGGGCACGTTATTGATGTACAGTCCGGCGATGTTCAGCACGACGTATTTGTCGAATATCTCGTCGACACCGTAGATAGCTCGATTCATCGGCTCGAAACGGTCATTGGCGGCAACGGCTTCCTGCGAGGTCGTCGCGCAGCCGGAAAGACCGAGCGCGCCGGCCGCCATCAGGGCCAAACCTCGAAGGCGCATTTGCGATCCCATCGCCTGCGGACTCAACATGACATAGTTCAACGCGGGAACCATAGGCTTGGGTTCGTGATTGCAGCTTCATCTCACACGGCTGCGACCCGCTCTTCCTTCACCCACAGCATGCCGATCAGACCGAGCGAGAGGAACAACATCACCGCGATCATGCCGCCGCGTTGGCTCGCGGTCCACACCGTGAAAAGCGTGGCGCTCGAGGTGGCAAGAAACGTGGTCGATTGGCCCGAAAGCGAGAACAGGCCAAAGAATTCCGTCATACGTTCTGGTGGGGCGATGCGCGCCATCATGGTACGCGCGTTTGCATAGGACGCGGTGACGAAAATCGCGATCAGCATGACGATGCCGACATAGATCAGCTCGGGCCAGCTCCTGAAGAACGGCAGACTATGCACGGGCGGCGAATGCGGGTCGTATGGAATGAACCAGAAGATGCGGTCGAGCCCCATCGAGATCGAAAGAACGCCGGCTACCAGCGTGCCGCCCACGGAAACGAAAATCGCCGTTTTCGAGCCGAAGCGGTCGTCGAGCCAGCCGCCGAAGAATCCGCCGAACACGGCGAAGACGCTGAGCGTGATCCCGTAGACCGTCATCGCCAGCGCCCCCCAATGGAAGGTGCCGGCGGCGTAAACGCCGCCGAAGGTGAGAAGGGCAGTCATGCCGTCATTGAAGAACAGGCGCGCAGCGAGATACGTGGCGACGTTTCGATAGTGTTTGAGGCTGCGCAGCGTTCTTAACACGGAGCGAATGCCTTCGACGGTGGCTTCGCGCCAGCTAGCGCGTCGCGGCGAACGATCGGGAGTCCAGATTAGAAGGGGAACTGTGAAGACGAAGACGCAGAGCGCAGTAATGGGCCCCGTCAATCTCTCCGGCTCGTGCGCACTCTGGTCGATGCCAAATAGTGGATGGGCAGGAATGAAGCTCCAGTGGACGGCGCCAGGGAGCACGAAGGCGACCAGCATGAACACCAGCAACAGGAGGCCCGAGACATTGCCGAGCGCCAGGCTGAGTCCGGAAAGACCGCCGATCCGCTCTTTCGAAGCGATCGAAGGCAGCATCGCGTTGTAAAAGACGCTTGAGAATTCGTAGGCAATGTTCGAGGCGGCGACCAGGACACCAATCTCGAACAGCGAGAGCCCCTGGCCCGCCGGCTTCGCGTACCAGAGGAACGCGCTCGGCAGGGCGATCAGGAGCGCGGAGAACAGAATCCAGGGCTTGCGCCTACCGCCCGCATCGGACACTGCGCCGATGAAGGGAGCGCAGAGCGCGATGACAAATCCGCTAATGGCCTGAATGTCGCCCCACATCGCTTGCCCGCGCACCGGATCGTGCGCAACCACCGTGTTCGAGAAATAGGGCGCAAAAATATAGATCGTGATGAGCAGAACATAGGGAATGCGGGCAAAATCGAACATTGCCCACGACACCTGGCCGAGCCGGCTCGCGGCGGGACCGCCCGTACTGGACCTGCCGTGCGGAGCGTTGGCGAGCAGCGCGATACCCCCAGCCTCAATCGCCGCGGCGGCAGCGGGATTTGCGGGCGTCTCGCCTGGAACTGCCGCCATCCAAGACTCCCAAAGGATACGCGAAGCCTTGTAGCGCGAAGGTCTGCCTGCCGCAAAAGACCGCGAGCAGCAACTTTGCCGGGACTCCCGCATCTGCTAAGACCCGTGTGCGCCCGAGAAACACCCGAGGGGAACCAGGGAATGCCCGCGAATCGACCGCTCGTCATCGTGACGCGCAAATTGCCGGACGCGATCGAGACGCGCATGCGCGAGCTGTTCGAGACCAGGCTCAACCTCGCGGACACGCCGATGGACCAGGCTGCGCTGATCGAAGCGGTGCAGAATGCCGATGTCCTCGTGCCGACCGTGACGGATCGCGTCGATTCCAAGGTGCTCGTGCGCGCCGGACACAATCTCAAACTCATTGCCAATTTCGGCAACGGCGTAGACCACATCGATGTAAAGACGGCGCTGGAACGGGGCATTACGGTCACCAACACGCCAGGTGTGTTGACCGAAGATACCGCCGACATGACGATGGCGCTCATCCTTGCGGTGCCGCGCCGGCTGGTCGAGGGCGCCGAGGAGCTGAAGGCCGAGCATTTCGAGGGCTGGTCGCCATCATGGATGCTGGGACACCGCATCTGGGGAAAACGACTCGGCATCATCGGCATGGGCCGCATCGGCCAGGCCGTAGCGCGCCGCGCAAAGGCTTTCGGACTGCAGATTCATTATCACAACCGCAAACCGGTCCATGCACAAATCGAGCGCGAGCTGAGCGCGACCTACTGGGAGAGTCTCGACCAGATGCTGGCGCGCATGGACATCGTCTCGGTCAATTGTCCGCATACACCCGCGACCTATCATCTGCTCTCGGCGCGGCGCCTGAAGCTGATGAAGCCCACGGCCTACATCGTCAACACCGCCCGCGGCGAGGTTATCGACGAAAACGCGCTGGCGCGTATGCTGGAAACGGGCGCCTTGTCCGGCGCTGGCCTCGATGTATTCGAGCGGGAGCCGGCGGTGAATCCGAAGTTGTTGAAGCAGAAAAACGTCGTGCTGCTGCCCCATATGGGATCGGCCACAATCGAAGGTCGCATCGACATGGGCGAAAAGGTGATCGTCAACATCAAGACTTTCGCCGACGGCCACAAACCACCCGACCGCGTGATCCCCGCGATGTTGTGAGGTCGCGCGCAGGCTGCGCGGAGAGAGTGTGCACCCCTCATCCGCGGCGAAGCGCGTGACATGCTCTCACCATCTCGCCGCCTCATTGCGAATTTTTCTGCTAAAGGCCGGCAGGCTTCCGGCTATACGTGACCGCGTTCCAGAAGCGCGCGCGGTGCGACCCGGACTTCTTGAACCCGCGGCGGCGCAACTCACGCCCGATCAACAGATTGAAATAGCCATGCGCGATCAGCGCCGCTGCCCCGTCGCGGCGGGCGCGGGCCGTAAGAATATCGGCAGCTTCGCTCGCACGATGCTTGGCACGGCGATAATTCTCGATCTCGGGATGATAACCGGCATGCCACAGAATTCGCGCGACCACCGCCCATTTGGGAACCTTCATGCGCAGAATTGGAATCGGCGGCGCTGCGAGCGGGGCTTCCACAAAAAGCGGATCCGCGATCAGCTCCGCGTGCGGCGCCAGCACCCGCGCGCTGTCGTGAGACCGTTTGCGTCCACTGGTAAATACCGCGGTCAGCTCGCTGACCAGATCCTGCAACTCCTCTGGCGGCGCGCTACCGGGATCGAGGCCCGCTTCCTCGTAGGCGTCGATATAGCTGCAGAATTCACTGTGCGATGCGCGCGGCGCGACCGCGATATCGGGGCGTCCGTGGCGAATGAGAATGATGCGCAATGCCCGCTCCTCGCACCACTGTTCGGGTGCGTCCGGCGTCGGCCGAGATGGTATTTGCCCGGGGCTGGTTGCCGCCTGTTGTGCCGTCATCCGCTATTCTTAGAGTATTGGAGGCGCGATCCCGCGCAAGGAACCGAAGATAAGGGCTAAACGCCAAATGGAACAGGGTTCGTTCAGCGGCAAGGTCGGCGTCATCACGGGCTCCGCGACGGGGATTGGCGCAGCCATCGCAATCGCGCTGGCCCGGGCTGGCGCCAATGTCCTGGTCAACTACACCAAGAGCAAAACCGAAGCGGAGGAGACGGGAGAAATCGCCGCGCGATCCGGCGCGCAGGCACGTGTCATGGCCGGCGACGTCGCCCGGGATGAAGATTGCCGACGGCTCGCACATTGCGCGCTCGACGCCTGGGGACGGATCGACATTCTGGTGAACAATGCAGGCACGACGAAATTCGCCGCGCACCACGATCTTGACGCGCTAACCGCAGAGGATTTCACCCGCCTCTATACCGTCAATGTCGTCGGTCCGTTCCAGATGATCCGTGCCTGCCGGGAGGCTCTGAACGCGAACGGCGAAGGCGCGATCGTCAATATATCTTCGATTGCCGGCACCGCGGGCGTAGGCTCGTCTGTCGCCTATGCCGCCTCGAAAGGCGCGCTCAACACCATGACGATCTCACTGGCACGCGCGCTCGCGCCGCGCGTTCGCGTGAATGCGATATGCCCGGGCTATGTCGCGACCCGGTGGTTCAGGGACAGGTTCGGTGCGGAGCGTTTCGAAAAAATCAGCCTGGAGCAGGCCGAAGCCGCACCGTTGAAGCGGGCCGGACAGCCTCAGGATATTGCCGATGCCGCGTTGTTTCTCTGCGGTCCGGCCAGCCGTCACATTACCGGCGAGCTCCTGCTTGTCGACGGCGGTTTGCATCTTTCGCTGCCGAGCTGAAAAGGAAGCCTGAAGGAGAAACCGCATGCAATTTCCCGAGAATTTCCTCTGGGGAACGGCGACAGCCGCCCATCAGGTCGAGGGAGGCAACATCGCGAGCGATCTGTGGCTCATGGAGATGGTGCCGAACAGCCTTTTTGCGGAGCCGTCGGGCGATGCTTGCGATCACTATCATCGGTATCTGGACGATCTGGCATTGCTGAAAGACCTAGGATTCGGCGCCTACCGCTTTTCCATCGAGTGGGCGCGCATCGAGCCGGAGGAAGGATTCGTTTCGCGCGCGGCGCTCGATCACTACCGCCGGATGATTGCCGCCTGCCGCGCACTCGGCATCGCACCCATCGTTACCTTTCATCACTTCACGGCGCCTCTTTGGTTCACGCGCGATGGCGGCTGGACGAACATGAAATCCGTGGACCGCTTCGCCCGCTATTGCGAAGTGGCCGGACGCGCCCTGGGCGATCTTATCCTCTATGCCTGCACGATCAACGAAGCCAACGTTCCCATGATCATAACGGCGCAACGCGAAGCAGGCGGCAGATCGCGCGCGGAGTCGCCGCAGCGTTTTGCGGAGATTGCACGCCGCTGCGGCGGAAATGCCGCGAGCTGGGCGCCGTTCCTGAACTGCGATGGATATGTCGCTTCGCCACACCTCATCGCCGCTCACCGCAAGGGCTACGAAGCACTGAAATCGGCGGGCCTCTCATCCCCTATCGGCATCACGCTGGCACTTCTCGATTTGCAGGCTGGGCCGGGCGGCGAAAATCTGCGGCGCGCGGCCGATCAACTGATTCAAGGACAGTTTCTCGAGAGCGCTCGCGGCGACGATTTCGTTGGCGTGCAGACCTACACGCGCATCCGCTTCGGACCCAAAGGACAATTGCCGCCGCCCGACGGAGCAGAACGCACGCAGATGGGATACGAGTTCTACCCCGAAGCGTTGGACGCCACGATTCGCAACGCCGCTGGCGTTTCAGATTGTCCCGTCCTCGTGACCGAAAACGGCATCGGCACCGAGGACGATTCCCGCCGCATCGATTTCACCCGGCGCGCGCTCCAGGGCGTCCACGCGGCCATTGCCGACGGCGTAGATGTACGCGGCTACATCCACTGGTCGCTCCTCGACAATTTCGAATGGCTCGAAGGTTATCGGCCGAAATTCGGCCTTGTCGCGGTCGATCGCGCCACCCAGGCGCGCAAGCCGAAACCGTCGGCCTATTGGCTTGGCGAAATCGCGCGCAACAACGCTGTCGCGTAGGGCGCGGCGCGTCAGACGGCTTCGACAACCCGTCGCAGACCGGAAAGATCGAACGGCTTCGCAAGAAAGCTCACGCCCGCAAATGCCGGAAGCGCCCGCATCGTCGAATGGCCGGTCGAAACAATGATTTTGAGCCTGGGCCGCAAATCCCGCGCCTGGCGAACAAAGTCCTCGCCGCTCACGTCCGGCAGGCCGAGATCCGCGATCAGCAGATTGATCGAGGGGTCATCGGCCAGCATTGTCAGCCCATCGAGGCCGTTTGCGGTTTCGATCGACTCCACACCGATTTCCGCCAGCATGTCGCATACGGACATGCGGATCAGTGCCTCATCCTCCACGACGAGCGCTTTTCTCCTCAGACCTTTTCCTGCCGGTTCCGCCACGTGCCCCTGCCTCCCGCGCTATCTTACAAAACCCAGCCGCATTGGGCGAGAGCCGCCGTTCTGTCGGCAGCGTAAAGAGAGGCGGCCCTAAATGCGGACGAATTGGTCGGAGAGAGAGGATTCGAACCTCCGGCCCCCACGTCCCGAACGTGGTGCTCTACCAGGCTGAGCTACTCTCCGGTTTTCTCGGGAGGCGCTCTTATAAAGACGGCGTGCCGGCCCTGCAACTCCGCGCGTTGAAAGGCGATGCACGACTGAGTATGGTCCGCGCCCCGGCGCGGGCCCGCGTTCATTGGGGCGTCGCCAAGTGGTAAGGCACCGGATTTTGATTCCGGCATACGAAGGTTCGAATCCTTCCGCCCCAGCCATCCTGCTTCGCGCGCGCCGCGCTTCGCAGGATTCGCCTACGTCAGAAAACAAGGAGCAACCCCATGACTGACGAGTTGATCTTCTACACAAACCCGATGTCGCGCGGCCGGATCGTACGCTGGATGCTCGAGGAGATTGGAGAGCCCTACAAAACCGAGCTGCTCGATTTTTCCACCAGCGCGAAGTCTCCAGCCTACCTTGCGATCAATCCGATGGGAAAAGTGCCAGCTATCAAGCATGGGGACGTCGCAGTGACCGAAGCCGCGGCAATCTGCGCCTATCTTGCCGACGCTTTCCCCAAGGCACGGCTCGCGCCGCCACCGGGCGATCGTCTTCGCGGACCCTACTATCGCTGGCTGTTCTTTGGAGCCGGCCCCGTCGAGGCGGCAGCGACCAACAAGGCGTTCGGCTTCGTCGTGCCCGACGACCGCAAAGGGATGGCCGGCTACGGATCGCTCGATCAGGTAGTGAATGTACTGGAGAGCGCGGTGTCGCACGGCGACTATCTGGTCGGCCAGAGTTTCAGCGCAGCCGATCTTTATCTTGGCGCGCATATCGGCTGGGGAATGCAATTCGGCACGCTCGAAAAGCGGCCGGCTTTCGAGCGCTATTGGGACCGCATCAGCAATCGCCCGGCTGCCGTACGCGCGCGCGAAATCGACGATGCCCTCATAGCAAAGCAGAAATAGCGGATCACCCCACGGGCGGCTCGGGATGACGAGCGTCGCCACGACGGTAAGCGAAGATGCCCTCATCCTCAGCTTGACTGCCTTAGCCGACCCGCTCCGCCGCGCGCGTAGCGCGGCGAGACCGAGGCTTCAGCTCCGTGCAGACAGTTCGAAGGGTGACCGCGTCGAATGACGCACCTTGCGGCGGCGGCGATGAATTTCGTACCTTGGCGGCTGTCCCGACTCGGATCGCGCCGAGATTTTGGAGAGTAAGAGTTATGTCCACTATGAAGCCGCGCTTGACGCTCGTGATTCTCATGGTGATCGCGGCGGCCGCGTCACGTCTCATTCCGCATCCGCCCAACATGACTTCGGTCACGGCGATCGCTCTCTTCGGCGGAGCAACGCTCGCCGACCGCAGGCTCGCTTTCCTCGTACCGCTGGCAGCTCTTTTCTTGAGCGATCTCGTGCTCGGGTTCCACGATCAGATGGCGGTGGTCTATGGCTGCTTTGTTGCAGTCACGGGAATCGGACTTTGGCTGCAAAGTCGGCGTTCGCCGCTCTTCATAGCGGGCGCGGCACTGGCGAGTTCGGTGCTCTTCTTCGCAGTCACCAATTTCGGCGTCTGGGCGATGGACGCGATGTATCCGCGGACACTGCAGGGATTAATCGCGTGCTATACGGCCGCAATTCCGTTCTTCCGCAACACGCTGGAAGGCGACCTTCTCTACACGCTTGTCCTCTTTGGCGGCTTCGCTCTGCTCGAAAGGCGATATCCCGCACTGCGGAGCGAGGCGGCGCTCCCGGCGGCTGCGTAAAGCATCTGTCGACTCAAGCGTGGATGAATAACGGGACTGCACCCGAATCCTTGTCCTGGGGGTACGCGACGACGCGCTCGCCGACGCGCTGAAACACGACGCTGGCCGTTGCCTCTCCGACTGCAAGTTTGCGCAGCACGATATTGTCGATCCCAGTCGGCAACACAGGCCGCACCACGTGGATTTCTCCGCGCAAACCGTCGATGCGCAAACCAAGGCAAGATTGAAGCAGCATAAAGGGCGCACCTGACGACCATGCCTGCGGGAGGCAGGCCACCGGATAAGCGATTGGCGGTTCGCCGCGCGAGCGCGGAAAGCCGCAGAACAGCTCGGGCAGCCGCATATCGAAGCGAACGGCCGCTTCGAACATCTCGCCCATCAAGCGCACGACACCCTGCCTGTCGCCGTAGCGGCCCAGCCCTGCCGCGCACAACGCCACGTCATGCGGCCACACCGAGCCATTGTGATACGACATGGGGTTGTAGCGCACTTCGCCATGAGCAAGCGTTCGTATCCCCCAGCCGGAATTGAAGGCGGGCGAAAGCAATTGCTCGATAACACGGCGCGCGCGCTTGCGCGAAGGCAGACCCACATAAAGCAGGTGCCCGGGATTGGACGCGCGCACGCGGCACAGGCGCTGCTCGCCGTCACGTGCGATCGCGTAGGTACCCAGTTCGTCCAGCCAGAATTGCGCCTCGACGCCGGCGCGCAGGGCTTCCGCACGCTTGCGCCAGCGAGTGGCGCTCTCTGCGTCGCGCCGCCTCTCGCAGAGCGATGCCATCGCGCGAAAGGCGGCGAAGGCGTAACCTTGGACTTCGACGACGGCGATCGGTCCCCGCGCCAGGCTGCCGTCGGCGTGAAAGATCGAATCGTTGCTGTCCTTCCAGCCTTGATTGACGAGGCCGCTTCCCGTCGAGCGATAGGCGACCAATCCGTCCGGATCGATCTTCTGCTCCGTCACGATCCAAGAGGTCGCGGCTTCCAGCGCGGGCCACAGTTGGTCGATCAGTTCGAGGTCGCCCGTGCGCTCGGCATAGGCGCCCGCCAGAATCACAAAGAGCGGCGTGGTATCGACCGCCCCGTAATATTGACCGAAGGGAACCTCCTTGAGGGTCGTCATCTCACCCTTGCGGGCTTCGTGCATGATTTTTCCGGGTGACGAATCCTGGAAGGCCGAACTTTCATGGGACTGGGTCTGCGCAAGAAAGGCGAGTACGCCGCGCGCCAGGCTTGGGTCCAGCCATAAAATCTGCAGCGAGGTGATGATCGCGTCGCGCCCGAATGGCGTCGAAAACCAGGGAATTCCCGCATAGGGAAAGGGCCCGGTCGGGAGCTCCGTTGTCAAAAGCGCAAGATCCGCCCGGGAGCGTTCCATCCATTCGTCGAACAACCGTCCCGACGAACGCATGCTCCCGCCCTGACGGCGGACTCTGCGCATGCTCAATCGCGCGCGCGCCGCAGCGGCGCGAAACCGCTTGCGGCCGGGAATTTCGGCGAACTCCGTGCCGATTTCGACATACAGTTCGTGGCGCGCACCCGGAGCCAGTGCAATACGAAAATCCGCGCGATCACCCGAGAGACGATGTGGCGGCGGCGAAAAGCCGATCGCCGTCGACCGTGCCATCCGATCGAGGCCCTCGTAACCGAGCATGACCCCGCGGTCGGAAGTTGAGGGCGCAAGCAACAGACCGCGCGCCGGCCTGCGCAGTCCGCGCACTTCGAACATGTCCCTGAAATCAGCCGCGTAATGGAGCGAAAACGGCAACTCTGCCCTTCGCTCGCTGAAATTCGTGAACGTCACGCATTCGTAAAGCCGTAGATCCCACAGAAACCGTGTCCGCTCGACATGAATGACGCCCTCGGGCGTGGACTGTCCGCCGATGGGCGACAGAGGATGGTTGGTGAGGTGGGCGGTGAAGAAGACATTGTCCTGACTGACAGCTCCGCTCAGAAGCGACGGCCGGCAGCCGCCGATGAAGAGCTGCAGCCGTGAAAGTGCGCGCGTGTCGTCGCGAAACAGGCCATCGGACTCGCCCCCGACGTCGCCATGGATGTCCGCAACCAGGAACACGTCGCCCTGTTTGAGGACGAACTGCCTGGTACCCGAAGCGGCTGCTCCGAGCGCGTCGATTTCCGATCCGGAGGCGCTATCGGCCGGCGCTGGCTGAGACATGGATTCGGACGGCGTCCTTGAAGCTGCCTTCGCAGGCCGCGTCCCGAAGCAGCCGTGCGTAGACGTCGACATAGCGCCTGGCCATGACGCTCGCAGAAAACCTGCGTTCGAAAACGCGACGGATGCGCAATCGATTGAGCGTTTTTACTCGGCCGACCGCCTTCAGCGCTTCGTCAACGGAATGGACCAGAAATCCTGTGACTCCGTCCTCGACGATCTCGGACACGGAACCGCAGTCCCAGGCGATCACCGGAGTGCCGCAGGCCATGGCCTCGATTGTCACCAGGCCGAAGGGTTCAGGCCAATCGATCGGGAAGAGCAGCGCGCTGGCATTGCCGAGAAAGGCTGATTTCTGCGCGTCGCCGATTTCGCCGATGAACTCGATCGATGGATCGTCGAGCAGCGGCTCAATGTCGCTGTGAAAATATTCGGCGTCCACGGCGTCGACCTTCGCGGCGACCTTGAGCGGCATTCCAGCGGCTCGAGCCACAGCGATCGCACGATCCAGCCGCTTCTCCGGAGAGATTCGGCCCAGAAACGCGAGATACCCGCCCTCGGGAGAGGGAGAAAATGTGTAGAGCTGCAGCGGAAGGCCGTGCGGAACGGTCGCAGTCCAGTTCGCGATGGGCAGCGCTGCGCGCTGGCCGTCGGAAATCGAAGCCAGCGGATAGACCGACCAGCGCGCGTAAGCCCTGTCGAGATCGCTGAGATCGAGCCGCCCGTGCAGTGTGGTGAGAGTCCGTTCCGCCACGTCCTCGAAAAAGGGAAAATGGAGGAGATCGATATGGAAATGCAGAATGTCAAAATCGGCTTTGCGTCTCCGTACCTCGTTGAGCATTACGAGGTGAGCCGCCACGTCGGACTTCAGGGGGGAGGCGTCGAGGCGAATGGCCTTCTTGCGGACGGGAACCAAATGGGCCCGCGTTCGCGCCTCCGCGCTGGCAAACAGCGTGACATCGTGCCCCATTTCGACCAGCGCATCGCAGAGATGGGCGACGACGCGCTCGGTCCCGCCGTAGAGCAGCGGCGGCACGGCTTCCATCAGCGGCGCAATCTGCGCAATCTTCATACCAAATCCTTGTCTGTCATGGCCGCTCGCCTTCGACGCCAGTCGGGGCACGAAATTTAAACGGCACGGCAGCCCTTTTGGTGCCCGTCAGAATCGTGGAAATGATGGCGCACCGTGACCGTCCCGGCCCATACATCTAACGGGAAGAGTTGCGATGGAACCGCTTCGGACGGAGGCCCCATGCGTGAATTGCTCTTGATGTTCTTCACCGTCTTCGTCGCGGAACTCGGCGACAAGACGCAAATCGCGACGCTGCTCTTTGCGTCCGAGCGCAAAGCTCCGCCCCTTGCGGTTTTTTGCGCCGCCGCCGGCGCCCTCGTCGTCGGCACGGCGTTTTCCGTGGTGATCGGCACGGCTGGCAGCCGTTACCTGGGTTCGGTGCCGCTCAAGCTGATCGCAGGACTGGGCTTCGTCGCAATCGGAGTCTGGACTCTCGTGGAATATTTCCGCAGCGGCGCGGTTTGATGCGTCCTCTTGCTCCAGTTCGGCTGCGACATTGACGCGCCCGTGAACGCGGACCGAGCGGCGCGAGAGTTTGTGTCCGTCGGCGAGGGCGCCGTTTCCTACCTTGAGTGGCGCACGTCCCGTTCACGTCTGCTTGTTTTTGTCCACGCGACCGGATTCAACGCCGAGACCTATACCGGGCTCCTGGCGCCGCTGCAGGCGCAGTTTCGCGTGCTTGCATGCGATCTGCGGGGGCACGGGTTTACGACGTTGCGCGGACGTCCGGGCCTCGCCCAAGGCTGGTCTGTCTTTCGGGACGATCTCCTGGAGCTTGTCGCCAGGCTCGACCCCCGCCCCCTGGTTTTGGCCGGTCATTCGCTGGGAGCGACGGTGAGCCTGATGGCCGCCGCGGCCGAGCCCCTTCTGGTCAGGTCTCTATTTCTGGTCGAGCCGGTCCTCATACCGGGCGTCGCTGGCGATCTGCACAAGCCGGCCTCCGGTCTGGAACAGAAAGCCGCGCAGCGTCGCAGCGTCTTTCCCTCGTTCGAGGCAGCCCTTGACGCCTATCGCGGCCGCGGGATTTTCACCTCTTGGCCGGATTCCGCGATCCGAGACTATCTCGCAGGGGGATTGATCGAAGCGGGAGACGGCACGTTTCGTCTCGCCTGCGAGCCCGTCTGGGAAGCAGAAATATTCCGCGAGAGCCCCGCAGGGGTTGCGCACATCGCCCGCGGGATCACATGCCCCCTCACCATCTTGCACGGCACCAATGCAAGCACCGCACCACCCTCGGAGCTCGCAACGGTCCAAGACTTGAAACCTGACGCGCGCGTGGTGGCGGTCGACGGCGGTGGCCACTTTCTGCCGATCGAACGCCCTGAGCTGGTACGCGAGGAGGTGTTGGCCGCCACAGCGGGAATATAAACTGTGCGGTTCAGATGGAATGCGAGAAACGCGCGTCCAGCCGTGCGATGGCTTCCTCGGTCGAATAACCCAGCGCGACCAGACGGCCCGCGCGTGCGAACACTGCAAGTCCCGTCAACGCGGCGGCGAGCAGAACGACGTCGATCTGGGCGACACGATCTTGCGTGTCGCGTCCCGTCGCGTTCGAAAGAATTGTCAACGCGGCAATCAGGCGCCCGTTGAACAGGCGCTCTGGCTCGCTGGTCCCGGCTGCTTGTGGCAAGGCTTGCGACGCGGCGGCGAACGTCTCGGTATGCTCCAGAAGAGACAAGGCTGCGGTCGATGCCGCCGCCAGCGGACTTGCCGAGCCGCAGGTCTCGGCGGCTGCGCGCATCGCCCGTCCGATTACGGACAAATCCTCGGCCGCCAGGGCGATCAGCAATTCGTCCTTGTTCTGAAAATAGCCATAGAGCGCAGCCGGCGCGAATCCGGCTTCCGCCGCAGCAGCGCGAAGAGAAAGATTGCGCGCGCCTTGCCTGGCGGCCACGCGCCGCGCAGCGTCAAGAATTGCCGAGCGGGCAGCACTGCGTGCTCTTGCCCGCCTTTGCACCGATTGCTCGCCTGCCACTGCCATGCTGCCAGCATAGACGATTCGCAGAATGGAGCGGCGATCCGATCAGGTCTTGGGGCAGGAGGCGCGATCAACGTCGCTGCGCAGGCAATAGGCCGTTCCGGCGGCGTTCCACTCGTTGACAATTTTTTCCTCGTCATCGACGGAGACGTCCCACGCATGGCTGGAAGTGGTGAGATCCTGCTGCAGCTTCGCGATCTTGTCCTTGTCGGGCTTTTCCTCGCGCTGCGCCTCGCCCAGATCGCGCTTGTCGGTGTTCATGGTCGCGTTCAGGCAATCGCGATAGGATTTCAGCGAGACCTGCCAGTTCTTGATCTCCCCGAAGGCAGCGTGCCGCGCCGCCCCCGCGTCTGCCGGCGGCTTCGCGCGCATATCGGCCACCGAAGGAATGACCGGCGCGATCGGCGGCGCGCCGCACATTTCCTGGGCCGCAAGGCTGCCTGCCGATCCGATCAAGATAACGAGCGCCGCGCCCAACTTCGTAAGCATGCAAGACCCCTCAATGCGTTGGTGTATTCGACTGTCCGATAAGAGCATACCCCACATGCCGGGATAAAGCCCGGCATTCACGCCTCCGCCGCATAGGGAGGTGCGGGATCGTATTCCATCGCCCGCTGGACCTTTCGAGCCATCGCAGCACCATGAAGCTGACCGATGAGCCACAGCGCCATGTCGATGCCGGCGGACACGCCTGCGGCCGTCACCAGGTTTCCGTCGCGGACGTAGCGCATGCCTTCGAGCACTCTCCCCACTTCGCCGCGGGTCCTGAGCGTTTCCGCGAAGGCCCAATGGGTCGCGACGCGCTTGCCACGCGCGGGACCGGCCGCAGCCAGCAGCAGCGCTCCGGTACAGACGCTCGTAATCCACTGGGCCTCTTCGGAGACGTTTGCGATCCAATCGAGAAGGATCTTGTTTTCGACCTCGCGCCGCGTGCCCTGCCCGCCAGGAATGAGAACGATGTCAAGGGCAGAGCATTGTGCCGTCGTATTCTGCGGCAGCACGCGCATACCTTTCGCGCAGACGATCGGAGCGTCCCGCTCGGCGAGCAGCATGACTTCGTGAGGTCGCGGCTTCCCCTCGTGCAAAAACACTTCATTGGTCATCGTGAAGACCTCGTAGGGACCCACGAAGTCGAGCTCTTCGACACCGTCGAAGAGCAGAATTCCGATCCTGTTCAATGCGGCTCCTCCCGAACCAACGCCAACGCCAAGCCCTCGACCGGCACGCCAGCCTCGCTGCGTGGACTGCACGACAATAATCCGGCCACGCGCAAACCGCCCCTTGCTGCGGCGTCCCTGATATAGGACTCGGAATGCCGCCAACGGCGTTTCGGGCCGAGTTCGAACCCGTCATCCCGCTTCTTTTCAACGGTACAAAGAAAATGCCCGCCTTCCGCCAGACGGCGAACCACCAGATCGAACAAAGGCGCGAGATCGCCAAGATAGACGAGCGTGTCTGCAGCAAAGACGAGATCGTATGTGCGCTCCCCGATCCCGAGCCGGTCGCAAATGTCGCCCACGACAAGATCATTGTAGATGCCGCGGGCTTTCGCCTTCTTGATCATTGCAGGGCTGAGATCGATACCGTCCAGACTCGACGCCCAGTCCTGCACGGTCGCGCCCATCAGCCCGGTACCGCATCCCAGATCCAGGATCGAGCAAGGGCCGCGACGGTCGAGACCCAAGAGTTCCGCCAAGCGTCGCAGGATGGAGGGAGCGCTGTAGCCGAGCTGCTCCATCATGCGCGAATCGTAATCGGCGGAGAATTGATCGAAGAGATGGCGCACATAGCGCGGATCGCAGCGCAGACGGGAAAGGGCCTGTTCGGCGTCTGCGATTTGAGGTGCGAGAATCGCACGATCTTCCAGATCGCGCCAACTCTCGAGCGCTTTTTCAGCCTCCCCCGCAGCGAGCCATGCTTCGCCGAGACGCATGCGCGCCTGCTCAATGTTCGGATCGAGCCGAAGGGCGCGCTGGAATTCGCCGATCGCAGCCGGTAACCGGTCCGCCGCCAGCAGCGCCTCACCCAACGCCAGCGCTGCAGGCGCAATATCCGGATTGGCAAAAACCGTCTCGCGCGCCTGTGCGAGGGCTCCGGCGATGTCGCCCGACACGATCAAGGCTTTTTGCAGAGTGAGACGCGTGAGAAGCCCGCCGCGGCCGGTTTCGATCCGATACCGGAGCATCGCAGCAGCGTCGCTCGCCCTTCCCGCGCCAATCAGCGATTCGGCCGACGCCAGCGGATCCTCTTCAAGCAGAAAGCGTGCATTTCCCGTTGTTGATGACGACGACATCGCGTTCCTTTGCCTTGGAGCGGAACGACGCCACGTTTCCGTCCACCCAGATTTCGGTTGCGATCGTCTCGCCGGGAAAAACCGGCGCAGAAAACCGCGCATCGAATCCGACGATCCGGTTCGCGTCGTATTTGCACACCGTCGAGATCAGCGCGCGGCAGGCTGTTCCGTAGGTGCACAGCCCATGGAGGATGGGGCGGGGAAAGCCGGCCATTTTGGCGACCTTGGGATCGCGGTGGAGCGGATTGCGATCGCCGGACAGCGCGTAGAGGAACGCCTGGTCTGGCCGCGTGTCGCACTCCTGCACCAGATCTGGCAGGCGCGTTGGCAAAGCGTGAGGCTCGGGCGTGCCGTCTTTCGGTCCTCCGAAGCCACCATCGCCGCGCGCCACGGTGGTGGCACTCAATGTGCAGAGTTTCTCTCCGGTATCCTTGAGACGAAGCGTTTTTTCGATGATGACGAAGGCGCCTTTTTCCTTGCCCTTGTCGAAGGCGCCGGTCACGTGCTCATCGGCGAGTATCTGCGCTGCGACCGGCAGCGGCTTGTGGATCGTGAGCCGCTGCTCGCCATGCAGGACGAACAGGTAGTTGATTCCCGTTCGCCCCATGATGGCGCTCCCCCAGGCGACGACCGTGGCAAGGGTGGGAATGGTGCGAAGACCGTTCTCATAAACGAAGGGCAGTTCCGCCTGGTTCAGCGGATCGCGTCCGAAGCCAATGCCGAGCGCATAGAGCATTGCCTCCCGTTCCGTATAGGCGAAGGGATTGCCGCTCGATTCGAGCTGCATGATGTCTTCGTAATTGATCGCCATGTCCGTCCTGCATGTATCGAATGATCTGGGCGAGTAGAGCGCCGGAACCCGTTGGCCGCAAGGGCGGGCATCCGCTCAGTAGCTGCCCGTGCTATGGTAGGGCGATTGCGGTGGAGGTTCGCTTCGATGGAATATCGCTGCTTCGATGTACGCGTTTCGGATGCCATCGCCCGCATCGAACTGAAGCGTGGCGACGAATTGAACACGATGGTGCCGGAATTCTGGCGCGAACTGCCCGAGATTGTTCGTTCCATCGACGAAAAAGCGAAGGCCCGCGTCATTGTCATCACTTCAACAGGCAGGCATTTCTCGGCGGGCATGGACCTCTCGGTCTTCACTGGGCGCGAAGGAGCCGAGAACACCCTGGAGCGCGGCCGCAAAGGCGCACAATTGCGCGAGCGAATACTCGCCCTGCAGGAATCGTTTACGGCGATCGAGCGCGCCCGGATGCCTGTTCTGGTCGCGATCCAGGGAGGTTGCGTGGGCGGCGCGGTCGATCTCGTCAGTGCCTGCGATTGCCGGTATGCGAGCGAGGACGCTTTCTTCGTGGTGCAGGAAATCAACCTCGCCATGACGGCGGATGTCGGTACCTTCCCCCGCCTTTGCCATCTCGTTCCGCAGGGCTGGGTGCGCGAGCTTGCCTATACGGGCCGCCGTCTGGCGGCGCGCGAGGCTTTGAGCATAGGACTCGTCAATGCCGTTCTGCCCACACACGAAGAGCTTGTCGAACATGTCATGACTATGGCGAGAGAAATCGCGGAGAAATCGCCTCTGGCGGTGTACGGATCGAAAACGATGATCAACTACGCCCGCGATCACACTGTTGCCGAAGGTCTTGATTACGTGGCGACATGGCAGGCAGGCATGTACAATCCCGAAACCGACATGCGCGAAGCAATGGTGGCAAAGCGCGAGAAGCGCGGCCCCCGCTTCGCCGATCTGCCGCCGCGGCGGAAGGAATTGCTGTAAAGAACTAATCGCTCAACGCAGTCCGAAAGGATAGACATGACAGGCAAATGTCTGTTGGCGGGTGCAATCGTCGTTGCGGTGGTCGTCGTTCTCGCTGCGCTTGCGGCGTTTACGGGCGTTTACGATGTCGCGGCGGACGCGCCGCACACAACCTTGATGAAGAGCGTGATCGCGTTCGTGCGGGAGCGCTCCATAGACGTCAGGGCAAACGCCATACACGTGCCTCCGCTCGACCCGCCGCAGATGATCTCCGAAGGCGCCGGGCACTACGATGAAATGTGCACCGGCTGTCATCTGGCGCCCGGCATGAAGGAGAACGAGATGCGTCCCGGCATGAATCCCAAACCTCCCGTCCTCGCACGCGTACATGCAGGCAGTCCTGCCGAGCAGTTCTGGATCGTCAAGCACGGCATCAAGATGTCGGGCATGCCCGCCTGGGGTCCCACGCATACGGATACCGAGATCTGGGACATCGTCGCGTTTCTGCAGAAATTGCCGTCCCTGGCGCCATCGCAGTACCGCGCGCTCGTGGCGCAGGCCTCCGGCCACCACCAACATGAAAGCAGTGGGATGGACATGCCTCACCGGCATTGAGCCATTCTCCCGGCACGGCGTATGGAGCGGCGCCGGGACAGAATTTTCCAATCCGTGGCGATATCCCGTGCCCGTCGCCGCTTTCCGCGCTGGATCGCCACAATCGAGCGGTTTAGGATGTCAAGCGCCATTCGGGGCCCGAACGGCTGTTCGCGCGTCTAACGCTCTGCGGAGGAGACAGCACATGGCCATCAATGAGGAAAAACTGCACGCCTTTTTGAACAGAGCCGTCGGCGACCTTGGCGCCGCGATGAGCGCCGTTCTCATGACCATCGGCGACGAACTCGGATATTACAAGGCTCTTGCCAAGGCGGCATTGACACCCGCGGATCTTGCCCGCCTCACACATACGAACGAACGCTATGCGCGCGAATGGCTCGGCAGTCAGGCGGCTGGCGGCTATGTCGAGTACAATCCCGAAACGGGCAAGTATCACCTCAACGACGAACAATCGCTTTGTCTTGCCGATCCCGGTGGGCCGGTCGATCTGCCTGGCGCCTATCTCCTTGTGCAGGACCTGTTCCACGTCCGCGAGCGCGCGATGGAGAATTTCCGTAGCGGCAAGGGCATGGAATGGGGGGAGCATCACAACTGTCTTTTCCACGGCTGTGAACGATTCTTCCGCGCAGGCTACAATGCCCATCTGCTCGGATACTGGCTGCCGGCACTCGACGGAGTGACTGAAAAGCTTGCCCGCGGCGGTCGCGCGGCGGACGTCGGCTGCGGCCACGGAGCAAGCACAATTCTGATGGCCAAAGCCTATCCGAATTCCGAATTCTTCGGGTACGACTATCACCCGGCCTCGATCGAGACAGCGCGGCAACGGGCCAAGGATGCCGACGCTGGAAATGCGCGGTTCGAAGTTGCGGAGGCGTCGGGCTACAGCGGCAAAGATTTTGATCTGATTGCGTTTTTCGATTGTCTCCACGACATGGCCGATCCGGTCGGCGCGGCCCGCCATGCCCGCCAGACTTTGAAACCGGACGGCAGCTGCATGATCGTGGAACCGGCCGCGGGCGACCGCGTCGAGGACAATCTGAATCCTGTCGGACGGGTATACTACGCCGCATCATCGTTGATATGCGTTCCGGTCTCGCTCGCACGCAATGGTCCGGCGCTCGGCGCACAGGCAGGCGAACAACGCCTGCGCGAGATCGTTGTGGACAAAGCGGGCTTCGGGCAATTGCGGCGCGCCACTGAAACGCCGTTCAACATCATTCTCGAGGCGCGGCTGTGACGCCCTGAGCTGAACGCGGCGTATTACCGGCGAAGGACAACTCTATACGGCCTCTTTCTGTGGGACCGCGACGGCCGGACCTTCCGTCCACGTATCGCTGAGCGGAACGCCGCGTTGCTCGATGAGCATTTTGGCGTGCGCATAACCTTCGGCGATAGCGCGGTCGAAGGATTTCCAGTCGCCGATGCCGATGTCTGGCAGCGGCGGCTCGAACAGGAGGTCTGCCTGCTCGCGCACGACGCGCCGCTGGGCTTCGGAACCAACTGTTCCCGAGCGCAACAGGATCGAGATGAGCGAAGGGGTGCCGCGCATGCGCTGCCACAACAGCGACCAGAAAGGCCGCTCGCCGTAGCGCGAGTCCATCGCACGCAGATCGATCTCGCCGGTGACGTCCGAGGCGATGATCGGGCCATGCGCCAGCGAGGCCATCACATCCACCGGAAGGTTGTTCATCACGCCGCCGTCGACGAGCAGATGTCCGTGATGGGTCACGGGCGGCAGAATTCCCGGCAGTGCGACGCTCGCCCGCAACGCGCGCCACAGTCGCCCGGATCGGTGCACGTGGATCCGTCCCGAAGTGAGATCGGAGGAGACGCAGAAGAACGGCTTGGGCAGTTCCTCGATGGTATCGTCCCCAAAATGTTCGTGCAGCAGATTCGAGACCTGCTTGCCGCGTAGCAGCGCTATGAGCGGAAAGGTGAAATCCGAAAGCGGGTTGTTCTCGACGAACGCTTCGCGCATGCGCGCGGTCAATTCTTCGAGGCTCCATTCGGCGGCTAGTCCCGCGGCGACGATGGCGCCCATGCTGGTGCCGCCCAGATGATCGAACGGCACTCGAGCTTCCAGCAACGCCTTGACGACACCTATATGGGCGTAGCCGCGAGCGCCGCCTCCTGCCAGTACAAGGCCCACTGCCCGGCCGGAGACGAAACGGGCAAGCCGGCGAATATCGTCCGTGACCCCCGCCCGCACGTGATGATGCGACTCGAAGAGGCCGCCTCGAAGCGAGAAATGCTCCGGCAGGCCGCGGGTCAGACCCGTGGGATGAAGCAGAAGAAGCTCGGGCAGCCCGAAATCTCGCTGCTTGAAAGCGGGGATGTCGAGCGCGCGCCGCGGCAGAGGGCGATCGGAGCGCGCAAGCAGAAATACCTTGTCGGCCTGCCTCAGGCACAGATGCGTCCAGGCGCTGTCGGGCGCATCGCCGCGGTAGAAGACGACATCGCGCGCCGCTTCAAACGCATTGAACCAGTCCGCCGATTGCTCCGCTGCGCTCGCGTCGAGAACGGCCGCCTTCGAGCCCATCTCGACGAGCGCAGCCGCGACACGCTGGGCAATCGGCTCGTCCGCCAGACCCTCCTGAATGGGAACAATCGCGAAAGTCCTGGGTCGCGCACCATCGGTTGGACGGTGCGTCGCATCCTGCAAGCGGCGCACGAGAATGCGCATCAGATTGAACATCACGCGGGGGTGCCGCGCGATCAGCGTTTCAAATCCCTCGCGGCTGATGCGCAAGAGCTCGGTGTCGCGCAAAGCAATGAGTTGCGCCGAATGAGGCTCGCCGGAGATCAGCGACATCTCCCCCACGGTCTCGCCGGCGGGAACGTGCGACAAAAGCCTGCGGTGGGCTTTCTCGTCCTCGACGAACACGCCGAGCGAACCCGTAATCACCAGAAAAAGCGCATGGTCGTTCTCGCCGTCGCGCGCGAGCAGCGTGCCCCCCGGCAGGCCGAACCAGGTCGCTTCCGCGAGCAGGCGGCGCAGAGTTGCATCGTTCACGTCCTTCAGCAACGGAAACGCGCGCAGACGCTCGCGCAGCGAATCGGGGTAAGCCGTCTCGCGACCTGTGCGGAAAGAGGACAGGAACGCCATGTTCATCGAATGTCCCGTGCCTCTTCTAACGCAGCAGGTCGATGATTCGCTATCGCCGCCCGGCCGACTGCTGCCCGTGAATCGCGTTGGGCCGCAGTGTCCTGCCCCCCTTCTGCCCCTGCAATGGCATTGCGTTTCCGCGATGAACGGGGCGTTACGAGTTACCGCGTAAATCCCCGCTATTTCGCTCCAGGCGCTTCCACGTGCTCATCGCGGTGAAGATCACCTCTTCGCCGGCCACAAAATCGCCTCGCATGAACATGAACGACTGCGTGCGGCGCAACACCTGCGGCTGAACGTGGACGACGTCGCCCGCGCGTGCGGACTTGAGAAACTGCATCTGCATGGAGAGCGTGACGCAGGGAATCTTCCCCATCGCTTCCCACACCGCGGCACCAAGCGCCAGATCGGCGAAGGTTGCAAGCATGCCGCCGTGCAGAACGCCGGCGCGGTTGACGTGCCGCTCGTCGACGCGGATCGCAAAGCAACGGCCGCCGGGCATGTTCTTCTCGAACACGGGTCCGACATGAATCTCGAACGGGTCGGCCAGCGCCATGGGCGCGAACCCCGAAAGCAGCGGCGGATTGCTCATGCGGGATCCGCGACTTTCCACACGCCCGTTGCAACGAGGAGCAGGCGGTCATCCGCGAAAAGCTCACCTGAGAGGAATACCACGCTCCTTCCGCGCCGCGAGACGCGTACGCGGGCTTCGATCGTTTCGCCGAGCCGTCCCGGGCTCACGAAATCGCAATTGAGCGCAACAGTGCTCAATTTCGATGCGCCCGAAACCGCCCGCACAGTATGGCTCATCGCGACATCCATGAAGCTCATCAGCATGCCGCCGTGAACGGATCCCGCGGCGTTCATGTGTCGTTCGCCGGCGTCGAATGCAAAGCGATGCATGCCGCCGTCCATTGCGTCGAGCCGATAAAGCGGGCCGATGTACCGATTGAATCCGGCCAGCGAAATCTCGTCCGCAGCGTGCTCCGTCTGGTCTCGCATGCCCGGGTTGATTTTTGTGCCTCCAACCCTGATAGAAAGAATGGCGCTGCGGTGCAATATACTCCGAGTGCATTGGAAAGCTGCGCCTGTCCGATTAGAGTGTGCTCGCGGCGGGGGCCGTCCTGCGTTTCGCCACAAGAAAATACGAGGGAGCCATGAACAAAATCTGCAGCCGTCTCGCCCTTGCCGCCGGCCTTGTCTGCGCGGGTTTGCAAGCCTCCGCTCTTGCCGATGAAAAGCCCACGGTCAGCAAGGCTGTCGTAGCGCCGATCCAGGACGCGCAAAAGGCGCTGGGAAACAAGGACTTTCAGGGCGCCATCGCCAAGATCAAGGAAGCGCAGGCCGTCGCCGACCGCTCGGCGTACGATGACTATATCATCAATCGGCTGCTCGGAGCGGCCGAGATCGGATTGAACGACATGACGGACGCGGCAACGGCCATAGAAGCCGCCGCCGATTCCCCGGCAGTTCCCCAGGACGACAAGAAAATGGTCGCCCACGACGCTCTGCAATTGAGCGCTTTCATGAAGCAATGGCCGAAGACGATCCAGTACGGGCAGGTTTTGGCGCAGCAGAACGGCATGGACGCCCCGTCGGCGGCCGCTCTGGCGATCGCCTATTACAACGCCAATGATTTCCCTCACGCGCAGCAATACGCGCAGCAATCCATCGACCTCGCCAAGGCGGCCGGTCAGCCGCCGGACGAGAACGCGATGAAAATCGTGATGAGCAGCCAGGTCGAACAGCACAATCAGGCCGGCGCCGAGCAAATGCTCGAGCAGATCGCGCTGCAAAACAATTCTCCGGACAGCTGGGCAAAACTAGTCGGCGTTTCCTTCGGAACGAGAGGCATGAGCGATCTCGGAGCACTTTATCTCTACCGCCTGCTCATGCTCACGGGCGGAATGACGCCCGACGATTACAAAATCATGGGAAGCCTCGCGAACCAGCTCGGCTACCCCACCGAAGCGGCGAAAGTGCTCGAACAGGGCGGCCAGTCCGGTGCGGCGCTGAACAAGGCGCGTCACGACGCGGCTGCGGACGAGCGGGCACTGCCGCAGATCGCGGCAGCAGCGGAGAAAAGCCGCACGGGTGAAGAGGACGTGAAGCTTGGCGAAGACTATTGGGGCTATGGGCGATATGCGGACGCGGAAGCAGCGGCACGCCGCGCCGTCGGCAAGGGAAGATTGAAAGTGCCGAGCGAGGGACTGCTTCTGACGGGAGCAGCCCAGGCCGCGCAGGGCAAATATGCGGATGCGATTCAGACCCTGTCGCAGGTGACGGGAAATGAGGCGAGTACGCGGACCGCACATCTGTGGTCGCTCTATGCCCAGGCAAAACAGAGACCTGGCGCGCCGGCGCCGGCCGCCCAGTCTCCCACGCATTAGTAATCGGTCCCGAGTGCGCGGTTCGCGCCGTGTGGCGCGAACCGTCTGAAGGAAGGAGCGTCTCGTGTTATTGAGACACCACCTCGCGGCACATTCCGCGAAGCCGCACCGAAAATCGTCGTTCGCGATGCTGTTGGGTTTCGTACCCTTCATCGCCTTTACATTACTTTCCAACCTGTCCCAGGATCTTGCGCTGTGGGCGGCGTTCGCGGCGGCGTTCGCTGTCGCAATCCGTGATTTTGCCCATGAACGGCTCCTGCGCCTGCTCGACACGGGCTCGACCATCATCTTCGCCCTGCTTGCACTCTACGCGGGCTTCGTTCAGCCGGGCCTTTCCATCCAGATGACGAGGCTCGTCGTCGACGGCGGATTTTTCGCACTCGCCCTCGTGTCGATTCTCACGCGCAACCCGCTGACGCTTCAGTATGCGCGCGAACAGGTCCCGGACGAAGTCCGGCCAACCACGCGCTTCGTGCTTACGAATTACGGATTGACCATGTTGTGGATGTCCGCCTTTGCGGTAATGGCC
Organism: Rhizomicrobium sp.; assembly: GCA_036495845.1. Lineage (GTDB taxonomy): Bacteria > Pseudomonadota > Alphaproteobacteria > Micropepsales > Micropepsaceae > Rhizomicrobium. The sequence continues at coordinate 38,380 of DASXMF010000100.1, forward strand.
GCGGCCGACGCGATATCGAACATCTACAAGAGCCTGCCCCTTGCATTTGACGCCAGCGTCGGTCTGGTCGCTGTGGCGGCCGCGATCGTGGTGACCGCGCGCTATCCCGCCTATGTGCACGCCACGTTTTGCGCGAATGAAGGCTTGCTGACCTCGAGTGACATTCGCGCATTGCCTGACGCAACGCGGCAATGATCGCGTCCTAACGAAGGGGAATCCCGCGCGGAACTGCGAGAAGGGGTTGACGGGGAGGCGATGAGCCAATGAGAAGCATCGTGCGCCGGTTGGCTGCGGCGCGCCGTTTTCTTCTCACTTCCTCGAACCCTGTTAAAACTGGTGTCTCTTTGTGCACTTTCTTGCCTCCGCGTGCGGGACCGGGCTAGGGTCAAAACGATCGGGTTTGGAGGATCGACATGGCCGAGGCGGTGATCGTTTCGACGGCGCGGACGGGACTTGCGAAGTCGGCGCGCGGTGGTTTCAACAACACGCACGGCGCAGTGCTCGGCGGCCACGCGATAAGCAACGCCATTTCAAGAGCGGGTCTCGATCCCGGGGAAATCGAGGATATCTACATGGGCTGTGCCAATCCCGAAGGCGCAACGGGCTTCAACATCGCGAGGCTCAGCGCCATCCGTGCCGGCTGTCCGGTGACGACGGCGGGAACAACGATCAATCGCTTCTGCTCTTCTGGACTGCAATCGATCGCGATGGCCGCGCAGCAAGTCATGACGCAGGGCACGCCGATCGTTGTCGGCGCGGGCGTCGAGTCCATCTCGCTCGTCCAGATGGGAGGGATGAATACGAAGAACATCACAGAAGAAGGCTTGATGCACACCAAGCCCGAACTGTGGATGTCGATGATCGAGACCGCGGAAATCGTGGCCGAACGCTACAACGTAAGCCGCGAACGGCAGGACGAATATGCGCTGGAGAGCCAGCGACGCACGGCCGCCGCCCAGCAGGCGAACAGATTCAAGGACGAAATCGTCGCGCTTCCGACAAAAATGAAGAAGACGGACAAGGCGACCGGCGCGGAATCGATCGTGGACTACACGGTTGATCGCGACGAATGCAATCGTCCCGACACGACGATCGAGGGGCTTCGCGCCTTGAAACCCGTGCTCATGGGCGGAATGAAGGTGAAAGAAGGCAAATACATAACGGCGGGCAATGCCTCGCAGTTCTCCGATGGTGCCGCGGCGTGCGTGGTGATGGACTCGAAGGTCGCGCAACGGAAAAACCTCGCACCGCTCGCAATCTTCCGCGGCTTTGCGGTGGCGGGCTGCGAGCCCGATGAAATGGGCATCGGCCCGGTGTTTGCTGTGCCGCGCCTGCTCGAACGCCACGGCTTGAAACCGGACGATATCGATCTGTGGGAGCTCAACGAAGCGTTCGCAAGCCAGGTGCTCTATTGCATGGGGCGGATCGGCATCCCGCACGAGAAGCTGAACGTGAACGGCGGCGCGATCTCGATCGGCCATCCCTACGGCATGTCGGGCGCACGCATGACCGGCCACATTCTTCTCGAAGCGCGTAGGCGCAAGGCGAAACTCGGCGTCGTTACCATGTGTGTCGGCGGTGGCATGGGCGCAGCCGGCCTGTTCGAATTCGTTCATTGATTCCGGGCTCTCCCACTGGCCGGGCGCTTGCGTTCGGCTTCATTCTTGTCGTCTGTGCCGGCTGCGCAGGCAACCGGATATCGACGAAAGAACCTCGACCGGTCGATCCCAAAACGCAGATGGCGGCGCTCGAAGTGCGCATCTTCGCGATCGTTCAGGACGAGCGCCGGCGGCTCAATCCGGCCGCCAAACCACTCTCGCTCGATTCCGAGCTGATGGGCGTCGCACGACGGCGGAGCGAAGACATGGCGGCGAAGAGCTATTTCGCACACAAGAGTCCGCAGGGCGTGACCTCGGCAAGTCTCATCATGGACGAGGATCGGGACTTCCAGGGTCTCCTCGGCGAGAATCTGGCGGCTCAACATTTCCTTGTGCAATCCGGGGTCGATATCGAAGCCTGTGCGCGACGTTTCGTGGATACGTGGCTGGCCAGCCCTGCCCATCGCGACAATCTCGCTTTCGCCGCTTACGATCGCAGCGCCGTCGGCGCGGCTGTGGGCGGCAATACCATCTACGTGACTCAGCTTTTCGCCTCCGACCTTGGCCTGCCCGCTCATGCGCACGATCCGGCGAAACGCAAGATCAGCGAATGGAGCGATCCCAAATCTGCAGCCACCGATCCGAACGGTCGCTCGAACGCGAGCGCTTCCATTTCCCGCACGCCTGTGCAAACGCCACCCTGATGAGCGAACCGATCCGACGCTACAGCGAGTTTTGGCCTTACTACTTGCGCGAGCACGCCAAGCCTCAAACCCGCGCCCTGCATTATCTCGGGACAGGGCTCGCAACCGCCGTGATGATCGGCCTCGCCGCGACAAGCCGAATCTGGCTCGTGCCGCTCGTTCTCATCGCGGGTTACGCGCCTGCCTGGATCGCGCATTTCTTCATCGAAAAAAACCGGCCCGCCACATTCACCTATCCCGTCTGGTCCCTCGTTTCCGATTATCGGATGGCGTTCACCTGGGCCTCTGGCCGCTTGCAGACGGAACTCGCGAAGGCCGGCGTCACACCACGCCGATGACACGGGAATAATCGCTGTACCTACAATACCTTGAGTTGACTTGCCGCTTTACACCAGCGGTAGGCGCCGATAGTCCTTTACCAAGTGCGTCGCGCAGTGATTCGAAATGCCGTCTGAGCTACCGTGGAATGTGGCCGGGATTGCGCCCGAAGCACGCGAAGCTGCCCGTGTTTCCGCTCGGCGCGAGGGCCTCTCGGTCGGCGAGTGGCTGACGCGGCATATCCTGACTGACATCGATGGCGACGCCGGCGCGGCCGACCTCCGGCGAGCGCCTGCGGGAAGCCGGTTCCGTTCAATCAACGAGACAAGGTCCACCGGCAATCGTGTCGAGAATCAGCTGAGGGGATTTGCGCGCCGGTTGGATCAGACGGAGCGCAGCCAATATGAAAGCAGCCGCGCGATGGGTCGCGCCGCCTCCGACATCCATGCCGCAAGCCGTGCACAGGCGCGCGCGCTCGAGCAATTGGCCACGCACGCCACCAGATTCAACGAGCGCGTCGCGCGCCTTGAACAGAAATTATCTGCCGATGTGTCCCGCGAAGCGATCAAGGCGCTGCACCATGGGCTCTCGCGCCTTGCGGTCCAGGTTACGGAAATCGCCAGCCGCTCCGCAGCGCAGGCGGAGCAACTCGCAGCCGGCATCGAATCCCTTTCCGGGAGGCTTGCCGAATCACGCAGCGACCCGGCTGCGCGCGCGCAGCAAGACAGGATCGACGTGCTGACCGGCCGCGTCGGTGTCATCGCGAATATCGTCGAGACGCAAGGCGACGTCCAGCACTATCATCAGGAACTCGACCAGCGGATCGTGGCGCTGTCGGAGCGGATACGCAGCGCAGAAAAAGCGGCGCTGGCCGGCGTCGACGCGATCGAGAGGGCATTGATCGAAATCGAAGTTTCGCAATCGGCCCGCAAGGACGAAGCGTCGGAGATTCGCAAACACGGCGCTGCACTGTCGCAACTTTCCCAATCTCTCGACAGTCTGAATTCGCGAGTCTCGACGAACGAAGAACGGCACTCGGACGAGATGGTGAGATTGCAGGCGGGCCTGTCAAAACTTGAGGCCGGCGTCACACACGACGCGACCGACGCGCTTCTGCACGAGATCGTCAAGTCGCTGGCAGAAATTTCAAGCCGGGTCGAAAAGATCGAGCACGAAAGTGCCGCATTCTCCGACGGCCTGAACAAGGATCTGCGCGAGCTGGCCGCGCGCATGGACGCGGCGGAAAAGGCTCGTGCTGCTCCACGCGTTGTCGAGCACCCACCGATGGCCGAAACCCAGCTCTTGCGCCCATTCCCGAACGAACAGGGGTCGGCCGCCGCTCCACAACGTGTCGCCGCGGCTCACGAGAGGATGGACGTTCGTTCCGGCGCTGGCGCCATGCGCGCGCCACAGCAGTCTCGCGCCTCCGAGTCGGTGATGGCACTCCTGCGCTCCGCTCGAAAATCGGATCACGCGCAAACTACCGGGGCCCGGAGCGAGTCACTTTTTGCCTGGGTGACTCCGCACCCAGAACCGGAATTTGGTGGCGGCGTATTTCGCGTGGCATTGGCGGTGGGGCTTGCGGTCCTTATTGTCGCGGCCATTGCGGCCGGCGTCACTCTGAGCCGCAGCTTCTATCGAGTAGTACCCGCGCGCGCGATGCACTCTCGGGTTGCATTGCTGACGCAGTCCTCGCCAGTCCGAACCAGCAATCGGCCGGCGCAACCGCCGGGCCAGGCCGTTACGCCGAAAGCAACTATTTCTGCCCGAACGGGCGAAGCGGCGGGGGCGCGCAACAAAGTGATTGCACTCGCAAATGCCGGAAATGCGAAGGCTGAAGAATTGCTCGGATTTGAATACCTCGATGGCGAAGGCGGCACCGCAAATGAACCCGAAGCGGCGAAATGGCTCGAACGCGCGGCGCAGAAAGGCGAAGCGTTCGCCGCTTACAGGTTGGCCACGCTCTACGAACGCGGCCGCGGAGTGCCCGCCAATCCGGCGAAAGCCGTGCAATGGTATGGGGCCGCGGCGAATGCAGGCAATCGCATAGCAATGCACAACCTTGCGCTCGCGTTCGCGCAAGGCGCAGGTGTGCCAAAAAGTCCGACCCTCGCCGCGCAATGGTTTGCGCGCGCCGCCAAACTCGGGCTGGCAGATTCGCAATTCGATCTCGGTGTGCTTTACGAACGCGGCATGGGCGTTCCCGAAAACCTGCGCGAAGCCTATCGATGGTATGCGATCGCCGCCGCACAGGGCGACGCGGAATCGAGGGCGCGGCTCGATGTGCTGGCGACGGAGATCGGAGCGCGCGAACGTGCGGCCGCGGAAAAGGCGGCGGCGCAATTTCGTCCGGAGCCCATGAACCGCGACGCCAACGTCCCGCCGGATGCCGCGAGTGTTGTTGGCAAATTGCCCGATTTGAATCGACGCCAGAACGGTGGATGAGGCGATGCCTCCCGAAGGCAGGTTCCTGGCGAACGATCCGTCCATTCAAGAAAGACACATGGCTGGTCGGTCCTGGTCATCCCGTCTGATGCGCTCGTGATCACGTCTGGGTCCGCGATTACGTGAAAATTGGAACGGCACGCGTAAGAGAGACGTTTCCTCCCCGCGTGTTCAAAGGAGTAAACAATCGTGGACAGGGATCGAATCAAGGGACTCGGCGATCAGGCTAAGGGCGCTGTCAAGACCGGAGTAGGCAAAGCCACCGGGGACGAAAAACTCAAGCAGGAAGGCCGCGCAGACAAGATCAAGGGGAAGATCGAAAACGCGGTAGGCGGTGCCAGAGACGCCGCTCGGGACTTGCGCGACAAGCACTAGACGGCTGCTTCAGTCCGCGGGACCAACGATGCGCGGAGAGAAAAGCCCGATCGCAAAACTCGGGCTTGACTCCAACTCAAATACATCGGGATCGACCCATCAACCGACAACGAAGGGAGGTCCGGAACCTGCAACCAGAGCGGGCGTTTGAACAGCGGGGCTATGAGAGTGCAATGATTGGCAAAGCGCGTTGCCCGACATGCCGTCCTCTCCGAGACGGAAACCTTTGACGAAAAAGAAAACCTGCGCGTCGTCATCGAGACGCCGAAAGGAAGCCGCGTCAAATACGCCTACGATCCGGCGTGCGACTGTTTCGTCCTGAAAACGGTCATGCCTTGCGGGATGAGCTTTCCATACGATTTCGGCTTCATACCATCCACTTTGGCTGAAGACGGAGATCCCGTCGACGTGCTCGTACTGATGGATTTTGCGGTCGTTCCAGGGTGCATCCTCGGGGCCCGCCCCGTCGGAGTCATCAAAGCCGAGCAGAAGGCGAACGGAAGCGAATGGGAACGCAATGACCGGCTGATCGCGGTGGCCGCTCACGCGCGCACACACGATCACGTTCATTCGGTCAAGGACCTACCATCGCATTTGCTGGATGAGATTATGGCCTTCTTTGTCAATTACAACGAACTTCATAACAAGAAATTTCGACCACTCGACAATGGCGGCCCGCAAAAGGCTCTTGAGATGGTGCAGGCGGGACGGGCGCAATTTGCGAAACGCCAAAGGGGTAATCGGCGTCGAAACTGAGATGTCCGTTTGGCCATGAAGCCCTCTGGCAGAAAGCGCACCGACGCCCACGTCACGGGCCGGATGCTCGGTGGACTTTCCTCGCCGGATTTTCTTGATACGTCGCGCGAATGGCGACGGATATTCGCGGAATGGTGGGGGACTCTTCTTCTGGTGGTCGGCGGCGCCGGCGCCCACGTCGCCGCCGCGGCAACGGGACACGGCGACGCCGGAAATCTGGCGGCGGCCATCGTGCCGGGTCTGTCCGTCATGGCGGCAATTTATTTCATGGGCAGTGTCAGCGGGGCCCATCTGAATCCCGCGGTTACTCTGGCTTTTGCAATACGCGGAAATTTTCCGTGGGTACGCGTGCCGGGCTACGTGGTGGCGCAGATGATGGGCGCTCTGGCGGCGGTGATCTTCCTTCGCCTCAGTCTTGGTGAAGTTGGATCGCTGGGCGCCACAGTGCCCGGCCCTCATGTGAGCTCTGCACAGGCGTTGGCAACGGAGACGCTGATCACGGCTGGCCTTGTGAATACGATTTTGGGAACTGCCGCGGGTGCCCGCAATGTCGGCCCCAATGCCGCGATCGCGGTCGGCGGCTATATTGCGCTTGCCGGCCTGTGGGCCCTCCCCGTCAGTGGTGCCTCGATGAATCCGGCGCGGTCGCTTTCCCCCGACATAATCCGCGCAGATTTTTCGACCAGCTGGATATATATCGCCGGACCTCTTCTTGGGGCGTTGCTTGCCGTTGGATTCGAATGGATCCTGAAGGGGCCGCCGACACGCGAAGGAAGCAGGACGGCCCAAGGCGAAGAAACGGAACGGTGAGACTCTCCAGGAGAATCAGCGTTGCGACAGAGGCGGCGCTGCGACGTGCGAACGGCGTGACAACGACCAATGCCATACGGGCGCTGAGTCGCGCTCGCGCTCGCGGCCGCCCTCGCGGGCAGCAAACCACGCAACCACGGCACCAAGCAGCAACGATGCAGCGGTCGCAAACGCCACGGTGATCCCGCTTTCCCGCGCCCGCTTCAGGGCGTCGCGCGCACCAGCAATCGTTGCATCCACGCGCGCCTGGGCTTGCTGCTGCGACAGACCGGCGCGCGCCGTCACGATCCGGACGAGATAGTCGCGATCTTCCGGCAAAACGCCGCTGTGGCTGGAAGAAGTCAGAAGAATTCGTGCCGCTTCGCCGCGTGTATAGTTTAGATCCGTATCGCGAGGCGCTCGATCCGAACGAAGCAATTGGTCGATTTCATAGGCAATGGAGTTTTCGCCGGCGATCGACGTCGAAGCACCGTCCTGGTTTCCACCCGGGACTACTGCTGGAGCAATTGCGCGCGCAGCTCCGATGGCGAGAACCGCACTCAGGAGGATCGCCAAAGCCCAGGAAAGAAGTCCATGCATTCCGTCATGGAACTCCACCATGTCCCCGGCGGCCATCCCGGGGAGCCGCCCGCGCATTCGGCCGGCGATATATCCACCAAGTCCGGAACTCACCAGAGCTGTGAAGACCAGAAAAGTGCCCGACAACATCCACAACATGGCAGATGAATCGCGCCAGGTGGGCGATGCTGAAACGAGCGCGAGGCCAATCGCGCTTCCAAAAGCAATGAGCACAAACGAGAGGGCTGCGGTCGCAATGGCCCCCGCTGTTACGGCGCTCCAGAATACCTCGGCTTGGAGTCCGTCAGCTACGACTGAACGTTCCTCGATCACTGCCATGTCCAACTCCCGAACTGCGCTAAATCATCGCAAGCCCAATAGGGACAGGATGAAAAGGATGACTACGACCAGCCCGACTAGGTAGATCAGGCCATTCATTGCTATCTCCCTACGGAATCGTTGCTCACAAGAACGTCATGTTGTGCGGAATAGTTCCATCTATGCGCGCGGAGCGCCGGAACACGTCCCGTCAAGTTGCGATTGTCCGGAACCAGGATACGACGGACATCACATCTGCCGCAGGCAACGGCTAACAATTGAATCTAATCAGGATTGTGCCGGAGCGCGGACCCCGCCGGGGTCGTGGGACTTAGCGGCGCCCTTTGCGCCTGCAAGATTCGATAAATCGAAGCACTGCCGTTTCTTCGTTCGTCAATGCAAACCGGCCCCGGGATTTGCGGTGGGGAAATGAGAGCAGGAAATTGCCGGTTTCATAGGACTCAATTACATCGGGATGCACATAACATTTCCGGCAAATCGCGGCCGTGTTGGCGAGGCGCCTGGCGGCGCCATCGAATGCTGCACGGACATCTGCTTTCGTGGGCTGCTTGTGGCGGGCCGCCAAGCCATTGAGTACCAGCGCGGCCTCGACCGTTCCCGCCCAGGTACGGAAATCCTTGGCGGTCACCCCGGTCCCCACGATCGCCCTCAGGTAGTCGTTCACATCAGCCGACCCGATTTTGCATATCTTGCCCTCCTCGTCCCGATATTCGAAGAGCTGCTGGCCCGGCAGCTCCTGGCAGGCGCGGATCACTTTCGCTACGCGCCTGCTATTGATGCTGAAGCGCCAGATCTTGCCGCCTTTGCCGGGGAACAAGAATTTCAGCTCCGATCCCCTCACGCGTACGTGCTTGTTTCGCAGGGTGGAAAGCCCATAACTGTTGTTGTCGTCGGCGTAAGACTGGTTGCCGATGCGGCTGCTGGTGAGCTCGAGCAGGCGCACAACCGTCGCCAGAACCTTCTCGCGCGGGAGGCCTTTAAGAGCCAAATGGCTGGCGACGATCCGGCGCAACTGCGGCAATCCTCTCGCAAAGACGGTCAGATGACCGAATTTCGCTGCATCGCGAACCTGTGTGAATTGAGGATTGTAGCGGTACTGCTTGCGACCGCGCGCATCGCGCCCCGTGGCAGCAAGATGACCGTTCGCGTTGGTAGAAATCCAGACATCGGTCCAGGCGGGCGGAATGGCGATCTGCCTGATCTGTGCCAGAATCTGCGCGTCCTTCACAATCTTCCCATCGGGTCCGACATAGACAAACCCCTTGCCTCGGCGGCGCCGCGAAATTCCGGGAGCATCGTCGGGACAGTACACCAGCCCCGCGGTCTCCGCCGCCAGCCTGGAATCAAGGGGAATCTCGCATTTCTCAGTGAATTCCAAAATTGCAGCTCGCCTGGCCAACAGTCGGAAAATCCGCGGCATGACAAGCGGTTCCCCCGAGGCCCGCGCCTGCTGGAGAGGGTAATGGAGTGTTCCACCAGGGTGCGGGTTCGGCCCGCGGACCATTGCCGAACGAGAGCGTCAGGGCTTCGGTCCTAAACTTCTCCTTTCGAAACGCCCGCGCCGACCGGGCCCATCAACGCGTCCGTATTCAGAAATAAGTCCGATTGGGCGAGCCATTTTTTTGTCTGCGCGTTCTCGAACCATGGACAAGCCGCACGATACGAAAGCCGCGAAAGGGCTCCAATCGGAGCCGGGGTCCCGAACGCCATTTGTCGTCGCGTGCTTCAAATGCGGAGAGCCGGTGGATACCCGCGACCTGGTAGCCATCTGCGATCACATTCAACAACACGATCCCCTGCCCGACGAATAAGTACAGATTTGTGCGTGTCGCCCACATTGGTGTGACGCACTTACCCTCCGAAGATTTGTGCAACCAGGCACGTGTACGGTCCAGCAGGAACAAAGTGTCCGCCGCGTCCGTTGATTTCGCGAAGCGCAAAGGAGAATCGCGATGACGACTGCAAGCGGACACACCAGTGCAATCCTGGCCTCAAAAGTCAAAGGGACAGCAGTGTACAACCCCTCTGGCGAGAAAATCGGCGAGGTCGAAGACGTCGTCCTGGACAAGAAGAGCGACCATATCCTGTTCGCCGCGCTCGGTTTCGGCGGTGTGCTAGGGATCGGAGAAAAATTCTATCCGGTGCCGTGGTCGATGCTCGATTACGACAGTAATCGTGGTGGCTATATAGTGCCAATGTCAAAAGATGTTCTCGAAAAGGCCCCGGCATATGAATTGAACGATTTGACAAAGCACGACGGCCAGATCGGAAGAATCCGGGAGACATCGTATACCTATTACAAAGTGCCGCGCGACTGGTAAGCGGACCGATCAATGCAAGAAACGCAAGACGCCGGCCGGCGCATTGCCGGCGTCTTTGCGCGTGCGCCGATAGCACCGATCCGTCAGTCTTTCCGGAAAGCGCGCGCAAATGCGAACCCGACAATGAGACCGACCGCCGCGCCGATTATTGCGATATGAAGCACAATCCCAACGAGTTTTAGAAAGACGAAAGCGACCCCGGCAACGACCAAAGCGATGATGATTTCCAAAGTTCTCATTGTTTCCTCAATTGGCCAGCGCAGCCAGGCAACAGACGTACTCCGGTCGCGCCTCGCACGGACCGAGGGGTCGGGCCAAAACGGACTATTGCCTCGGAATCTAATGCCTTACGTTCTCGGTAACGTTGATGGGGTGTGTTTCACCGCCGTGATGGCCATTGTAGAAAAAGAAGCCCAGCACTGCGATGATCACGATCGCGCCGCCGAGAATGAACGCGAGGACAGAAGTGCCGCCACCGCCGCCTGACTCGTTTGCCATTTGCTTGCTCCTCAAGGGTATCGTGGGAAAAAACGCGTCTTGCGCCGCCAGCGTTCCGCACTTGACTGCGCCCGGTGGAACCGAAGTTGGAGCAAGCTCTTGGTCCACGCGGAACTTACGCTTATTGTTCCACGCCAAGCGTCCCGAAATCAGAAATGCTTCTCACCCCGCGACCGCGTAGACCCGGCGCGCACCGAGAAGGTAGGCGAGAAAGGTTTCACCGAAGAGCATGCGCACGGCGCGGTCGCGGACATCGAGGCCGCCCGCATAGGCGCCGAAGGCGGGCATCACGAGACGCTTGCGATCGGAGACAAAACAGCGCCGCCGGAGGCTTCGCCCCAGTCGCACGAGACTCTTGCACGGATGAAGATGTCCGGCGATTTCTCCGGCCGCACACGACGACGGCTCATGGCGAAAAACGAGGCCGCCAATGGCGACTTCTTCGCGGATGCTTCCGCCGAGCCAGCGCGGCGGCGCCGGATCGTGATTCCCGGCAATCCATATCCATTCCGCCGATCGGCCGAGGCGAGAGAGAATCGCGCGTTCACCTACGTCGAGCCGATCGGGCGCGCCGCGGTCGTGGAAAGAATCGCCCAAGGCAATCACGCGCACGGGCGTATGACGTGCGCACTGCACTTCCATCCGCTGGAGCGTCTCGCGCGTATCGTAGGGCGGGAGTAACTGCCCGCTACGCGCGTAGGACGAGCCTTTCTCGAGATGCAGGTCGGAGAACACGAGCGTCCGTTCGGCCGGCCAATAGAGCGCGCCCGCGGCGTCGAGAAGCAGCGTCTCGCCATTCACTTCCACAAACACGTCACTCAAGCCGCATTGCCTCCTTCACGAGTTCTTCCTCTGCCTCGTGTAGCAGCTCTTCGTGGGCCTCGCCCGCGACCATCTCCTTGCTGATCTCGAGCAGCGCCGGCACTGCGAGCGGCGAGACGCGGTCCAGACAGTTCAGGACGATCTGTCCCTTTACCCGCGCTAGCATGCGGCCGAGTCGCGTAATGTCGAGCAGTCCCGTCGCCGCATCAAGGGTGGTGGCGCGCAGGAGGACGTGATCCGGCTCGTGGGCGCGCAAGACGTCATAGATCAGGTCGGAAGAGAACGTCACCTGCCGCCCGGTCTTCTCGGTCCCGGGTTGGCGGCGCTGGATGAGACCGGCGATGATCGCGCAATTGCGGAAAGTGCGCTTGTAGAGCGCGGACTCCGCGAGCCAGGCATCGAGATCGTCGCCCAGCATGTCCTCGTCGAACAATTTCGCCATGTCGAGACCGCCCATGTCGCGCAGGCCCCAGATCGCCAGCGCATATTCGTTCGCGGAGAAGCCGAGCGGGCGCATTTTGAGCCGTTCGAGTCGGCGCGTGAGCAGCATGCCGAGCGTCTGGTGTGCCAGCCGCCCCTCGAAGGGATAGCAGACGAGGAATTCGCGCGAGCCGCGGGGAAAGGTCTCGACCAGCAACTGGTGCGGACCGGGAACGAGCGAGCGCCATTCTTGTATACGCAGCCATTCGTGGACAGGAACAGGCAGTCGGCCCCAGGCGCGCGGATCGGCCAGCATCTCGCGAACGCGGCCTGCGAGAAAGGTCGAAAGCGGAAACTTGCCACCCATGTAGGAAGGGATATGCGCTTCCGTCTCACTGCTCTTCGAAACGTAGGCCGATGTCTCGCGAATGCCGCGGAACGCGAGCACCTGGCCGGCAAAAACGAAAGTGTCGCCCGGCACCAGCTGCTCGAGGAAGTATTCTTCGAGCCTGCCGAGCACGCGTCCGCCCGCGCCCGCGGGTCTGCCCCTCGCCTGCAGGCGTACGTCGAGCATCGGCTCCTCGATGATGACCCCCACGTTCAGCCGGTATGTTTGGGCGAGCCGTGGATGGGCGAGCCGCCATAATCCTTCCGGCGTGCGCCGGAGCTTTGCAAAGCGGTCATAGCTCTTGAGCGCGTATCCGCCGGTGGCGACGAAATCGATGACATCGTCGAAATCCTTGCGCGAAAGCGCGTGATACGTCGCCGCAGAAACGATCTCCTCGTAAAGCGCATCGGCACTGAAAGGCGCAGCGCAAGCGATACCCATGACATGCTGGGCGAGCACGTCGAGTCCGCCCTTGCGCTGTTCTTCACCGTCCAGCTCGCCGGCCAGGACCGCGTCGCGCGCAGCCTCGCATTCGAGTACTTCGAAACGGTTTGCCGGCACCAGCAGCGCCCGCGACGGCTCGTCAAGCCGGTGATTGGCGCGGCCAATTCTCTGCACGAGCCGCGCCGCGCCCTTCGGCGCGCCGATACAGATGACGCGGTCGACTGAGCCCCAATCGATACCGAGGTCGAGCGTCGAGGTGCACACGACGGCGCGCAGCTCGCCGCGCGTCATCGCGGCCTCCACCTTGCGCCGCTGCTGTGGCGCGAGCGAGCCGTGATGAAGCGCGATGGGCAGATTTTCCTCGTTGAGCTGCCACAGGTTTTGAAAAGTGCGCTCGGCCTGGCTGCGTGTATTGACAAAGACGAGCGCCGTTTTGGACAAGCGAATCGCATTCATCACATCCGGCATCGCATGAATGGCGAGGTGCCCCGCCCACGGCACGTAGGCGTCGGAAGCGCTGATCGACACTTCCGGCCTTGCCCCCGCGGCTCCCATGACGAGGCGGGCGAGCCGTTCGTCGTTCGGAAGCTGCGGCACCAGATAACGCTGAAGTGGCGAGGGATCGGCAACTGTTGCCGACAACCCGATGCGGCGATGGGCGGGCGCGACACGTGCGAGACGCGCCAGTCCGAGCGCGAGTAGATCGCCGCGCTTCGCGTTGTAGATTGCATGCAACTCGTCGAGCACAACGGCGCGGACGCCCGAGAACAGCCGCTCCGCCTCGCGCGAGGCGAGAAGCAGCGCGAACTGCTCCGGCGTGGTCAGCAGGAAATCAGGCGGGCTATGGCGCTGGCGCAGACGCCGCGCCGGCGGGGTGTCGCCGGTCCGCGTCTCGATCCGGACGGCCAATCCCATCTCGGCAACCGGCATTTCGAGGTTGCGCGAAACATCGACGGCCAATGCCTTGAGCGGGGAAATATAGAGCGTGTGAAGCGAAGGCCGGCGCCGTGCGGGCAACGCTGCCAGTTCTATCAGGCTCGGGAGAAAGCCGGCGAGCGTCTTTCCACCGCCGGTCGGCGCCACGAGAAGGACCGACTCCCCACGCCGCGCATGCTCCACAAGGGCGAGCTGATGCGTCCGCGGGCGCCAGCCCCGCGTGGCAAACCAGCCTGCAAAAGGCTCCGGCAGCAGGTTTTCTCGGGGTTCGTCGAGCGCGAGCATCAAGCGACTATCGCTGCGTCTCGCCGCCTCGTTCAAGGCCGATGCTGGTTGGTATCTTCGGACTCCGCATATTATGCTCTGACGCCGAGGTCGAAAGCGGGCCGATGTTTCTGTTCGTCAAGGACGTGCTCAACGCGGGAGAGGTCACGCAAATTCGCGAGATTGCGGCATTGCTGAAATTCGTCGATGGCCGCCAATCCAATCCCCACAATCTCGCCAAGAAGAATCTGCAGGCGGATACGGCGCAACCCGAAGCTGCGCGCGCCGGACAGATCGCGGGCGCCGCGATCATGCGCCACGAAGAAATCCGGAATTTCGCGTTTCCCAAGCGCGTCGCCACCCCCCTGCTTTCGCGCTACGAGCCGGGTATGAACTACGGACCACACGCAGATGCGCCTTTCCTGCAACTCCCGACGGGCCCGATGCGCTCCGACGTTTCGGCCACACTCTTCATCGGCGAGCCCGCGAGCTACGAAGGCGGCGAACTCACCATCCATCTCGGCAACGAGCGACACCGCTTCAAGGGCGAGCCGGGCTCGATGATCCTCTATCCTTCGACGACTCTGCACGAAGTGGCACCGGTGACGGCCGGACAGCGGCTTTCCATGTTCACCTTCATGGAGAGCGTGATCCCCAACCAGATGAATCGCGAGCTGCTTTACACGCTGAATGAGGTGAGTGCGCTCGAGGGCTTTAACGTCAGCTGGGAGAACCGCACGCGCCTGCAATTCGTGATCGCGAACCTTCATCGGATGTGGGCGGGATAGACCGCCCGGGAGAAGTCGATGGACATGTTTCGGGACGGACTGTTCGCGGGCAAGCGCGTACTCGTCACAGGCGGCGGAACAGGGCTCGGCGAAGTGATGGCCGAGGCTTATGCAAGGCTTGGCTCCGCCGTCTACATCTGCGGGCGGCGCGCGAGCGTGGCCGAGGAGACCGCCAAACGCATTTCCTGCGAAACCGGCGCGCAGGTGAAGGGTTTGCCCTGCGATATCCGCGTCCCCGAGGCCGTCGAGGATATGGTTTCGCAGATTTGGGCCGACGGGGGACCGCTCACCGGGCTCGTAAACAACGCCGCGGGCAATTTCATCAGCCCGACCAAGGATCTCAGTCCGCGCGGTTTCAATGCCATCGCGGATATCGTCTTTCGCGGCACGTTCTATACGACGCTCGCCTGCGGCAAACGCTGGATCGAAGGCGGCACGCACGCCAGCGTCATCTCGATCCTGACCACATGGATATGGAACGGCGGGCCTTACACCGTGCCTTCGGCGATGTCGAAAGCCGGAATCAACATCATGACGAAGTCACTCGCCGTCGAATGGGCGCCGTACGGTATCCGCCTGAACGCGATCGCGCCCGGTCCCTTTCCCACCAAGGGCGCCTGGGAACGGCTCAATCCGGATGCTGCCGCGCGCGTCGACTCGAGCGGCGCCAATCCCATGGGACGTGTCGGGCAGATGCCGGAACTCGCCAATCTCGCGATGTTTCTCATGGCCGACGGCTGCGAATATCTGACCGGTCAAACCATCGCCATCGATGGCGGGTTGCACCTGGCAACCGGCGGCAATTTCGCTTCGCTGTCGAAACTCCACGATTCCGACTGGGAGCGCATCCGCGCCCAAATCCGTACGGCCAACGAAAAGGACAAGGCCCAGCGCAATTCGTAAGATGCCCGGTCACCCTGCCAGGAACGCAAGCACCGCCTCCTTGGTTCGCTTGTCTCCCACCGCGCTCATATGATCGCGGCCAGGAACAGTTACCGCGCGTCCGTCGTGCAGCGCAGCGGCGAGCGGAGCGGCAGGCCCGCTGATCGTGTCGTTTTCCCCGCAAACAACAAGTGCCGGCCGCGTGGAGCGCGAAAGCTCTGCGGCCGAATAGACCTTGCGCTCTCCGCGCATGCACGCCGCAAGCGCCACGCGATCCTTGCCGGGCTGGTCCGCAAATGCGCGAAAGGTTTTTTGCACGGGGTCGGTAATGCGTGCCGAGTCCGGCTCGAGCAACGCATCGGCGATGGCAAAGCGCGAGCGGAACCCGCCGTGAAGATAGGTCTCGCCGACCCCGCCCACCACCAGCCGCCGGAGCCTGCCGGGATGCTCCATCATTACGATCAGGCCGAGATGTCCGCCCATGGAATAGCCGATCAAATCGACGGATTCCTCACCCTCGGCTTCGAGCACAGAGAGCGCGTCGTCCGCCATTTTCCGGTAATCGTAAAAGGCGGGGTCGTCGGGCTTGTCGCTCTGGCCATGGCCCCGGCAATCCAGCGCGATCACCTTGCGGCCGGCGCCCGTCAGAACCTCGTACCATCCGATCGCCTTCCAGTTTTGCGCCCGGCTCGAGGCGAAACCGTGGATCAGCAAGACGGGCTCGCCCTGCCCGACCGTTTCGTAGGCAATGTTCAATCCGTCGCGGCTCTTAACGGAAAACATCATCCCGGGCTTTTGATTATCCTCGGCACCAATCTACTTCCGCTTCGCGCTTTGCCAAACCGTTCTGGTTCGACCTGCCTGCGAGGCCCACGATTCAGCGAAGGCGGGCATGCTCACCATGAGAATAAGAGAAAGGGTCCCCCTGCAGCCTGCCGAGGGATGAGAGTACTTTTTGTTGTGATCCAAATCATGAAGTCCGCGTTATCATCGAGGGCGCTCGCCCAAAAGGAGCGGAGCTGTCGATTTCGGGACTTGTGCATTACGACAGAGGCTGCTCTCGTTCGGAGGCGGCCGCAGAAAGCGGCTGCAAAGAGAAGAGATGAATCTAGCCCCAGATTCTGCGGCCCGAAAGGGTATGAACAGATCCTTCTCGCGCCTGGCCGTCCTCCTTTCTCGAGGCGACGACACCTACCGCAACATCCTCGATAGTCTTCCGGCTGCGGTCTACGCCACCGACGCCGAAGGGCGGATCACCTATTACAATCAAGCGGCCGTTCAACTCTGGGGACATCGCCCCGTTCTGGGAACGAGCCTGTGGTGTGGCTCATGGAAGCTGTTCTGGCCCGACGGACGCCCGATGCCGCATGACGAGTGCCCGATGGCGGTGGCAATCCGGGAAAGGCGCCCGGTCCGCAACGAGGAAGCGATCCTGGAACGCCCGAACGGGACCCGCGTGCCCTTCATCCCCTACCCTACACCGCTCTACGGTTCCGACGACCAGTTTATCGGTGCGGTGAACATGCTGGTCGAGACCGGCGATCGCAAGCGTGCGAATGAATATGCGGAGCGCCTCTCGGCCATCGTCGAATCTTCCGATGACGCCATTATCAGCAAGGACCTCAACGGAATCATAACGAGCTGGAATGCCGGCGCCCAGCGGCTGTTCGGTTACGGGGCCGATGAAATCGTCGGCAAATCCATCACCGTTCTCATTCCCGAAGAACGCCTCAATGAGGAAGACGACATTCTCGCTCGCATCCGTCGCGGCGAACGCGTGGAACACTTTGAAACGGTTCGTCGACACAAAGATGGAAGCCTGGTCGATCTGTCGCTTTGCATCTCGCCGGTAAAGAATGCGAATGGGCGAATTGTGGGTGCATCCAAGATCGCCCGCGACATCACGGAACGCAAGCGGGCGCATCAAAAGCAGATGCTGCTGCTGAACGAGATGAAGCATCGCGTCAAGAACACGCTGGCGATGGCGCAGGCACTGGCGATGCAGACGTTGCGCAGTGCGTCGAACGACGAGCTCGCAGCGTTTAGCGCGCGCCTGAATGCGCTGGGATGCGCGCAGGATTTGTTAACGCTGGAGAGCTGGGACCGACTCCTGCTGGGCGACGTAATCGCGGAGGCGCTCAAGCCATTTGAAGAGCAAAGCCGAAAACGGATCGTGGCGTCTGGATCCGGTGACGCGTGGCTCGACGGCCCCAAGTCGCAGCTCCTGGCCATGGTCCTGCACGAGCTTGCAACCAACGCCGTCAAATACGGCGCCCTGTCGAACAGCACGGGACGAGTTCACATCGGTTGGCAGCTCGCGGAAAATTCCCCGAGCGTGATGCTCCGCTGGCAGGAAAGCGGGGGGCCGCCGGTTGCGCCGCCGCAGCGCAAGGGCTTCGGCTCCAAATTGATCGAAAGGTCGCTCGGCCATGCGAATTTCGATTACCGGCGCGAAGGACTCGTCTGCACCTGGGACATCGCGCTCAGGTCAGGCGATGCGTCGAGCTTGCGAGAGCGCGCAGGCTGAGTGAAATTCGGGCACTTGCTCGTTGCGATTCTCCATTCAGGAACATCCAAATGACGATCTCGCGCGCGCTCGCCTGCATGGTGTTCGTTGTGGCAGCGGCTGCCGCTGCTGGGGCGAAACCGGACGCTTCGAATTTCACCATGGAGCATGTGCTGCACTATCCATTCACCGATGGGCTCACATCGGCAGAAAGTGCCGACCGCATCGCCTGGGTGCGCAATGTGGCCGGCGTGCGCAATGTGTGGATCGCGGATGGACCTTCGTTTCGACCGCGCCAGGTGACGCATTTCAGCCAGGACGACGGCCAGGAAATCACGCAACTGACGTTTTCACCCGACGGCGCGCATCTCGTCTATGTGCGCGGCGGCGACCACGACGCGAATTGGCCGGCGGAAGGCAATCTCGCACCTGATCCGACCGCGTCGCCCGAACAGCAGAAGGTGACGATCTGGGCTGCGTCCCTTGCGGGTGGTGCGCCGGTCAAGATCGCGGACGGCGATACGCCGGCCCTCTCTGCACGAGGCGTGCTGGCCTACACGAACAACGATCAGGTGTGGACGGCGCCGCTGGACGGCAAGGGCAAGCGGGCGCGCCTGTTCTTCGACCGCGGGAAGGACAGCGATCTGCACTGGTCGCCCGACGGCGCCCGCCTCGCCTTCGTTTCCAGTCGCGGCGACCACGCCTTCACCGGCGAATTTGTTTCAAAGGACAAGCCGTTGCTTTATCTGGCGCCGTCCACGAGCAGCGACGGCTCGCCGCAGTGGTCGCCGGACGGACGCGAAATCGCCTTTGTTCGGCGCCCGGGAAATGGCGGGGCGCCGGAGCCGCTGCTGAATCAGATTCCGCATCCATGGTCGATCTGGATCGCCAGTGCCGCGGATGGAAAGGGCCGTGCCGTCTGGTCGAGCCCCGATACGCTGTCGGGCTCGTATCCCGATGTCGAAGGCGAAGCAAATCTTCATTGGGCCGCGGGTTATCGACTCGTCTTTCTCGCCTATCTCGACGATTGGCCGCATCTTTATTCGGTACCGGCGACGGGCGGCGCACCGCTGTTGCTCACGCCCGGCGCTTTCATGGTCGAGCATGTGAGCGAGAGCCGCGATCGAAAATTCATGATCTATGACGCGAACACGGGCAGCGCGGCCAACGACGACGACCGCCGCCATGTGTTTCGCGTGCCCGTGGACCGCGCCGCTCCGATCGCGCTGAGCTCGGGAGAATCGATCGAATGGCGGCCCGTCGCCGCAAGCGGCGAGCGTGTGGCGTTCGTCGCGACCGGGGCCCGGCAGCCGCCGGAAATCGGCATTGTCGGAATCGATGGCGCGCACCGCGCTATGCTCGACGCCGGCGCGCTGCCCAACGATTTTCCTCTCGCCAGGCTCGTCGTGCCCACTTCGGTCGTGTTCAAGGCCGCCGACGGCACGACCGTTCACGGCCAATTGTTCCAGCGCGAGGGCGGAGCCGCCGCCAGGCCAGGGATCATTTTCGTGCATGGTGGTCCGCCGCGGCAGATGCTGCTCGGCTGGCACTACATGGACTATTACAGCAATGCCTACGCCGTGAATCAGTATCTGGCGGCGCACGGTTTCGTCGTTCTGTCGGTGAACTACCGTCTCGGCATCGGCTATGGCCGCAGATTCCATCAGCCCGATCATGCAGGCCCCACGGGCGCCGCCGAATACCAGGACGTCGTAGCCGGCGCGCACTTCCTGCAGCACGAGGCGGGCGTCGATCCGCAGCGCATCGGTATGTGGGGCGGCTCTTACGGCGGTTATCTCACGGCGCTTGCGCTCGCCCGTAACTCCGACATCTTCAAGGCGGGCGTCGATCTCCACGGGGTGCACGATTGGTCGCACCTGCCCGACTACATCGCCAAGCCCGAGACGCGCTACGAACAGGGCGACCGAAGCGCGGCGATAAGGATGGCGTGGACCTCATCGCCCGATGCGAGCATCGACCGCTGGAAATCGCCAGTGCTGCTCATCCAGGGCGACGACGACCGGAATGTTCCGTTTCAGCAGACCATTGATCTCGCGAGGCGTCTTGAGGCGCGCCACCTGCCCTTCGAAGAGCTTGTGCTGCCCGACGAGATTCACGGCTTTCTGCGACACGCTTCGTGGCTCAAGGCGGACACCGCGACCGCAGAATTCCTCGGGCGAACTCTTCACACCGCGAATTAGGGACGAAGGGGCGGGTTGGCGCGATACCGCCACCAAACGAGCAGCGACGGCGGTGAGATCCCGGATACTTCAAAAAGCTCCGCACGCCCCTCTTGAGGGACCGATCGTGCGCATTGCATAGCCGGGCTGCCGGTAGTGTCCTAATTTGAAGTTCGGCGGCTTCGCGCCAACCATAAGCCGCCCACCACACCGGCCCCCCCAAGCATCGCTGTAGCAGAAAGCTCTTGGGCAGCAAACGTATCCATTTTAACCACGGCAAACGCACCCGGGATCATCTTTGCGACAATAGGTGCGAGGACTGTGAGCGCAGATGGTATCAATAGAATGGAGCTGGCGAAAATCATCGCTACGCCACTCCAAAATCTAAGGTGGTTGCTCACTGCGAAGTCTGCTCCACCAATTCCTCCAGCGTTCACAGCCTATCAGATACGCCCGCCGCCATGGCAGGGGTAATTCGAAGGCTCCTGTGCAGGCGCACGAAATTGTAGTGCGCAAAGTGCAGGAACACCGCCTGGCTGCCGCGTCCTTTGCGCGGCCGTGCTAGGTTCCGCTATTGTGGGTTCAATCTGTCCGGAGAACAGCGCTCATGAATGTCGAGGCTTTGAAGAAGGATGTCGCCGCTGCGGTCGATGCCATGCGCGCGGAGCTTCTGGGGCTTAGTCACGCGATCCACCAGGAGCCGGAGCTCGCACTCGAAGAATTCAAGGCGGCGGCGCGGCTTTCGGAAGCGGTCGCAGCCCATGATCTCCCGGTCCAGCGCGAAGCGTTCGGCGTCAAGACGGCCTATGCCTCCGAGTTCGGCAAAAAGAACGGACCCGTCATCGCCATCCTCTCGGAATACGATGCGCTTCCGGGCGTGGGTCATGCCTGCGGGCACAACATCATCGCGACGGCGGGCCTGGGCGCTGCGCTGGCGCTCGCGAAACTCGGCGCGAATCTTCCGGGCCGCGTCCGCTATCTCGGCACGCCCGCGGAGGAACGTCATGGGGGCAAGGAACTCGTCGCGCGCGCCGGCGCCTTCGAGGGCGTGGACGCGGCGATGATGATCCATCCTGCCAATATCGATCTCGTCACCATGCCCTGCATTGCGATTTCGGAAGTCGAGGTCACCTATTTCGGTCGCGCGGCGCACGCCTCCGCGATGCCCTATCGCGGGCTCAACGCGCTCGACGCGGTCGTCACCGCCTACCAGTCGATCGCGCAGTTGCGCCAACACATTCGCCAGAGCGAACGCATCCACGGCATCATCACCGAGGGCGGCCTCGCCGCGAATATCGTGCCCGAGCGCGCGGCCTGCCGCTTCTATGTCCGCGCCGCCGATATGCACGACCTCGCCCATCTGAAGACACGCGTGCAGGCGTGCTTCGAGGCGGCTGCCCTTTCGACGGGCTGCACCGTCGACACAAAATGGGGCGCCTGCGATTACCTGGATCTGAAAACCAACTGGCCGATGGCGGAAGCTTTCGCGAAGAACATCGAGGACCTCGGACGCGAGCTGGTGCCGGTGGCCTCCATTCCACCGGGCTTCGCGGGCTCGACGGACATGGGCAATGTCAGCCACCGCGTGCCTTCGATCCATCCGATGCTGGCGGTGGCCCCATCCAACGTGATCATTCACAACGCGGAATTTGCGCGCTGGGCCGCATCGGACAGGGGCGACGCCGCGGTGATCGACGGCGCAAAATCCCTCGCCTTCACCGCTCTCGACCTGATGGGTGACGCGCCACTGCTCGAGCGCACGCGGGTGGATTTCGCCGCGACCGCGGAACTCTCCCGGGCCGCACTCGCGCGCCTCAACGAGAAGGTGGCCGACCACCATCCCGGCGTACACGCCCACGGAGGTTGCGGCTGCGCGTGATCGCGAGACCGTGGCTGCTCGTTGCCGCCATCAACGGCTTCCTCTCCGTTGCCGCCGGCGCGTTCGCCGCCCACGGTCTGGAGGGCCACATCGATTCACGTGCACTCTCCGCATTTGAAACGGGCGCCCGATATCAGATGGTTCATGCGCTGGCCATCGGACTCGCCTCCCTTGCCTTCTGCGACGCCAAGATGACAGCGGCGCAGTTTGCTTGCGCGCTGTTTCTCGCGGGCATCATTCTCTTCCCCGGTTCGCTGTACGCCCTCGCGCTGACCGGTGTGCATGGCTTCGGCTTCGTTACACCGGTCGGCGGCCTGGCCCTGCTCGCCGGTTGGGCCGCACTCGGCTGGTCGGCTATGAAGCCCGAGCCCCGCTAACATGTCTTGATCCAGGAGCATCAGATGATCGACTTTCCCGCGCCGACAATGATCCGCAGCAACGGGATCGATCTGGCCGTCCACGAGGCGGGACCAAAGACCGGATTCCCGGTCGTGCTGTGTCACGGCTTTCCGGAGCTGGCGTTTTCGTGGCGCCATCAATTGCCGGCGCTTGCAGCCGCATGCTATCGGGCGATCGCGCCCGACCAGCGCGGCTATGGCGGTTCTTCGCGGCCTGCGGCCGTGGGCGATTACGACATGGAGCATCTGACCGGCGATCTCGCGGGTCTGCTCGATGCGCTCGGAATCCAAAAGGCGGTGTTCTGCGGTCACGATTGGGGCGGCAGCGTGGTGTGGGCGATGCCGCTCTATCATCCGGAGCGCGTCGCCGGCGTGATCGGTGTCAACACGCCGTTCTTCGCTCGTCCGCCCGTCGATCCGATCGCGGCCATGCGTGCGCGCTTCGGCGACAACATGTACATGGTCTTCTTCCAGAAGCCGGGCGCAGCAGACGCGATCATGGCCGCCGATGTCGGCAAGGCGTTCCGCTTCTTCATGCGTCGCAACGTGGTGACGGCGGCGGACTATGCGAAGCGCCCGCAGGAAGAGCGCAATCTCGAACTCGTGGCCGCGCTGCAATCCGACGAATCCCAGTGGGGCGGAGAGGTGCTGCTCGATCCCGCGGAGATGAAGGTGTTCGTCGACACTTACACGCGCACCGGCTTCACCGGCGGCATCAACTGGTACCGCAATATCACCCGCAATTGGGAGCTTTCGGAGCGGCTCGAGCCGCTCGTGCGCGCGCCGGGACTCATGGTCATGGCGGAGGACGATGTGGTACTCGCGCCCGCGATGGCGGAGGGCATGGAACGGTTCGTGCCCGATCTGGAGAAGCTCCTCATCCGCAACTGCGGCCACTGGACCCAGCAAGAAAAGCCGACCGAAACAAATGAGGCAATGATCGGCTGGCTGAAGCGGCGCTTCCCCTGCTGACGTACACCCCGCTTTTTGTCATTCTCCCCGAATCATGGGCGACGTCGCCTCCGACAATTTCTCCTACGCCGAGCCGGACGATCCGCGGCTGAAACGCTTCATGATCCGGCTGATCGAGCGGATGTCGGGCCAGCCCTATCTCAAATGGCTCTACGACGACCACCTCGCCAATCCGCTGCCGGGCGAGAGCTTCTGGGACGCCGCCGTGCGCCGGCTCGAACTGAAGATCGTCTGCAACGAGGACGTGCTCGCCCGCTGGCCGAAGGAAGGGCCGCTCATCGTCGTCTCCAATCATCCCTTCGGCGTGCTCGATGGCGTGGTCATCTGCCATCTGGTTTCGCGGGTGCGCGAGGATTTCCGTGTGCTGACGAATTCGGTTCTCGCCCGCGCCGAGCAGGTGCGCAAGTTCCTGCTGCCCATCGATTTCACCGAGTCGCCGCATGCGGTCCGGACCAATGTCGAATCGCGCGCCGCGGCGAAGAAGCACCTTCTTGCCGGAGGCTGCCTGATCGTCTTTCCGGCGGGCGGCGTTTCGACTACTCCGAGGCTCTGGCACAAGCGCGCCGTCGACACGGAATGGAAGACGTTCACCGCGCGTCTGATCGGTCAGGCCAGGGCGCCGGTCGCGCCGGTGTTCTTCGCGGGACAGAACAGCCGCATGTTCCAGCTCGCGAGCCATATCAGCATGACGCTGCGCCTGTCGCTCCTCTTCAAGGAGGTCCACGACAAGATCGGCAGCGAGCTGCACATCCGCCTCGGCGACGCGGTGCCGTTCGACAGGCTTCCCGCGATGACCGACCGTCAGGCCTTCATGCGCCATCTGCGCGAGATGACCTACAGGCTGGGCGAAGGCGTGAAGGCGCCGCCGAAACCGCGCGTGAAGCGTCCTCGCCGCGCACCGAAGAACGGAGTGAAGTCGAGGTAGACCCCTCACCCGCTCCGGTGCGGTTGTGGGGACATCGTGCGCAGCCCCTCTCCCACAAGGGGAGAGGGAAG
>DASXMF010000101.1:0-3010 GCA_036495845.1 Rhizomicrobium sp.
GAACGGATGATCGGCAACGATTCCGACTTCTTCTACGAGACCTGCCTTGTGGGTTGGGGCGCGACCAGGATCACCGATTTCGACCGCGAGATGCTCGCCGACTATCGCCGCTCCTGGCGCGATCCCGCGATGATCCACGGATCGTGCTCCGATTATCGCGCGGCAGCTTCGATCGACCTCGAGCGCGACGCGGCGGACATCGAACGCCGCGTGGAATGTCCAACGCTGGTTTTCTATGGCTCGACGGGACAGATGGCGCAGCTGTTCGATATCCCGGCGGAATGGCGCAAGCCCTTTAGCAACCCAAAGGCGGCTTCTCTTCCCGGCGGGCATTTCTTCGTCGATCAATTTCCCGACGACGTTGCCCGGGCTCTCGGCGACTTCCTCGCCTGATCGCTGATGCATGAACCCGCGAACGAGCGCCCCTTTCGGGCAAAAACGACCGCCGATCATCGTCGGCACGCTGGAAAATTCGGACTAGTCCATGCGGGATTAGGAAATATTTCCCGGCACTTTGCGTGGTGCGACAAAATCAGGACAGCGATACTGCCCTAAATCCACTGCGAAACTTATCTTAAGTTATTACTAAATGTGCAACCCTCTGTATTCTGTAGTAAAGTTGGCACGCCAGGGCGGGGATGCTGAAGAACGTGTGAGAGTCGTCATCGGAGCGGCTGCCCAGGTATGTCGAGTGAGTCTGTAGTCCCGACGTATATCCTGCAAAGCGACGGCCTCTTTCGCGAGGGCTTGCGACTTTTACTGTCGAAGACTCGCTTCCGCCCGCACGGCTGCGCAATTGATCTGGAAGATCTGTCGGAGATCCCCTACGACCGGCCAGTTTTGTTCATCGTCGCAGTCGGCGCGGATCAGGCCCTGATCTGCGGCAAGATCAGAAGCCGATATCCTCTCGCATTCATCGTGGCCGTCGCCGATGAAAACAATTCCCGCTCGCTTGCGAATGCGCTCGACGACGGCGCCAATGCGGCGCTTTTCAATTCGGTCAGCCCGCAGGATCTCGTCAGCACGCTGCAGGCGGTGACCAACGGCAAAGTCATTCTGATCGACGCGCGTTTGTGGCCGATCGATCTTGCGCCAAAGCCCGAAGATCGGTTGCCGCCCCTGCTCGCGAACGACGATCCCCTGGAAGTTACTGACCATCCGCGGGGGTCGAATCTATCCGCGCGGGAGATCGCGATCCTGGAACGAATTGTTCAGGGCGACTCCAATAAGCATGTGGCGCGGTTCTTCAAAATCGCCGAGCCGACCGTGAAGGCGCATGTCAAAGCGATTTTCAGAAAGATCGGCGCGAATAATCGCACGCAAGCTGCGATCTGGGCGATGAACCATCGGCTGTTCGATCAGACCTGCGGCGCATCGGTCGATCTCCCGGTTCTGCTGTCGGACACGGGCCGTTGAAGCATTACCGGATCCGCGTCAGTGCCTGAGTCGATCGCGACCGGCACTTCCGCGCGCGGCGGCCAGATTCTCCCCGCTTCCGAATAGTCGAGACAGTGGCGTGAGGCGTAAGCCGCCGGCGCTGCCGCGAGCACGATGAGCATGATGACTGCCGCGAGCGGGGGAAGACCATGCCGGAGGCGCACATAGCTTCCGACGCTCGCGGCATCCGCGCCGATCTCGTCATTATCGCCGTCACACCATTGCGCGAGGCACTCCCGGCAGATTCGGGCCTCGGCGTGCCAGAACGAACTCCTGACATGGTCGACGTCGCGTCGGCAACACTCACAGATCATCGCTGCGCCTCTTCCATGGTGTGTTGCAGCTCCTCGCGCGCTGCGCGCCGATTAAGCTCCCTGACCAGTTCCTCGCCGGCCCGGCTGTCCGCCTGCGAATAAAACTGCGCCCGGTCCATCGGCTCGCCGCCGGGCCGCGTCATCGTGCAGCTGCCGACCAGGATCGAGAGCAGCACGATGACAAGCGGTGCCGCAGCCAGGAGGTAGGGCACCGCCAAGTAGACGATCAACTCGCGCCCTCGGCGGTCTTGGCGGCGATCTCGTCGCGGAAGGCCTCACACAGCTTGCGGACTTCGTCGGTTGCGCTGGAGCAGAATTCGATTTCGTTAAAGATCGGCTTGCCTTCCTGGCGATAACGCGTCGTCGTGGCCTTGATGTCCTTGAGCATGGAAGCCATGGCTTCGGCCGAGAGCTTGCCGATCTCGCTGACGTCGTCACGATGGCTGACATAGTCCGGAAGCTCCGGCTCCGCCGGCCGTGGCACAATTTCGACCGCCTGAATATGCGGCGGCCTTTGTTGAACCGCGTCGCGGATATCGCCTTCGAGCTGACCTGAATCAAAAGACTTCGCATCGAAGAGCCTTGCCGCAACGTTCTGTCCTCGCATGACACTCACTCCTCTGATGGCTTTCGCGGCCCGAAAGCCGGGGGCCAAAGCCTCCGGCTTCCGGTTCATCAGGCCATACCCCTCGGGCCTGAGGCGGTATCTCCACCCGACCAACTTCCAACGTCTCCCGCGCTGTCAGTTCACCTTTCAATCCCCGGACATCCCCGAGTTGCCGATCCGATCCGCCGATACGTTCCCGCATGATTCCGATCCGTCGTCCCAAAGCAGGGCGCCGCAGCTCTCGCACCGGTAGAGGCGAACCGTGTTGCCTCGCCGGGAATCGAGAATGGAGTGAGTGAGACGAGGGATCGTTCCGCATCGCGAACAGCGGCGCGGCAAATCCCTGTTATGCTCAATCCGCAATGTCTGACGACACGTCATGACCCCGCTTGCGCGCGCGCCTCCACCTTGTCCCAAGTCGCGCTCTGAATGATCGTGGCGAAGCGGGTGGAATTGCGTCTTTTCAACGGGGCTTCCTGACTAGTCCATCCGGAGGAGTGGCGCCGGCCGGCGGATGATGGGATCAGGCTGAATGCGCCGCCTCCTCGCATGACCTCGAGCAAGCGTTTCAACAACCCCAAGGCGGCTTCTCTTCCCGGCGGACATTTTCCTCGTCGATCAATTTCCCGACGGCGTTGCTCGGGCTCTCGAC
>DASXMF010000102.1:0-1626 GCA_036495845.1 Rhizomicrobium sp.
CCGGTCATTTCCGCCGCGCCAGCGGAAAATTCCGCATCCACGAAGACGCAGCCCGCAAAAGCTCCCGATTCCGTTCTGAAGGTGATGCAAGGCGAGCTTTCTCGCGCCACCGCGTCTCTCGCGAAAGCGGATCCGTCTCCCTATTTCCTCAGCTACACGGTCAATGATCAGGACATTGTCTTCATCGTCGGATCCTACGGCAGCTTGCTCACCGACGCTGCCCTCCAGCGCCGCCAAGCGGACGTGGTAATGCGCGTCGGTTCGCCCGCCCTGGACAACACGCACGGGCAAAGTCGCGCCAGTGGCATGACCTCCGGCACGCTCCCCCTCGGCGATAATCCCGACGCCATCTCTCGCGTCCTGTGGGACCTCACCGATCGCGAGTACAAGCGCGCCGCCCCCGCCTTCCTAAACGTCAAGACCAACACCGCCGTGCGCGCTGAAGAAGAGGACAAATCTCCCGATTTCTCAAAAGAAGCTCCGCAAACGCATACGGGTACTACGCTGAACGTGCAAGGATTCGATCGCGCCGCATGGGAAGGCGAGATTCGCCGGCTCTCCGGCGCCTTCCGTAAATATCCCGGCGTCTATTTCGCAACCGTCGTCCTGCAAGCGCAAGCTTCCAATGCGCGCCTCGTCTCCAGCGAAGGCGCCGCTATCGCCTCCCCAAGCGCCAGCACGCGCCTGATCATGGAAGCGGAAACGCGCGCCGACGACGGAATGGAATTGATTCGCGTCGAAACCTTCCAAGCGCCTTCCGCCGCGGGCCTTCCCAGTGAGACCGAACTCACCGGCAAGATCGACAAAATCGCCGAAGATCTGAAGGATCTGCGCAAAGCTCCCGCCGCCGAGCCATACGACGGTCCCGCGCTCCTTAGCGGCCGCGCCGCCGCCGTTTTCTTCCATGAAGTCCTCGGCCACCGCCTCGAGGGTCATCGCCAGCGCGATGAAGACGAAGGACAAACCTTTACCAAAAAAGTAGACCAGGAAGTCCTTCCGAAATTTCTCAGCGTCGCTGACGATCCCACCATTCATGAACTTGCCGGAGTGAAGCTCGCCGGCTCCTACGACTACGACAACGAAGGCTCCCCGGCGCAGCGCGTCGAAGTCATCCAGAACGGCGTGCTCAAAAATTTCCTGATGTCCCGCATGCCCATCAAGAATTTTGGCGTCTCCAATGGCCACGGCCGCAATCAACCCGGCCTGATGCCCACCGGCCGCCAGGGAAATTTGATTGTCACTTCGACGCAGACTGTTCCGGAGGCCCAATTACGCCAAAAATTAATCGATGAAGTGAAGCGCCAGGGCAAGCCCTACGGCCTCTACTTCGACGATATTCAAGGCGGCTTCACGCTCAC
This sequence comes from Rhizomicrobium sp., assembly GCA_036495845.1. Lineage (GTDB taxonomy): Bacteria > Pseudomonadota > Alphaproteobacteria > Micropepsales > Micropepsaceae > Rhizomicrobium. Next base: position 1,359 of record DASXMF010000102.1, read on the forward strand.
CACGCGTCAGCTTCCGCAAGCCTTCCAGGTTCTGCCCGTTGTGGTCTATCGCGTGTACGCCGACGGACGTCCCGACGAATTGGTTCGCGGCGTCGACATTGTCGGCACGCCGCTAGCCGCGCTAACCCGCATCATGACCACCGGCGACCAGCAGCACGTCTTCAATGGTGTCTGCGGCGCGGAAAGCGGCAGCGTTCCGGTTTCCGCCGTCGCTCCCGCCATGCTCTTCTCCGAAATGGAAGTGCAAAAGCGTGGGCATTCGCATGAG
>DASXMF010000103.1:0-10077 GCA_036495845.1 Rhizomicrobium sp.
CTTCGCAAACACCTTCATTCCACCGTCACGCTCTTGGCCAAGTTGCGGGGCTGGTCGACATCGGTGCCTTTGGCGACAGCGGTGTGATAGGCAAGAAGCTGCACCGGAACCGCGCTGACGAGCGGCGTCAGCAGCGGATCGACCGCCGGCAGAACAATCTTCGCCCACGCGTCGCGGCCGGCCTTGGCAAGCCCCTCCGAGTCAGAAATCAGCACCACGCGCCCTCCCCGCGCCATCACTTCCTGCATGTTCGAAACGGTCTTCTCGAACAGCGCGTCGAACGGCGCCAGCACGATCACCGGCACGCTCGGATCGATCAGCGCAATGGGCCCATGCTTCATCTCGCCCGCCGCGTAGCCTTCCGCATGGATGTAGGAGATTTCCTTGAGCTTCAGGGCGCCCTCGAGCGCGAGCGGATAGCTGAGGCCGCGCCCAAGATAGAGTACGTCTCGCGCCTCGGCGATCTCCTGCCCGAGCGCTTCGACAGCCGGCTCCTGCTTCAGGAATTCGACGACGTGACGGGGCGTTTCGAGCAGCGCCACGCACAACCGCCGCTCCGCTTCCGCGCCCATCACCTTGCGCGCCCGACCCGCGCCGATCGCCAGTGCGGCGAGCACCGCGAGCTGACAGGTGAAAGCCTTGGTGGAGGCGACGCCGATCTCCGGCCCGGCGAAAGTCGGCAGCACGATGTCGGCTTCGCGCGCGATCGAGCTTTCGGGCACGTTGACGATGGCGAGCGTGGTCTGCCCGTTCGTTTTCGCATGCCGGAGCGCCGCCAGCGTGTCGGCGGTCTCGCCCGATTGCGAGATGAAGAGCGCGGCGCCCTTTTTCGCATAGACGGGCTCGCGATAGCGCAGTTCCGAGGCGACATCGACGTCGACGCCGAGGCGGGCCAGCCGCTCGAACCAGTATTTGCCGACGAGCCCGGCGTAGAAAGCGGTGCCGCACGCCGAGATCGTGAGCCGGCCGGCGCGCGCGAGTGTCTCTGTTACGCGGGCATCGGGTAGCGCGACACGGGGCCCCGCCGGATCGAGATAGTGGGCGAGCGTGTGCGCGATCACTTCCGGCTGCTCGTGAATCTCCTTGGCCATGAAGTGGCGGAAGCCACCCTTGTCGACCAGGCCCTCGGTGCCGCTGACGACGCGGATTTCGCGGTTGGCGGGGCGGCCCTCCGCGTCGAAGATCGAAACCTCGGGCCCTCGCAGCACCGCTACATCACCGTCCTCGAGGTAGCAGATGCGGTTGGTGAACGGCGCCAGCGCGAAGGCATCGGAGCCCAGATAGGATTCCTTCTCGCCATAGCCGACGGCTAGCGGGCTGCCCTTGCGTGCGCCGATGACGAGCGATTCCTCGCCTTCGAAGATCATGGCAAGCGCATAGGCGCCGGTCAGTCGTTGCACCGTACCAATGGCGGCGCGGGCGGCATCCTGCCCCTGTTCGAGATAATCGGTGAGGAGATGGACGGCGACCTCTGTGTCGGTCTCGGAATCGAAATGGTGACCCTTGGCGGAGAGCTCGTCGCGCAGCTCGCGGAAATTCTCGATGATGCCGTTGTGGACGAGCGCCACGCGCGCCGAGGCATGGGGATGCGCATTCGATTCGGTTGGCGCGCCATGGGTAGCCCAGCGCGTGTGGCCGATCCCCGTGCGACCGGACAGCGGATGCGCCTGCAGCACGGCGGCGAGATTGCCGAGCTTGCCGGCGGCGCGCCGCCGCTCGATATGCCCGCCCGACACCGTCGCTATCCCGGCCGAATCGTAGCCGCGATATTCGAGCCGCGTGAGCGCCTCCAGAATGACGGGTGCCGCATCCTCTCCCCCCGCTATACCGACGATGCCGCACATCTTATTCGCTCCCGTCCCTCTTTGCTTTCTCCGCTTTTTTCCGTGTACGGAACTTCTCCGCCCAGCCCAGCTTTTCCACCCGTGCCGCGCGCACGACCACAAGCGCATCCGCCGCGACATCCCTGGTGATAACGCTGCCCGCACCGATATAGGCGCCCGCTTCGACGCGCACCGGCGCCACCAGAGCCGTATCCGAACCGATAAAGGCGCCGGCGCCGATTTCGGTGCGGTGCTTGTCGAAGCCGTCGTAATTGCAGGTGATCGTGCCCGCGCCGATATTCGCGCCCGCGCCCACGGTCGCATCGCCCAGATAGGTCAGGTGATTGGCCTTCGCGCCCTCGCCCACATGCGAGTTCTTCACCTCGACGAAATTGCCGATATGCACGCGCTCGCCGAGCCGGGTTCCGGGCCGCAGCCGCGCATAGGGGCCGATGATCGCGCCGCGCCCCACTTCGGCGCCCTCGAGATGCGAGAGAGCGCGAATTCTCGCGCCGCTGCGGACGATGACGCCGGGCCCGAACACAACATGGGGCTCGACCTCAACATCGGCTTCGAGAACCGTATCATACGAAAAATGCACGGTGGCGGGATCGCACAGCGTAACTCCTCCGTCCAGCGCGGCGGCGCGCAAGCGCATCTGCATCGCCCTTTCGGCGTGCGCAAGCTCCTTGCGGCTGTTGACCCCCATGACCTCTTCTTCATTCACTTCGGCAACGGCGCACAAGACGCCTTCCCGCTTCGCGAGCAGCGGCACGTCCGAAAGATAATATTCGCGCTGCGCGTTGGCGTTCCCGAGGGCGCCGGTCCAGCGGAAAAAATTCGTTGCATCTGCGGCGAAGATGCCGGCGTTGCAAAGGGTGCAGGCACGCTCGCCTTCCGTCGCATCTTTCTGTTCGACGATACGGTCGACAAGGTTGTCGGCCTTCAGAATCACGCGCCCGTATGGCGACGGGTCCGCTGCCTGGAAGGCGACCAGCGAAAGCCCGGTCTTTTCGCGCGCGGCGAGCGAGGCTTCGAAACATTTCCGCGTCACCAGCGGCATGTCGCCATAGGTGGTCACGACGACCCCTGTAAAACCCTGGAGACTGTCCCGCGCGGCATTTGCGGCGTGGCCGGTGCCGAGCTGCTGCGCCTGGATCGCCCATTCTCCGCCTTCGCGCTTCGCGTAGGTGCGCACCTCTTCGGCGTCGGGCGAGGTCACCACCACGATGCGTTCGATCCCGGCGCCGCGCATCGCCGCCATCACATGGCCAAGGATCGGCCGGCCCGCGACCTCGTGCATCACCTTGGGCCGCGCGGATTTCATCCGCGTGCCCTGTCCCGCCGCCAGGATGATTCCGGCAACAGAGGTCATGGGGGGTTATCTCGCATCGCCACCATCATACCACTGGCGATAACGCGTGGACCCATCGCGGCACAATGACGATTTGCAACCATTTATTGCCCGGTATCTCCTTTGCGCGCCCATGCTAACCTGGCGTGATACAAGCATTCATGAATCCCTCCCCGGCCCTCGTCTTCGACCTCGACGGCACGCTGGTCGATACCGCGCCGGACATTCTGGGCGCACTGAACGCGGTTCTGCGAGGCGACGATCGCAGGCCGATGGAAATGGGCGATTTGCGCCATCTCGTCGGCCGCGGAGCGCGCGCCATGCTGGCCGAAGCGCTCGCCCGCACGGGTGCCCGTCTTCCCGAAGCGCGGACCGAAGAGCTGACCGACGCTTTCATCGTCCATTACCGCGCCCACATCTCCGATGAGAGCCGGCCCTATCCGGGCGTCGAGGCGACACTCGGCGAGTTCGCGGCATCCGGCGCGCGTCTCGGTGTGCTCACCAACAAACCGCAGGAATTGACCGTGCCTCTTCTCGATGCCTTGGGCCTGTCGCGCTTTTTCGCCGCCATCCATGGCGCGGGGCGCTTATCCCACGTGAAACCCGACGCGCGCGTGTTCCATCACGTCGTGGACGAACTGGGCGGTGTCGGCGCGGGCGCGATCATGATCGGCGACAGCACCACCGACGTCCTGACCGCGCGCGCGGCCATGGTGCCCGTTATTCTTCTGCCTTACGGCTACACGCCCGATCCCGTGGAGACGCTGGGCGCCGATGCCGTGGCGGCCGACTTCACCGAATTGCCAAAGCTTGTGATGAGGATACTTCATGGTTCGACAGGCTCACCATGAGGGTAACAATAGGAGAACCTCATCCTGAGCTTGTCGAAGGATGAGTCCGAATCGCGTAGTTACGACGGATGACCTCTCAACCCGCCCCGGGTGCCCGCGTTCTCGACACATCCAAGGTCGTCGAAACGGTGGAGAAGCTGCGGGCGCGCATCGCGGAGCGTTTTCCCGGTTCGGGCCTCTCCTCGGTTTGCGGGAGCCTCGCCGCCGCCGCCCGGCTGACCGCCGCGCGCGAGGCCGAGCTGGCGCGGCCCATCCTTCCCTTCCGTCTGCTTGCCGTGGTCGTGGTGATCGCGGCGGTCGCGGTTCAGATCTATGTGGGCGTTCTCATGGATTGGGGAAGGATACTCGTGCGCGAGGACCCGGTGCAGGTGGCGCAGGGGATCAATTCCATTGTCAACCTGCTGTTGCTCGCCTTCGGCGCCATCTGGTTCGTGCTCACGCTCGAGCAGCGCTGGAAAAGACGGCGCGTGCTCGCGCATCTCTACGAGTTCCGTTCGCTCGCCCACATCGTCGACATGCATCAGTTGACCAAGGACCCGACGGTCGTGCTCGGCGCCGGTACCGACACCGCCGATTCGCCGAAGCGCCACATGAGCGAGTTCGAGCTGTCGCGCTATCTTGAATATTGTTCGGAAATGCTGGCCCTGATCGCCAAGCTCGCCGCGATCTATGCGGGGCGCACGCAGGACCGCGAGGTCGCCGCGGCGGTGAACGAGATCGAGGATCTGACGAGCAATCTCGGCCGCAAAATCTGGCAGAAATCCATGATCGCGAGCCAGCTTGTCGAGCGGCGCGCGGCGGAGACGAAGGGCATGCTTGACCCTTCCGCCGCTCCGCTGTAGAGCGCCCTCCCTTGGTCAGGGCGCGTAGCTCAGCGGGAGAGCACTCCCTTCACACGGGAGGGGTCGCATGTTCAATCCATGCCGCGCCCACCAACCAAAGCCTGCAAAATCAGAACCTCAGCTGGTGTATCATTTTGTTCTTCTCGGCACGGCGGAGTTGTTTGAGTGGGGTATCCCGATAGAGAAAACTCGTATGCGTCTAAAATCTAAGAATGTACGATAATCATCCGGAATAGGATCGTCAGCGCTTATACTGAAAATATTGCGGATACTCGTGTCGCTCTGAAACTCGGATTTCAAGCTGCCGAATGCGGCCTTCGAGGAACCGAGGGTGAAAAGCTCTACCACCCGCGACGATCGAGAACTATCGCTCGCATAGACTGCCGGCGCCATCCCGAGCCGATCTGCCTAGGGCGTGATTGAAAAAACTGTGCCATCGCCGTTGGTGCCGCCGGCGTAGGTCGTTCCATACAGCGTGCCACTGACATTGATCAGGCTTGCGACTGGATTGATGCCGTCAGCGCCGTCGGACTGGAAAGAATGGAGCACGCTCTCCTTGCCACGAGACGTGATCGAGAAGACTGTGCCACAGCCAGGGCCGCCGCAGCCCGTACCGCCGCCTTCGAACGTTGTCCCGTACAGCTTGCCACCGACGTTGAGCAGGCTTGCAACAGGTTTGAAGCCGTCAGAGCCGTTGTTCTGGAAGGAATAGAGCACCTTCTCCTTTCCGCCCGATGTAATCGAGAACACGGTGCCAGCGTTGTTGGTGCCACCGACCTCGGTCGTTCCATACAGCGTGCCAGCGATGTTGATCAGGCTTGCCACGGGGCTGACGCCGTCGCTGCCGTTGTTCTTGAAGGCGTAGAACACGCGCTCCTTGCCAAGAGGCGTGATCGAGAAGATTGTGCCTGCGTGGTTGACGCCGCCGGCGTAGGTCGTTCCATACAACGTACCGTTGACGTCAATCAGGCTCGCCCGTGGCTCGGCGCCGTCAGTACCATTCCCGAAGGAATGGAGCACGCTCTCCTCGCCACGAGGCGTGATCGAGAAGACTGTGCCGCCCCCACCATGGGTGCCACCTCCGATGGTCGTTCCATACAGCTTGCCACCGACGCTGATCAGGCCCGCCTCCGGGCTGAAGCTGTCAGTTCCATTGTTCTGGAAGGAATAGAGCACGTTCTCCTTGCCTCCGGGCGTGATCGAAAAGACTGTGCCCGCGCCGCTGGTGCCACCGCCGTAGGTAGTTCCGTACAACGTGCCCTTGACCTTGATCAGGTTTGCCACTGGGGAGATCCCATCCAAACCGTTGTTCTGAAAGCTATAGAGGGCCGTCTCGGCACCGGTTGTCGGGTCGATCGAGAAGATTGCGCCATCGCTGTTGGTGCCGCCGACCTGGGTCGTGCCGTACAGCGTGCCACTGACGTTGATCGGCCTTGCCGCCGGACTGACGCCGTCAGTACCGTTGTTCTGGAAGGAATGGAGCACGGTCTCGGTTGCCGCGTCGGCTGGTGCCACGAAGCCCGCGAGCACATTCGTGACTACAGCGACGACCGCGCCACGGCGCCAAGCTAAGGTGTGGAGAATTTGGATCATTGTAGCCCCCCGAAATTTTGCGATTGTGGCTTGATCAATCGCCCGGACGCACGCGCAACCGTTGCGTGAGAAGTTATCTTTCGTCAACGACACATTTGGCCGACATTCCCCGGATAACTCCGGTTGTAATTCGACATTCCCCAGATGACGCCTCGTTGACGGGGACAGTACCGAATTTTCGGCCTGTGCGGAAGTCGCCGGCGTCATTTCCGATGCGGCTGACGTTCGCTCCGAGCCAGAGATTGCCGAAGACACCGAATTTGCTTGATTTTTCTGACATTAGAACACACTCCTCCCCTCATGATGTTGCAGAACAAAACATGCGGGAAGAATGGAAAACTTGCCTGTTGGAAATGAAAAATCGCAAAAAGCGGACTCGCTAAGTACAGGTTACAGTTGATGTCGAGAAGGAGATTATGCGACGCCGGAGCGGCCATGATCGCATGCGCAGGCCGCGAACAGAATCCTGCAAATTGCTCACCGAGACGGCAGCGCGTACGGCGTTTGCTCTGCTGGACCCGAACCAGGGCTCGCGCACGACTCGACAAATGCACGAACAAATTTCCTGACGCCACCACGATCGAGATTGGTTACCCGACGCGAAACGTACCGAGCATAAACGCCGTTGAAGCAGGCCTGATCGTGATACTGTCCCGTCCGGTCTGGATGATCTCTTCCGCCGAGGTCGAACAGCGTGACCGAATTCCACTGACCGTCCACAAAATCGACAGCAGCAACGCAGCTGGAGGCCAAGTCTTCCAGCATTTTGTGACCAACCACCGCAGCGCGTACCGACGCCAGGGCGACCAGGCCGACGGGAGTCACGCGCCGATTGTAGGACAGGTGGCCCGGCCAAGGAACGGGAAGAAAATACTGCCATTGCATCGATCACCATCCGCGATGACTTCTGCCGATCTCAGCGCATTTCCGTGATGATCAACGCCGACGAGACGGGTAAATTCTCCGGCGCCGCCGCTGCCAAATTCGATAAAGAGCAGCGCGTGTCTGCGATAGAAGCCCAAAAAGCGATAATAGAAATAGGGCCTGGCCGATTTGTCGATGGACTTCTTCGAACGGTATTCGAAACCAATCATTTTGGGGTCTGACGGTCCGCGCTCTACGACGATCTCCGAATGCCGGCAGTCGTGCAGATCAATCGTGACGCCTTTTGTGTCACCAGGTTTTGCCAGATTCAACAGACACGACGGGTCCACCGGCCGGCCGTCGATTTTGAGTGGCAAGGATTCGGATCGCATGGCGTGAGCGAGAACACCTGCAAGGGTGATCGCAACAGTCAGCCACACCTGAAGTCTCTTGATGCGGCCCACGTCGGTTTGGTGCAGTCCGTACATTTTCGGTCACGTTTTTCTTCCAACCTACCGATTTGCGCAACACAATCCCGAAGTCGCGGTAATTCGGCGACAAATGATGCGGATCTGATGTTCCCGTGAATGTCTCACAGCAACGGTGCGAACTCGTCGCGTCGTTCGGCTTTCGGACCGCCGCCACGCAACACTTAACCTGTCGCCGAACTCCATCATGTTCGGCTCCATCCATTTCCTCGCGCCGGCGCCGGGCGCGTAGCGCCCCGCGCCTCCGAAACGGAAAAGCGAAGGGCCCATCTGCTACCCAATTGGGGGCCGGCGGCCGGTGGCCCCCCTGTGCCTGCTGCGGAGAAGCGCCAGCCAAAAAAGCGCTTCCAATCATTTTCACTCCGGGGTAACCCGCAATTGATAGTTTATCGGGAGCCGCCGGGAACCAAGGCATGCCGTCCAACCAATTGCCAGATCCTTTTCTCGTCTTTCTTACCGACCCGATTCTTCTGGCCGGCATCCTGCTGCCGCTCGTGATACTTGCCGGACTGCTTTTCTTCCGAATTCGTGCGTCCCGCCGCTTCGCCGCGCTTACGAAGCAAAACGAAGAGCGATGGAAGGAGTCCGCGGCCCGCACAGAGAAAATGATCGAGTTGCTCACCGAGATCCGCGATCACGCGGCGCGAATTGCCCCGAATTCGCCCGGCTCCGGGACAGGTAATCCGTAACTCACCATCGTTCGCCCACTTGCACAATCGTCCCGTCGCGCCGTTCGGCTTTCGGACCGCCGCCACGCAACACTTAACCTGTCGCCGAATTTGCGCCGAATTCGATTGGGCCACGCAAAAACGCGAGCCGGCGGCAATCAAAATCCGTCCTCTCGCTCAATGGGCGAGTTCGGGATGCGCTTTCATCACGACTGCAAGCGCTTGTTCCCGGACCTTCTGTTTGGCCACGTCGTTCCCAATCTGCACCTGAGGCGCTGTCGTTTTCGCCGGCTGGAGTCTGAATCGCGTTACGGGACGGCCCAGCGATTTCCCTGGCGCCACCGATTCCACCGTGGCTGCGACAGTCTTGACGGGAGTCGTGGCCTCCAGTTTCGCCCGCAGCGCTTTGAGATCTGCTGCCGGGAGGTGGAGATCGGACTTCTCCGGTTCGCCAAACTCCTCTCTCGACTCGTCCGCCGACAGACCGATCCTTGCCGGCGACGGTATCTGGGAGCTTATGAGTTGCGACTGCTGCGCTTTGGAAAGCGTTTGCACCGCCACGCTCCCCGACCATTTGAGATGGACCTCGAATTCCGCCCAATACTCGCCCAAAAGATACCCGAAGAGCGGTTGGGGTTTCGTCATTGGCGGGTCGTCATAGACGACCTGAAATACGATGCCGGACGAGGGGTTCACCTGCGTGCGAACGATTACCGGTTTATTTGCTGCGGACCAGACAGCCGACTGAATATTGGTGATTTGCGCGTTCGTGTAGAAATTGCTGAAGTTTGCGCTGACCTTACGCCATGGCAGCGTGATCGCAACAGTGTTGAACTGGGATCCGCGATACAGCGCGGCGTCCGGAGAGCAGTAGCCTTCATTGCCGTAGTTTCTGGTGAATATCGCCCATTCGTCATCAATCGGATCGTCCTTCACATGCAGGGCCACGGCGAACACAGGATGCAGTTCGCTCCCGCAGCTATGTACGCAATCAAGTTCCAGAATTGCCGTAACGATTCCCTCGATCGGTGAACCGTCGCGCCTTGTGAAAAGAGCTTGTGCGGCCTTTCTTGCGTCCTGCGCTATTTTTTGTGATCCGAAGAAGTCGCGCGTGAGCCTTTCTGCCTGCGCGGCTTGCCAAAAACCCTTCCACCACGGTGTCGTGAAGTGTGCGACGGTCTCGTTCGCGTCAAATTCCACTTGCAGACCTCGCTGATCATATTTCGTCGCGCCCGCATTGTCCCAGCGAGACATCACGAGATTGATGTCGTTGTCGTCATCAGCGAGCTGGTCGTAAGAAACCTGTCCCTCATACGTGGCATCGGTCCAGTTGTAGTGATATTCTCCCTTGCCGAATCCTCCCAGGGATGATTGTGCGCCCGGCCCGCAAATCACCCGCACGTGAGCCGGTTGGCCGATTTGCTCTGGGTGCAACGTCGTGCATTGCGACGTCCAGGGATCGAGGGCACCGCAATCCGCATACCCGAAGGGAGGATTGGCGAGCGAGGGTGGTCCCCTCGATGTGTCTACCTGCCCCACCCATACGGGATTGAGAAGCAAACCGTTTGCGTCGGTTCCCTGACTGAGAATGTCG
>DASXMF010000104.1:0-25387 GCA_036495845.1 Rhizomicrobium sp.
GCTTCGCCTTCAACAATCAGCCCAACGCTTACAAGGTGACCGCGCCGCACCCGGCCAGCGTGTTCACGCCGCAATCCATGGCGGCGCATGCGGTGAGATGAGGAGCAAGTGCTGAGGATTTCGACCTGAGTGCGGGATGAATTGAGATTAGGACATCCCCTCCGTCTCGCGCACCGGATAAATCCGGTTGCGCTCGCCACCTCCCCCGCATGCGGGGGAGGAAATCAATAGCGCATGCTGAGTCTTTTTCCTCCCCCGTTTACGGGGGAGGTGTCCTTCGAAGCTCGCGCAAGCGAGCGAGGAGGACGGAGGGGGCCGCCCACGACGGAGTCTCAATTCATCTGGCTCTAAGGTTGCGCAACCTCGCCCTGTGAAGACGCCGTGCTCACCGCGTGCGGAAGGACTTGCGCAAGCTTTTGCGCGAGTTCCTGTGTCGTCATTCCTGACTGCGCGGCCAGTTCGTTCATCGTCTGATCGCCGAACGCCTTGTGAACGTCTTCCGGCGCGACGGAAGCGTTCGGTCCCTCATTGATCCACGAATTCACGGTGGGAGCGAGCCCGCCCGTTCTCAACTGGTTGACCACGCCCTGCACGCCGCCGTGCCGCTCGATCAACCCATTGACTACGGTCGCCATTTCCGCGCCCACGATTCCGCCCAGCAATCCGTCGAAAAGTCCCATCGCCTTCTCCACTCGCTCCGTTCGGGCTCACATATAATAAGGTCAGCACCGTTTTTCTACGCGCTACTGCGCGGTGGTTTCCTGTGCTGCGTAGGCCTTCGCGCGCGCAAGGAATTCCTCGCGCGTGTTCGCGCGGGGAAAGGGTTCGGCGGGAACGGGAACCCCGAGCGCGCGGCAGATCGGCTCCCAACCCTCTCCCGTCCGCCACACGAGCAGACGTTCTTTCGGCACGGTGCTCAGCACGCGCGCGTTGTGCGCATTGTAAGCGGCGATCGAAGCCTCACGGTCATCGAGAGCGGCGCCCCAGCGCTCACGAAACAGATCCGCGATCATCTCCTTCCATTCCTGCGGCGCCCGCGGGTGAGTCTGGATCGAAGGAAAGATCGTCTGGCTCGCGCTCGCCCACCACTCGTCGGCATCGCGAATCGAGAGGAGCACCAGCCCGTCGGGCCAGGCGCCCATCAATTCGGGCCAGAAGGCAGACGAGGGCCAGTCCACGGCAGCGACATAACGTGCCATGAGGGCGTCCCAGTCGACTGTCTCTCCGAGCGCCGCCCTGCGCCAGATCGCGGAATGCTCGGGATGCTGGAACACTTCGATCATGTGGTAGCAGGGCGCGCCGAGCAGTCGCTCGAGCGCAAATTTCAGCGATGCCGTTCCCGTGCGCCCGCATCCGGCGCCAATGACGCGCAAACTCATGGTTTCTCCTGGCTCCGTCTCAGAAAGGATGACCAGCCAAATAGGGCAAGCGCAAGCCCGATGCAGATCCATCCGAACAAATCGCCGATACTGTCGTAAAAAGTTTCGCCGCCGGGCCCGCCAAGGGGCAGATTGCCGATCAGCGTGCGGAATCCGCCCCGCGTGCGGGCCGCAGCAACGAGACGTCCGTAACGGTCGTTCAAAGTCATCAACCCGTCGCGGGCGGTGCGGGCCATTGGCACGCCGTTCTCGACGCTGCGCAACAGTGCGACGCGCGCGTGACTCCAATCGTCCTTGTCGAAATCCCAGGCCGGCACGGCGAGAAATCTCGGCTTTGTCGCAACCTCGTCGGCGCGGATCATCGCCTGGAAATCCATGTCCTTGCAGATTTCGAGGCCCGTGCCGTCGCCTAGCGCGCGCGGACCAGGCCCCGGCGTGTAAATGGCGGTCTCGAGCACGGGCACCAGCCGCCGTTTCATGTAAGTGACGGGTTGCTGAGCGCCGGGCGCGTATGCCCACGACACGTTCCGCTGCGCACCGTCGACGAACGTGTTGAAGCCCGCAACCAGAGTCGCATGTCCGCTTGCGGCCGCCGCTGCCAGTTTCGACTGCGCTTCGGCTCTCCATTCGGGCGCGATCCGCGCAATGTTTTCCGGCAACACAATCAGGCGGACATTCGTATCCTTCAGCCCGGCGATTTGCGCGGCATAGGCGTCGATATTCTTGAGCGCTGCCGCCCGGTCGCTGCGCTGTGTCGGACCCGCCATATCGTCGCTGTCGATCAAAGCGACGTGGATCGAGCCCGCCGGCGGCGCCGACATCCGCCAGAGTCCATAGGCGGCGTTTGCGACGAAAAGCGCCACCGCAAGCGCCACTGGAACGGGATCGCGAAAGCGCAGGGTGAGCGCGATCCCCGCCGCAACGAAGCCAAGAAGAAACGTAATTCCGAGATAGCCCACGAGCGACGCGCTCTGGACGAGGAACGGCGCGCCCATCTCGGCGGCGGCCGGCGTTGCAACCGATCCCCCTCCACTGTCGAACGACGCAAGAAAATCGAATGCGGTCCAGATGGCCGCAAATGCGAGCATCGCCGCGATCGAACCAAGCGCACGCTGCACCCGCTTTGCCCCGACCACCGCGAGTGCAAAGCTCAGTGCCGGCCCGCAAAGGGAAAGCACCACCACCGACACCGGCAGGAGGCCCGCATAGGCGCGAAGAATGCTGGTCGCCCCCAGCGCCAGAGCCGCGAAGCTCGCAATGAACACGGTGCGGGGACTCGCCGCGCCGAAGGCGTACCAGAGGATGGGAACCGGCGCGATCCACGCCAGCCACCAGAGCTCGCCGAGACCGAACGAAAAATAGATGCCGGCACCACTCAACAAGACGCAGGCGATAGCGATCATCGGGCGGTCTCCGCCCCGAACATAGCCGCCACGATGCCGGGCCGGAAGGAGTGGATGCTCAGCCGCGCGCGGCGAGCACGCGCAGCAGCAACGCAGTATCGGATTCTACGACGAGACGAGTCCGTTATAGGCGGCGGTCGCCAGGCGCAGCATTTCGGCAGCCGACACCTTGCCCGTCACCACCGAACCCATGACATCGTCCTGCCAGACGCATATCCGCAGGCCCTTTTCCTCGAGCACGTCGAAACGCGGAGCTCCGGAGGAGCGGCGCAGATAGAGCGTAACGATGCGGCCTGCACCGTCGCGATAGCGCAGATCGAAGGATCGAACGGGCGTGTCGTAGATATCCATGCCCACCAGCTGGAAGCCCAATTTCGTCAGATCGGGCGCCTTTACATGCGTGGCCAGGGCGCGTGTCAGGACAGCGGCCTGGAGATTCGCGTCGTTGCTGGAGCGGATGTCTACCTTCGTTTCCGCCGGCAACGTCTCGGCGCGAGCGGCAAGCGCGTCGGCCACGATATCGTCGCGCGCCGGCGTCGCAAATTCCCGGTAGGCGATGGAGCCGGCCAAGGCTAGCACGACGGTCGCCGCCATCGCGACATAGCTCCACGTCAGGGTATTCCAGTGCCGGCGCGCACCGGTATTTTCGATCGTGCGAATCCATTCGCGCGGCAGCGGTTCGTTGAGCCCGCCGCCGTAGAGCGAGAGGAGACGCTCCTTGTCCGCGCGGTAACGGGCGATCTGTTCGGAGAGCGCCGGATCGGAGCCGATGGTCGTTTCCATCCGCGCCCGGCTCAGATCGTCGAGCTCCCCGTCGATGAAGGCGTGCAGATCCTCGTCCTTGATGGCGGTCGTCATGGTCGCATTTCCCGCGCTCTGGGCGAATCGATGGCGCCATGCCGGCGATTCTCTCCGTCGAGCGCATTCCTCAGGCGTTCGCGTCCGCGCGCCAGCCTGGACATCACCGTGCCGATGGGGATGCTGAGCTCGGCCGCGATCTCGCGGTAATTCATGTCTTCGAGCCCGACCAGCAGAAGCACCTGGCGGTGCTCGACGCTGAGGGTGTCCATGGCGCGGACGAAGTCGAGCGCTGCGGCGCCATCATGGGCAGGCGAGCTCAATGCGAAATCATCCGCCAATTCGCCAATCTCCTGCTCGTGGCCGCGGGTGCGGCCGCGGCGCAATTCGTCCATATACAGATTGTGCAGGATCGACCGGAGCCAGCTGGCCAGGCGGCGCGCATCCCTCAAATTCTCCCACTGCCGCAATGCCCTTTCGATGCAGTCCTGCACCAGATCGTCGGCGAGTGCCGAGCTGCCGACGAGCGCCCGCGCATAGCGGCGCAACGCCGGGAGTTGCGCGATGAGAGCCTTGCCGAACCATTCACGCTTGCTGCCAACCACACTCGACCTCGAGCAGGGCTTGTCCGCCCCGCTGCCCGTTCCCCCTTGGGCCGGTCGGCGGTTGGAAGCCCCATTCCACGATTATAGGACGGAAAACAACCGGAGGTTATTCCCTGTTTGCCGGGCCGGACCATGGGATTCCGGCCCGGCGTCAATTACGGTAAGGAATGGGTTTCCGGCGTTGGCCGGCCCGGCTCACGACCCCGTAGCTCAGACGGATAGAGCGGCAGATTGGCGAGGCAGAAGTCTGCTTACGTCGACCGCTTCTTGTTCAAAGCTGTACCGTTATTCGACCTGAATTGGCGGGTTCCCAAAACCCTCCTGTCAGACCTTCTCACTGAGCCTTGGCGGCGGGCAAATGGCCCATTCCTGATTGACCGTGGTTGATTGCTCACGGTCGGAGGTGCCTTCCTTTGCGCGGAGAATTTGCGCCAGAGCCACAATGCGCCCTTGAAAAGTGGGACAACCCAACTGAGATTGAGATTCATCGCCACACTAATAATTTGCGTAACCAAATAACGCTCTCCGTACTAAAAAATGAGGACTATTCCCCATTGTCAGAATTATACTCCTTTTCAGCATAAATGTCAAGAAAGATCGCGCTCTACATTATGCAGAGGCCGATTGCCGGTGAACGAATTGAACGTACGACTAGCGGAGCCTTGACGTTGCCCCCACCTGCACCGGCCGACCTGTCACACTCACTTTCCGTTGCCGGCAAAACCTTTGATCCCCGCACATCAAACAGTTTTTATTATCCATAGCTTTCTTTCTCTGCGACCCCCCGCGTGGCGATCGGCCGCTCATCACGAACCGACGGCGGACGTGAGAGGCGCAAAATAGATGAGCTGGTAAGTCCCTTTTGGGATGCAAACATAGCAGCGCATAGGTGGCAAAAATGCCGCCCCCCTTGTGGATAACCGGCGTGCCCGATTTATCGCCATTGAAGTGCCCCCGGCCCATTCCTATTCCTCTATTCACAGAACAGCCGAGGTGTCCGCGGGCCACGGACGGAGATACAAAAAGCCCGCAACACTGGCTTAATGCGCGGATCGGCTGCCGGATGAGACCTCGCGCACGAGAAATAGGAGGAACGCCATGTTCTTTCTCATTCTCGAGGCCAGTGGACCAAGTGGCGGCGTTTACCGCCTTGGTCTCGGGTGCTTCGTGCATCCGATAATGGCCTCGGCGATGAGCCTGCTGACGCGGTTCATCTGACGGAAAGAGGCACTTCGGAAACGGGGTGCCTTTTTCATTTCCATGCGAAGATCGCCAGCGCCTGCAGAATAAACGCGACGCACAGACAGCCAAGCCCAATCCTCTGCCATATGTGTCGTTGCCGATTGCGCGCGTCTATCCTCTTGTTTTCCGTCGTCACGGCGTCGCTCCCCCAAACCGCACCTTGATGCGGTTCGTATGGCCAAGAAAATATCACCAGTATGATACTGCCTGCTGCACCGAGTAGTGCGGCTGCCAAATTCGCCCATTGTGCGCATGTCAGAGACATCATTGCTCCGCCATCCTGTGGCTCGACGACGGGCAGATCACGGACCTGCACGTCGCCAAACGTCATGACGCCCGGCCGAGGGTCGAGATCAGTATCGACCAGATTTCAGGAGATCTTTAGTCGGGCCCGAACGCCTTCCGGCAACACTCACATCCGTCGTTCCCGCTGTTATTCTCGTAGGCTTCTTTGATCGCGTCGGTCACCTTCCGCCGTTTCGCGGTCGTCGCTCCGTTCTGAGTCAGCCTAGAATTCGCCAGCTTATACGCGTCCACCACACGCTCCGGATCACAGTCAAAGTAGGTTCCCGGATGATTCTCGCACTCCTCCAGAGCACCAACCTCAACCAGGACTCCTACGCCACTCCAATACCGGTCTTCATTCTCCATCGCTTGCTGCTTCGCTATTCCCATTTTTAAAAGGCTCCTGACATTATCGTTGAAACCGGCGAATTATGCGCCGGGTGCCCGATTTTCGAGCGGTCTCCCATGTGGTAATTGAACGACGCAGGTTCAAGATGCCGCGCGCCGAGACTAGGACACTGGCGAGACAACAGAGCGTCGGCTAAGTAATTGAAATACCTATGCGACCCCGTAGCTCAGACGGATAGAGCGGCAGATTCCTAATCTGTAGGCCGGAGGTTCGAATCCTCTCGGGGTCGCCAATTTGCACGGTATTATGGCGCAAGCGCGGTCGGCTGGATGCCGAGCTGAAAGTTTGCGATGCCGGGGGGGCCATGCTGAAAAAGGCATTCCACGAGCCGAAATTCCTCGTCTGCTGTCTCGGCAGCTTCAAGCTCGTGGAGGCCGGTAGCGGCACGGATATGACCCCGACAGGCCGCAAAACGCGGGCTTTGATCGGGTATCTCTGCATCGTGCGAAAGCCGATCGGGCGAGAGCGGCTGGCGTCGCTCCTGTGGGGCGACCGCGGCGACGAGCAGGCGCGCGCGAGCCTGCGCCAGGCGATTTACGAGGTGCGATCCATGCTCGGCGGCGATCGCTTGTTGAGGATGGAACGCGACACAGTTGCGATCGGTGAAGACGTCGGCACCGACATGGCTGCGATTACCGCGGCGGCACAATCCGGCGATCTGCAACAATTGAGCCACGCGCTGTCGGAGTGGCGAGGCGACTTCTTCGAGGACCTGCCTTCGATCGACGAGACTTTCGACACCTGGCTGCAAGCAGAGCGTCACCGGGTGCAGGAGAATCTCATCCATGCGGCGGTAGAAGCCGCAAATGCCGGACTCGCAGGAGGCGAGATCGAACCGGCGCGCAGGATCGTGAATCAGCTTCAGCAGCGCGACGGCACGAACGAGATCGTTTTGCGGCTCGGTCTCAAGCTGGATCACATTGCCGGCGATTCTGCCGCCTTGCGCCGCCGCTACGAACGCTTCCGCGAGCTTCTCAAGGCCGAGCTGGGCGCCGCACCTGCGGCGGAGACGCAGCGCCTGTTCCAGGATCTGACCGCCAATTCGGCTGCGGCGGCTGAGACTATCGCGCTCGACTCAAGAAACAATGTCACGGACGGCACGAATGAATGCGCTCAACCTGCGGCGCATCCTGAAGGACCGCCCGCCAAGCCATCGACTTCTGAGGCCGATGTTGAACCACCCATTTCACAACCGCTTGCCCGTTCCGGCCGCTGGATCAGAATATCTGGAGCCGCGTTCGCGGTCGCATCCCTCTGTGCGCTCGCCTGGGCTGTCTGGGGTCCTTTGCAAAGGGCCGCACCACCGTCTGTCGCGAATGTCTCGCCGACCGTGGCGGCGGAACGTCGCCTCCTCTCCATCGACACATATTCCGAACAGACGACAGATCGCGTTGCTGAGATCGAGAAAGCGGCCCGAACTGCGGCGCAGCGCGCGCTGGCGCTGGACCCCAACGATAAAGAGGCGCTCGGCGTGCTCGCAGTGCTGACCCCTTCCACGCAATTGCAGGAGATCGACCGGCTGTTCGAGCGCGCACTCCGGTCCGAGCCGGACGACCCGCAGCTGCTCAATTGGCATGGCAAATTTCTGTTGATGGTAGGTCGCGGCCATGGGGCGCTGCAGGAGCTGACACGGGCCTACGAACGTGATCGCGCGGCGTCGACGGTTGCGCCGAATCTCGCCCTTGCCTTCATGGTGACGGGGGGGTTCGAACAAGCCTGGCAAATCATCGGTCCCGGCCCAGGCGACAAGTTGCGCGAGGAATTTCTTCCCCTTCGCGTGAAGTACTTTCTGTACAGACGGGACTGGTTCGGGCTGGAGAACGATTTGCGCGCCCTGCCGGACGACATTTCGCCGCCGAAGGCCGCATTCTTCCGCCTGTGCCGCGAGACGGCGTTGGCTTTCGTCGCGCGCGAGGCCGACAGGTTCGGCCCATTGCGTGTGCGCTGGCGAACCGAAACCTCGGTTGACCCCGACGACGCCGTTCAATTCCTGTCCGCTCTCGGCGATGACAATGGCGCGCTCGCGGTCGTCCAATCGGTCGTGCAAACCCGGCGAAATCACGACCTTTTGACGGACCCGGGATGGGACGCACTCTTTGGACCAAATCTTGCCGCACTGCGCCGCGACCCGCGCGTTGCCGCGCTGTTTGCGCAATGGGGACTTTCCGGCTACTGGCGGACGGAGAACCGCTCGCCCGACTTTATGCGTTGATCTCCGACTCCCCACCAACCGCGAGGAGACACATCATGAGTTCTTGTGCCGCGGCACTGACGGCGGCGTTCATCGTGACGGCGGGCTCATCAGCATCGGCGGCGCATGCAGCAGCAATGCAGCCGCCGCTTCGGCCTGCTCCGGCGGTCAGCAGTGGAAGCTGCACCTTCAAGAAGACGGAATATGCCACCGCAAACGCCTTCGACGAAAGCACGTCGGAGACCTTCGTCAATTTGCGTGAGGCCGGATCGGTCGCGTTTACGCAGAATGGCACTGGCTGCGTCGCGGGCACGTTCTTCGCCAACGCGGGCAGTGCAGCCGCCGGCGACCACATAGGGCTGCAGGTGCTCCTCGATGGCAGTGCCTGCGCGCCCCTCTTGGGCGGATATATTTTTGCCGACTCGGAGTTCTCGTCGCATTCGGTCGGGTTTTTCTGCGGCGCCGATGTCGCCCCGGGCAAACATACGATTCAGGTGCAGTACCACTCCGGCTTCGGGGGGAATGTTCAATTCTTCCAGCGTACTCTCGAGGTCAATCACACATAGCGCCCTCGCGCGCCGAAGACGCGCAATTTCCTCCCCGCGTCCACGGCGCGGCCTTCCGCCTACGCCAAGCCTTCTTGTCGCCGTTTCACTCGAAGATTCGCCGGCGCGTGACGAATTGACGGTACTTTGACGCCGCTTTGACGCCACTTTGACGGCGGTTTGACGCCGCTCTGACGACGGCCGCGCGATCCTTCCCTCCTCAATGCACATCAATCTCTCATGGAGGACACCCATCATGCGTATCTATGACTTGGCGCTGACGGCCGCACTCACGGTATCGGCGAGCTTTTTGATGACGACGGCACATGCGGCGGCAGCGAATGAATCGTCTTTCGTCCCGCCGGCTAGCACCGGAAGCTGCGCCTTCAAGAAGACGGAATTTTCGGCGTCGACTTCGGAGCAGAGCACAACTTCGACGAGTTTCATCAACCTGGGGGACGGCGGCTCGGTTACCTTCAATCAGAGCAGAACCGGGTGCGTCGCCGGAACATTCTTCGGCAACGCGGGCAATAGCACCACCGGCGACAACGTACATTTGCAGGTGGTCCTCGACGGCACTACCGCCTGCGCCCCGCTTACGACCGGCGGCTACGTATTTGCCAACTCCGACGTGGACCTGTCGTCGCACGCGGTCGGCTTTTTCTGCGGCAGCTCCATAGCTGCAGGTTCACACACGGTCCAGGTACAGTGGGCCGCCGGCATCGGAGGCGAAGCAGAAATCTTCGAACACACGCTCGAGGTAAGTCACAGATAGGGGCGAATATTCCCGAAGCCACCCACTGGCCGCGGATGCGCACGCTAGATTCTGATCAGTTTGTGCTGTCGATATATGGGCACGACCGAATAGTGTTAAGCGGGTCGGACGATTCAAAGGACTTTGTTAACCAGCCCGTAGCAGTTTTGTGTCACGCTCTTTCGTGTGGTCAGTCTCCCCTAAACCCGCCCCTGTCACCCCACCCGATGGTGACAGGGGTTCTCACATCGCAGGCAGCCCATGAGCATGATGCATGTCAGTCTACCGCAGGACGAGTTGATTACATCAACGGAAGTCTCTGCCGTAGCCGGAGTGGCATTGATTCTCGCTGTCGCGATAATCGCGTTCATCGTAGCCGTTCTGAGATTTGGCTAGCCGACAGAGCGCGCCTGCAGCCTTTCGATCTATTCCGCTGCTCGCCGGAACGAGCCACCTGGAGCAAACATAGACTGCGAAGCCGGTTCGAAAGCCGCTTCGGGCACGGCTTCGCGCAGCCGCCGCGCGAACGCCGCGAGGCAGATTTCGGCCTTCGACAGCGGCCCGCTCGAATAGCTCGATGACGTCATCCCGGCCTGGACTCGGGCGATGAGCGTGGTGTCTTCGGCATTGACCTGCCGGTTGATGCGCCAGTTGAGATGGCGCGCCACGCGGATCTCGCGCCGCGGATCGGCACGCACATAAGCGATTTCGCGGATGAGCGTCTCAGTCGGCGAGACCGGAACGAACTGCATGAAATCGACCTGGTCGGGATAGACATCGAAGGCCATGTTGGGCCACAGCCGATAATAGCTCCAGATGCGGCGCCGTTCCGGTGGCAGGTGATCGAACAGGGGCAGCAGCGCCTGGTAGCGGCGCTCGCTCCAATTCGCGGAAGGACGCTCGGTGATCCGGCCCTCCATCTTGTCGACCCAGGGCTTCGCCTCCAATGCATAGCTTCCGGCAAAGAGCCTTGTGAGCCCGGGATGGGCTACGGGAATGTGCAGCCCGTCGCCATAATTGTCCGCGACGTTCTTCCAGTTCACGGCGCGCGGACGCATCGTCACCCGCCCCTGCGGGACCAGGTTCTCGAAATCGTGCGGAGCGATTTCGTTTTCATAGGGCGCCATCATTTCGGCGACAGAAGGTGTCCCCTTTTCCATCCGGACGAAAATAAAGCCGCGCCAGATTTCCTGTTCGAGCGGCACGAGGCCATGGCGCGCCTGATCGAGATCCTCGAAACCCTGCCACGGCGGAACGGATTTGAGCGATCCGTCGAGCGCATAGCTCCAGGCGTGGTAGGGGCAAACCAGGCGATGGCCGCAATTCCCGCTTTCGCCGTCGGCCAATCGCGAGGCCCGGTGCCGGCACACATTGTGGAAGCTGCGCACGATTCCGTCGGCACCCCGTAACGAGAGAAACCGCTCGCCGAGAATATCGAGTGTTTGATAGTCGCCCGATTGCGGAATGTCGTTGACATGGCAGACGAGATGCTGCGCGCCGGCAAACAGGCTGCAGCGTTCGGCTTCGAAGAACCCGCTGTCGCGATAGAGCCAGGCAGGAAGGCTCTTTTCGGGTGTGCCGGTCATGTGTCTCCCGCAATGCCGGCGGCGTAAGGCGCCGCGATGAAACGGACGCCCTCCTTATAGTCTGCGCCGGAACCTCCGCACAGTCGTGCCTTCAGGATGTTTCCTCGCGCGTCGGCCCGATGATGGCGCGGATATGCTTGACGAGACGCTGCAAATCATAGGGTTTGGCGAGGAATGCATTGCGCTCGCACAAATCTCGGGCCGTATCCACCTTGCCGGTGTCTCCCGAGGTCAGGACGACCGGTAGCCCGGCCCGATTGGCCCGGATCCAGTGCGCCAATCCAAAGCCGTCCATGCTGCCGGGCATGACGACGTCGGTGAACACCAGATCGATGGCGATGTTGCCGTGCTCGATGATCTGGACGGCCTCGTCGGCATTGCCCGCTTCCAGCACCTTGAACCCGCATTCCTGCAGATAGTCGGACAAGGCAATCCGGATCAGGACTTCGTCCTCGACGATCAGGACCGTCGGCGTCCGATCGTGCGGGAGGGCGACCTCCTGGACTTTCGCATTTCCGGTCATGGAACCACCCCAAACCTCGGCATGTGAACGTCTCATGCGTCAAAATGGACCCGAGGGGGGACAGTGGCGACTCGATTTTGCGGAAGGTTGAGCCTATCAAGCCGGTGGTGAGAAACAGGGAAAGTCGCCGCCCGATTGTCGAAGCCCGAGCCGCCGTTCACCGGCCTCGCCGCCGGAACCGCCGGGGCTGCAATGCGTTGTCCGTTGGGGTTGATAGGATGACGAAGGTGGCTGGTGGGGCGAGTGCGCGCCGATTTCGGACCAGGCGCGCCGCTTTGTTTTCCCGGAATTACATAGCGAATACCGGTGACTTCGGGGGTGACGGAACCTCTTGCGGCCGCACGCAGTCCGTCTGCGGTCGATGCTCATAAGTTAACAGGAGATTTCAATGTCCACGAAGGCGGAAGCTTCGACGACTTCCAAGGCGAGGAGGTCCCAGAGAATGCCGCTGCCGCCCGCGGATGCGGCAGATCAGGCGCAGGCGAAGCCGAACGGACATGCCGCCGAACTGCACGATCTTTTGCATGCGTTGCAGGCGGTGAAGACCGGCGATTTCTCGGTGCGCATGGCGGGGCACGAGACGGGACTGTTCGGCAAGATCGCCGACACGTTCAACGAGATTGTCGCCAACAACCAGCGGATGGCGCAGCAGCTCGAGCATGTGGGCCAGCTCGTCGGCCGCGAGGGCCAGACGCGCCACCGCGTGAAGCTCGGCAGCCTGAGCGGCTCGTGGGGCGCGATGGAAAGCTCGATCAATGTGCTGATCGACGATCTCCTGTGGCCGACGACGGAAGTGACCCGCGCGATCGCCGCGGTGGCGCAGGGCAATCTGCTGCAGACCGTCCGTCTCGACGTGGAAGGGCGCCCGCTGAAGGGCGAATTTCTGCAGGCGGCCACCATCGTCAACACGATGATCAAGCAGCTCGGCGTCTTTACGTCCGAGGTGACGCGCGTCGCGCGCGAAGTCGGCACCGAAGGAAAGCTCGGCGGCCAGGCGCAGGTGCGCGAGGTGACCGGCGTCTGGAAGGACTTGACCGAGAGCGTCAACTCCATGGCATCGAACCTGACGGCGCAGGTCCGCAACATCGCCGACGTCACGATCGCGGTGGCGAACGGCGACCTCTCCAAGAAAATTACCGTCGACGTGCGCGGCGAGATTCTGCAGCTCAAGGAAGCCATCAACACCATGGTCGACCAGCTGCGCTCCTTCGCGTCGGAAGTGACGCGGGTCGCGCGCGAGGTCGGCACCGACGGAAAGCTCGGCGGTCAGGCGATTGTGCCGGGCGTGGCGGGCACCTGGAAGGACCTGACCGACTCCGTCAACGCCATGTGCGGCAACCTCACCGACCAGGTGCGCAACATCGCGCAGGTGACGACCGCGGTCGCCCGCGGCGACCTCTCGCGCAAGATCACAGTCGATGTGCGCGGCGAAATTCTCGAGCTCAAGGACACCATCAACACGATGGTGGACCAGCTCAATGCCTTCGCCTCCGAAGTGACGCGCGTCGCCCGCGAAGTGGGCACCGAAGGCAAGCTCGGTGGCCAGGCGCAGGTGTCCGGCGTCGCCGGCACCTGGAAGGACCTGACCGACAACGTCAACTTCATGGCCTCGAACCTGACTGCCCAGGTGCGCAATATCGCCGAGGTGGCGACGGCCATCGCCGGCGGCGACCTGTCCAAGAAGATCACGGTGAATGTGAGCGGCGAGATCCTGCAGCTCAAGGAAACCGTCAACACCATGGTCGACCAGCTCAACGCCTTCGCGGGCGAGGTGACGCGCGTGGCACGCGAGGTCGGCACCGACGGCCGCCTCGGCGGACAGGCAAACGTGCTGGGCGTCGCCGGCACCTGGAAGGACTTGACCGACAGCGTCAATTCCATGGCGTCAAACCTCACCGCGCAGGTGCGCAACATCGCCGAAGTGTCGACCGCGATGGCGAATGGCGATCTTTCCAAGAAAATCACCGTCGACGTGCGCGGCGAAATCCTCCAGCTCAAGGAAACGATCAACTCGACCGTCGATCAGCTGAACGCGTTCGCTTCGGAAGTGACGCGCGTCGCGCGCGAAGTCGGAACCGACGGCCGCCTCGGCGGACAGGCGGTGGTGCGCGGCGTCGCCGGCACCTGGAAGGATCTCACCGACAGCGTGAACTCGATGGCGAGCAACCTGACCGGGCAAGTGCGCAACATCGCCGAAGTCGCGACCGCAGTGGCGCAGGGCGACCTCTCCAAGAAAATCACCGTCAATGTCAGCGGCGAAATCTTGCAGCTCAAGGAAACCATCAACACGATGGTGGACCAGCTGAACGCGTTTGCCGCAGAGGTGACGCGCGTCGCCCGTGAAGTCGGCACCGACGGCAAGCTCGGCGGACAGGCGCAGGTGCCTGGCGTCGCCGGAACCTGGAAAGATCTGACCGACAGCGTCAACTCGATGGCCGGCAACCTGACGGGACAGGTGCGCAACATCGCCGAAGTGGCGACGGCGATCGCCGGTGGCGATCTCTCGCGCAAGATCACGGTCGACGTTCGCGGCGAAATCCTTCAGCTGAAGGAAACGCTGAACACCATGGTCGACCAGCTCAACCGCTTCGCAGGAGAAGTCACGCGCGTTGCGCGCGAGGTCGGCACCGAAGGCCGGCTCGGCGGCCAGGCGAACGTGCCGGGCGTGGCCGGGACGTGGAAGGACCTGACCGACAGCGTGAATTCCATGGCGGGCAATCTGACCGCGCAGGTCCGCAACATCGCCGAGGTGACGACCGCAGTCGCGCGCGGCGACCTCTCGCGCAAGATTACCGTGGACGTGAAGGGCGAGATTCTCGAGCTCAAGAACACCATCAACACCATGGTGGATCAGCTCAACTCGTTCGCCTCGGAAGTGACGCGCGTCGCCCGCGAAGTGGGCACCGAAGGCAAGCTCGGCGGCCAGGCCCAGGTGCCCGGCGTCGCCGGCACCTGGAAAGACCTGACCGACAACGTCAATTTCATGGCGTCGAACCTCACCGCGCAGGTGCGCAACATCGCCGAAGTGGCGACCGCGATTGCCGGTGGCGATCTCTCCAAGAAGATCACCGTGGACGTGCGCGGCGAAATCCTTCTGCTCAAGGAAACGCTCAACACGATGGTGGAGCAGTTGCGCTCCTTCGCCGCCGAAGTAACGCGCGTGGCCCGCGAAGTGGGCACCGACGGACGGCTCGGCGGTCAGGCGGTGGTGCCGGGCGTTGCTGGAACCTGGAAAGACCTGACCGATAACGTGAACCTGCTCGCGGCGAACCTGACGACCCAGGTGCGCAACATCGCCGAAGTGACCACCGCGGTCGCCCGCGGCGACCTCTCGCGCAAGATCACGGTGGACGTGAAGGGCGAGATTCTCGAGCTCAAGAACACCATCAACACGATGGTGGACCAGTTGAACGCGTTCGCCTCGGAAGTGACGCGCGTGGCGCGCGAGGTGGGCACGCAGGGCGAACTCGGCGGACAGGCCCAGGTTCCGGGCGTCGCCGGAACCTGGAAAGACCTGACCGACACCGTCAACGTGATGGCGGCAAACCTGACAGAGCAGGTGCGCGGCATCGTGAAGGTGGTGACCGCGGTCGCCAACGGCGATCTGGCGCAGAACCTGACCGTCAAATCGAAGGGCGAGGTGGCTGCGCTCGCCGAGACCATCAACAACATGACGCAGACGCTGGCGACCTTTGCCGATCAGGTGACGACGGTGGCGCGCGAAGTGGGCGTCGAGGGCCGGCTGGGCGGCCAGGCCAACGTGCCGGGCGCCGCGGGCACGTGGAAGGATTTGACCGGCAACGTCAACCTGCTCGCCGCCAATCTGACGACCCAGGTGCGCGCCATCGCCGAGGTTGCGACCGCGGTGACCAAGGGCGATCTCACCCGTTCGATCCAGGTCGATGCGCGCGGCGAAGTCGCCGAGCTAAAAGACAACATCAACACCATGATCGACAATCTTCGCCTGACCACGGATCGCAACACCGAACAGGACTGGCTGAAGACCAATCTCGCGAAATTCACCAACATGCTGCAGGGGCAGCGCGATCTGGCGACGGTCGGCCGGCTGCTGCTCACCGAACTGACGCCGCTTGTGAATGCGCAACTGGGAGTCATCTACCGCATCAACAATGAAGAAGAGGCGAGCCTTTCCCTCCTCTACGCCTACGCCGACAGCGAGGCGAGCCACTACGCTCCGCGCGTCAAGATGGGACGCGGATTGATCGGACAAAGCGCCCGCGACAAGCGGCGCCTGCTGGTCACGAAGCTTCCGGACAATGTGGTGCCGATCAGCTCGGCGCTTTTCCAGGCGCCGCCGCGCAACGTCATCGTGTTGCCGGTGCTGTTCGAAAACCAGGTCAAGGCGGTGATCGAGCTGGCCTCGCTCGAAGCGTTCACCGATCTGCAGGTGGCGTTCCTGGAGCAGCTGACCGCGAGCGTCGGCATCGTGCTCAACAGCATTGAAGCGACGATGCAGACCGAAGGTCTTCTCACTCAATCGCAGCAACTCGCTGCCGAGCTTCAGACGCAGCAGCGCGAATTGCAGCAGACCAACGAGCAGCTCGAGCAGAAAGCCCAGCAGCTCGCAGAGCGCAACGTGGAAGTGGAACGCAAGAACCAGGAAATCGAGCAGGCGCGTCGCGAACTGGAAGAGAAGGCGTCGGAACTTGCGCTCACCTCGAAGTACAAGTCGGAATTCCTCGCCAATATGAGCCACGAGCTCAGGACGCCCTTGAACAGCATCCTGATTCTCGGCCAGCAGCTGGGCGACAACCCGGACGGCAACCTTTCGCTGAAGCAGGTGGAGTTCGCGCGGACCATTCACGGCGCGGGTACGGATCTGCTGAACCTCATCAGCGACATTCTCGATCTCTCCAAGATCGAGTCCGGCACCGTCACAGTGGATGCCGAAGACATATTCGTCTCAAATGTCGTGGACGCGCTTGCGCGGCCGTTCCGCCACGAGGTGGAGGCGCGTCAGTTGCTGTTCGACGTCCAGGTCGATGGCGAACTGCCGCCGACGATCAACACCGATTCCAAGCGGCTGCAGCAGGTCATGAAGAATCTGCTGTCCAACGCCTTCAAGTTCACGGAGAAAGGTGGAGTCCGTTTCCGCGTTTCGCTCGCCAAAGGCGGCTGGAGCGCCAACCATCCCGTGCTCAGCCAGGCCACGGGCGTCGTTGCCTTCGAAGTGTCGGATACCGGCATCGGAATTCCGCCGGAAAAGCAGAAGATCATCTTCGAAGCGTTCCAGCAGGCCGACGCCAGCACCAGCCGGCGCTACGGCGGCACAGGATTGGGCCTCGCCATCAGCCGCGAATTGTCGAACCTTCTGGGCGGCGAAATTCATCTGCGCAGTGCTCCGGGCGTCGGCAGCACCTTCACCCTGTTTCTCCCCTTCAAATATGTCGGCAGTGCAACTGCGAGCCGCCGTCCGGGGCCCGCCCCCGAATACGGGAATTTCGTGATCGCGACGGCGCCAGAACGTCCCATCGAGCAGGTGCCGGACGACCGTCTCATCATCGAGCCGGGTGACCCGATCCTGCTGATCGTCGAGGACGATCCCCATTACGCGCGCATCGTCGTGGACCTCGCGCGCGACAAGGGCTTCAAGGTCCTCGTCTCCATGCGCGGCGCCGACGCGCTCGATCTTGCCAAGCAGTATCAGCCGACGGCGATCTCCCTCGACGTGTTCCTGCCCGACATGCTGGGCTGGACGGTGCTCAGCCAGCTCAAGCAGAATCCGCTGACGCGCCACATTCCCGTGCAGATCGTGACGCTGGACGAAGACCGCCAGCACGGCCTGGCGCGCGGCGCGTTCTCGTTCGTGACCAAACCTTCGTCCGCCGAAGGGCTTTCGCAGGCGATCGAAAAGGTCAAAGCCTATGTGGAGCCGCGCAAGAAGCGGCTGCTGCTGGTGGAAGACAATCCCGCCGAGCAGCTCAGCATCCAGAACCTGCTCGGTCACGACGACATCGAAATCGAAACCGCCTCCACCGGCGCCGCTGCGCTCAAATCCTTGCGTGAGCGGCCATCGGACTGCGTGGTGCTCGATCTGAGGCTGCCCGACATCTCGGGGTTCGATATTCTTCAGGAGATGCGAAACGATTTGCATCTCTCCGATATCCCCGTGGTCGTATTCACCGGTCGCGAATTGTCGGCCGAAGAGGACATGCAGCTTCACTCGATGGCGCGCAGCATCGTGGTGAAGGGCGTGGAGTCGCCCGAGCGGCTGCTCGACGAAACGTCGCTGTTCCTGCATCGCGTGGTGACGGATCTTCCGACCGGGATGCAGCGCATGCTCGAAAGGCTCAACAGTTCCGACGAGGATCTGGCGGGACGCACCGTGCTCCTGGTCGACGACGACGCGCGCAACATCTTCGCGCTGTCGAGCGTTCTGGAACGGCGCGGCATGCGGGTGCTCACCGCCACCACCGGAAAGGAGGCGATCCAGCTCGTCGAATCGACCCCCTCGCTTGCGATCGTATTGATGGATATCATGATGCCCGAGATGGACGGCTATCAGACCATAGACACCATCCGCCGGAACCCGGCCTTCCGCCGCCTGCCGATCGTCGCTCTCACCGCCAAGGCGATGAAGGGCGATCGCGAGAAGTGCCTCGAAGCCGGAGCGTCCGACTATCTCGCCAAGCCCGTCAACACCGAGCAGCTCCTTTCCGCCTTGCGGATGTGGCTGCACAGGTAGAGGAGCGGATGAGCGCCGAAGGCAAACTCAACATCCTTCTCGTGGACGACCAGCCCGCGAAGCTCTTGAGCTACGAGGTGATGCTGGCCGAGCTCGGCGAAAATCTGATCAAGGCGTCGTCGGCGCGTGAAGCGCTGGAACAGCTCCTGAAAAACGAGATTGCGGTCATTCTCGTCGATGTCTGCATGCCGGAGCAGGATGGCTTCGAGCTCGCGGCGATGATCCGCGAGCATCCGCGCTTTCAGAAAACCGCCATCATCTTCATCTCGGCCATCCACATGGCCGAGGTCGACCACCTGCGCGGCTACATGATGGGCGCGGTCGACTACATGCCGGTGCCGGTGATCCCGCAGGTGCTGCGCGCCAAGGTGAAGGTATTTGTCGAGCTCTTTCGCAAGACCAAGCAGCTCGAGCAGTTCAACCTCGAGCTCGAGCGCCGCGTGGACAAGCGCACGGCCGAGCTTGCCTCGTCGAATGCGAAACTCGTGGAGAGCGAGCAGCGGCGCAACATGGCGCTTTCGGCCGGCAACATGGGTTCATGGGACTGGGACATCGCAGCCGGCAGTTGCCTGTGGGACGACGGCCTGTGCCGCATTTTCGACGTCGAACCTGGACATTTCGAGGTGACGCTCGAGAACGTGCGCGCGCGCTTTCATCCCGAAGATTGGCGGCGCCTGCTGGCGGCGTTCGCGGACATCTCGCCCGCGCAAAGCTCGTGGCGCACCGACTTCAGGGTCGTGCGCTCCGATGGTGAGATGCGCTGGTGCATCGGCACCGCAGCGGCAACTTACGACGAGGGTGGACGGCTGGTGCGGCTGAGCGGCGTTGCCGCCGACATCACCGAGCGCAAACGGATCGAAGACCACCAGGCGCTGCTCGCGCGCGAAGTCGACCATCGTGCCAAGAACTCGCTCGCCGTGGTCCAGTCGATCGTGAGGCTGACGCGCGCCGATTCGATCAAGGCCTACATGATGAGCGTCGAAGGCCGCATTCAGGCGCTTTCGAAGGTTCACAGCCTGCTCGCGCATTCGCGCTGGCAGGGCGCGGACCTGCACACTCTCGTGCAGGAGGAGTTGACGCCCTACCAGATGGGCGGCGCCGAGCACATTTCCATCTCCGGTCCTCGCGTCCAGGTGACGCCGCCGGTTGCCCAAACGCTTGCCCTCGCGCTGCACGAGCTGGCGACCAACGCCGCCAAATACGGCGCGCTCTCGGTCGAACAGGGACGGGTTCGACTCAGCTGGCAGGTCACCCCGCGCGGCGTCGAAGTGACATGGAGCGAGATGAACGGACCTCCGGTGACCACACCCCAGCGTGCGGGGCTGGGACTTCAAATGATCGGGTCCGGGGTACAAAGCCTGATGGGCGGAAACGCAAATTTCGACTGGCGCCCGAAGGGTCTCGAGTGCGCGCTCACGGTTCCCTGCGCGGAAGGCCGGGACCTCGCGCGCGCCTCGTTGAGGCGCGGTGCGGCCGAGCCCTTGCCTGCACCCTCCGCCGGCGGCCGGCCGCGAGTCCTCGTCGTCGAGGATGAGGCATTGGTGGCGATGATGGTCACGGGTTTTCTGGAACAGATCGATTGCGCGATCGTCGGACCGTGTGCGACCTGCTTCGAAGCGCTCTCTCTCTTGAAGGAGAACCAGATCGACGCGGCGATTCTCGACGTCAATCTCGATGGCGAGACGGTTTACCCCGTCGCCGACGCGCTGGCGCGCCAGAACGTGCCGTTCGTCTTCGCTACGGGCTATGGCCGCGAAGCCATCGAAAAGCGTTTCGCCCATGTGACCACACTGGAAAAGCCCGTCAGCTTCGATCAATTGCGATCGGCAATGCGCGAGCTTCGCCGCAACGCGCCGGAAAGCTCTGAAGTCGTCAATCTCCGCGCGTGAAGCGGGCAACTTGTCGGCACTTATCGCCGACGATGCCGGCGCGACATCGAAGCCAGCAAATTTGCCATCTGTTCGCGCTGAGCCGGTGGACCGATCACCTCCACCTCGTCTCCCAGACGCAGTAAATCGCGCATTCCGTTTTCACCGGGCTCGATCGGCAATGTGCAACGGACCCAGCCGCGCCTGTCGGGTTTTCCGGCGGTGTCATACGCGGCATTGGCGATGGTGGGTCCCAGCGCCTCGATGCGCTGCATCCCCCGCGTCGACAGGCGCACCATGGCCCGCTCGCAATAGAGCGAGGCCTCATAAGCCTTCGAGGATTTCTCCCAATAGGCGGCGAGATCGAATTGCTTCGGCCTCGCGAATATCTCTTCGCCGATTTCCGCGTCGTGAATGTTCGCAGCGCGATAGGTGCGCACGGACTTTCCGCTCTGCGCCACGAGATACCAGACGCCGCCCTTCAACACGAGACCGAGCGGCCCCAGTTTGCGGGAGCGCGTCTCCGTCTGGCCCGCGCGCCGGTAACCCAGTTTCAGGAAATGTCCGGTCCAGACCGCGCGCGCCAGGGTGGGCAGAGACGGCAGCGTGTCCGCTCCACGAAACCATGCAACAGGATCCAGGTGAAATCTCGAGGCAATGCGTTCGGCATCCGCCTGCAAGTTTGCGGGCAGCGCCGCCAGCAGCTTCAGGCGCGCGGCGGAAAGAAATGGGGACAACCCTAACTGCGCCGCGGGACCCGGCAGACCGGCGAGCAGGATCGCTTCCGCCTCTGGCTGCGTGAGACCCGTCAGCCTGGTGCGATAGCCGTCCATCAGCGCAAAGCCGCCGCTGCGGCCGCGGTCGGCATAGACGGGTATGCCGGCGGCGCTCAGCTGGTCGATGTCGCGATGAATGGTCCGCACGGAGACTTCGAATTCGCGCGCCAGCGCCGAGGCGCTCAGACGCCCGCGGGTCTGGAGCAGCATCAGGGTCGAGAGAAGCCGGCTGGCGAGCATGATTTCGAGTCTATGCCACAATACATGACGCTCGATGTCATGTTTATGCGCGCAAGATTGCGCCTGCAAGGTCGATGGACGAGCCGATGCCCCTTCAAACCCATGCGACGCTCCCATGACAGTCGTCGAACTTCGTCAATACACACTAAAGCCGCAACAGCGCGACGTGCTGATTGCGCTGTTCGAACGCGAATTCGTTGAGAGCCAGGAAGAATTGGACATGAAGCTGTTCGGGACCTTTCGCGATGCCGATGACCCGGACCGCTTTGTCTGGCTGCGCGGCTTCACCGATATGGAGAGCCGGGCCCGATCGCTCGCCGCGTTCTATGGCGGACCGGTGTGGAAGGCGCACCGCGATGCCGCCAACGCCACGATGATCGATTCCGGCAATGTCCTGCTGCTGCGCCCGGCGTGGAGCGGTTCGGGTTTCACGGAAGGCGGAACACGGGGCCCAATCGGCTCAACCGCTTTGCCCGGAGGACTTGTCGTCGCTGCCGTCTGCCAAATCGACTCAACCGCAACCGATGCGTTCGTCTCCGCATTCCGCCGAACCGCGCGTTCGACATGTGCCGCTGCCGGCGGAAGATTTCTCTCGGCGTTCGTGAGCGAGCACGGCCCGAACACATTTCCTGCTTTGCCCGTCCGCGAGGTCGAAAATGTCTTCGTCTGGTTCACGTTGTTCGCGGACGTGGAAACCGGCCGCGGAGGAATGAAAGCAGACATGCTTGAACCCGAGCTGCACACGGAATTGCCGAAACCCATCGAAACCCTGCGCCTGTTGCCTACGCCGCGATCGCTTGTGCACGCCTAGTGCATGATGTGATCGAAATGAATTCGTCGCACCTGTAGAACTTTCAACCTCCCCCTTGCGGGGAGGTCGAAAAACGCACTCTGCGTTTTTCGGGTGGGGGTTGGCCAGCGTCTGAAATCGCCCCCACCCGAAATCATGCCGCCGCTGCGCAGCAGCCTGATTTCGACCTCCCCGCAAGGGGGAGATAAAATAAAAAAAGACGCATTTTTCCCGCCAGCCATTCGTGGATCAATGTCGATACAACTCGCTCTGAAAGATCCGATATCGGCAGAGAAATGCGTCCCGGGGCGGCGCGCCCGTTCACGCCATGGTTCGACCAGCGCCGAAATGCCGTTGCCCTCGTTCGTGCTAAGACAATCGCCGCGATAAAGGTGAGATAATGACGACGCGCGAACAAAAATTTCACGCTTTCCGGGCGCTCCACGAGAGGGCGGGAGCGTTCGTGATTCCCAATCCGTGGAACGCGGGAACGGCGCGAATCCTGACTTCACTCGGATTCGAGGCATTGGCGACGACCAGCGCCGGCTACGCCTTCGCGGTGGGCCGGCGCGATTCTTCGGCAGGGCT
Organism: Rhizomicrobium sp.; assembly: GCA_036495845.1. Taxonomy (GTDB): domain Bacteria; phylum Pseudomonadota; class Alphaproteobacteria; order Micropepsales; family Micropepsaceae; genus Rhizomicrobium. Next base: position 22,689 of record DASXMF010000104.1, read on the forward strand.
CACGCGCGACGAGATTTTGGACAATGCGATGGGCATTGTCGAAGCGAGCCCCCTGCCCGTCTCCGCCGATCTCGAGGATGGCTTCGGCCGAAAACCGGAGGATTGCACCATGACGATACGGCTGGCGTGCGATGCCGGCCTGGTCGGTGGATCGATCGAGGATGCAACGGGCGATCCCGACGACCCCATTTACGAGTTTGGCCTTTCCGTCGAACGGATCGCAGCCGCCGCAGAAGCCAGCCGCGGTCTCTCCTTCCTGCTCACCGCGCGCACCGAAAACTTCCTTCACGGACGCCCCGACCTCGCCGACACCATCCGGCGCTTGCGGGCATTCGAGGAAGTGGGCGCCGACGTTCTCTATGCACCCGGTCTGCCGAGCCTGGACGCGATTCGCGAGGTCTGCGCCTCCGTTTCCAGGCCGGTTAATGTGGTGATGGGTCTGAAAGGCCCCATCTGGACTGTCGCAGAACTCGCCGCGGCGGGGGTCAAGCGCGTAAGTGTGGGAGGCGCGTTTGCCCGTGCTGCGCTTGGCGCATTCGTGCGCGCCGCAAGCGAGGTGAAAGAAAAAGGAACCTTTGGCTTCGCCTCAGACGCAATCGCACATTCGGACGTTCGCAGCTTCATGGCCGACACGTCGCGGTAGCGCGGATCCCGGTCGCGCTACTGCACCAACCCGAATACCGTCACCGTCTGGTAGGCAGGGACATAGACCCGGCCGTTCGCTTCCATCGCCGTCACAAAGGAGTTTCCCGCATTGTTGTTCGACCACGAACCCGCATTCGCCGCGAACAGCGGATTGCCGAGCGCAACGGCGTCGTAGGCCTCAAGCTGTTCGGTATTGCCGCGCCGGACCAGCCACACCACTCCCGTGCCGGATGCAGATCCATTGGACGATATGATCGGCAGCGAGCCGCCGTAACCGGCAGGTGACGTTCCTGTCGCTACCTGGGTCAGAGAGGGCGGCGACTGGACGGAAACGCTGTAGCCCCGCAAGACATCCCCATTGATCTGCGCATAGACAAGACCGCCGTTCGGGCTTCCGTAATAGGCCGGACCGCCCCATATTCCCCCACCCGAACCGCCGAGCCTCTGCCATTGTAGCGCGCCCTTGTCGTTCGCCCTCAACCCGCCCAATTGCGTCTGATCGAGAAGATAGAGCACGGCATCCTTGCCCATGGCGACGGCCATGGGCGGGGCCAATTGGCCACTGACCACCGGCACGAGCATCACGCCGCCCGAGCCGAAATCCGTGTCGCCGCTGTTCAGATTCTGATAGGCAGCGGGCGTGAAATGGCTCAACACCTTGTCGAGAGCAGGCGACAATTTGAGAACGGTCTCACCCCAGTCGTGCTTGCGCGGCTCGAAATCTCCATTGCCCGTGACCACGAAAACATTGCCGCTGGAATCGATCGCTGGAGCGAATCCGGTCATCCAGATGCTGGACAGCTCGTAGCCGGACGAATTCTCGATCGTGTGGAAATGGTGAACCAGTTTGAGCGTCGTAGGATCGTAATTGAGAAGCCAGCCCGAAATGCTGCCCGCATTGTTGTCGCAGTGCGAACCGATGCCGACGTAAAGACTGCCATTGGCGAGCGCCAGGCTCGCCCGGTTCCACTGATTCTGGGGATCAAAATTGACGGTGCCTCCGCTGCTCAGCCTGGCCTTGGGCGCGATCTCGACGGGCGCGATGGTGTCGCTACCGGTGCCGAGATCCAGCGCGTGCAATTTCGTGTGGAAGGAGAAAGGCGCGGGTTCGGTCGCAGCCACGAGATAGATCGTGGCGGAATTCGAGGCGTTGCGCACGATCACCGGCGTGCTCGAAATGCCGTATTCCGGCACCACGTCGCCGCAGCCGACATCGTTGGTCCATTGCGAAGCGCCGAGACTGACCTGCCAGAGCGTGGCATAGGTCTGCGCGTCGAACGCGTAGACCGAGTTGTGCCCAGTCGCGACGATCAGCACGTCATGGGTCGACCCGTCGGGCATGGTAAAGCCCGAAACCAGCAATGGCTGCGCGAACACGTTGCCGTCCACGTTGAGCGTGGCGAGCTGGCCGAAATTGCTTGAGGCGACGGTGGACGGCGTGAGGTCAGTCTCGCTTTGGTTCCAGCCCGTCCGCGGGAGATCGTAGTGATAGGTGAGCACGTCGATCGGCGTCCCGCCATAGGGCCGCTTCAACCCTGCGGCGGCATTCTTCAGAAGGCCCTTTTGAGGCAGAGCTGCGGGCGGGGCGTGCTTCGCGTGATGGCTCTGCATCGGTTGTGGCGTGCCGTTGCGCTCCAGGCTGCCGACCGGCAATGGACGATGAAGCTCGGCCGCCGATGCAAAGCCCGCGGACAGGGCGAGAGAAAGCGCGAGAGCCGCGCGCCACGAAGAATCCGGCATGACATCCCCCTCTTGCGCCGGCGTTTACACGGAGAGCAGCACCGCCCACCGCTTCGCCCGACAATTGCCGCCCGGTTGAAATCTCCCGACGGGTGATTCCGCTTGTAGCAGGTCCGGCCGACATTTTGAAGCGCCACTGCGAGCGATCACGAATGTGATTGAATTGAATTTAAGCGAGCTTCGAACTGGGAACATTGCCGGCCGCAGGTCAGGAGCTTCGCTGCGGCGCAAATCGCTGCGGGGATCGCTGGTCGCACTTCGACGATCGATGGATCGCGGACTTGGATCCCGCAATCACCGCCTCGCGCTTACGT
>DASXMF010000105.1:0-1904 GCA_036495845.1 Rhizomicrobium sp.
TCGCCGCTCGATTCATTCGGAATCTGGATGCTCGGTCCGGCCCTCCTGAAATACGGCACGGAAGCGCAGAAGCAGCATTATCTGCCATCGATCGTTCGCGGCGAAATCCGCTGGTGCCAGGGCTATTCGGAACCGAACTCCGGCTCCGATCTCGCCTCGCTCGCGACGCGCGCCGAAGACGAGGGTGATCATTTTCTCGTCAATGGCCAGAAGATCTGGACGAGCTATGCCGACAAGGCGGACTGGATCTTCTGTCTGGTACGGACGAACCCGGGCGCGCCGAAGCATCAGGGGATCAGTTTCGTTCTCTTCGACATGGAAACGCCCGGCGTGTCCACGAAACCGATACTGTTGATTTCGGGAAAATCACCCTTCTGCGAGACCTTTTTTGACAATGTGCGGGTCCCCAAGGAAAACCTCGTCGGCGAGATCGACAAGGGCTGGGACGTCGCGAAATATCTTCTCGGGCATGAGCGTGAGATGATCAGCGGCCTCGGCCTTGCCGCGGCCGGACGCCCACTGGGAGAGATCGCGGCCGACAGCCTTGGCAGGCGTGGCGGCGTGCTCGCCGATACGTGTCTGCGCGCCGATATTGCGCGGTTCGAAATCGATGCCGAGGCGTTCCGGCTTGCGCTCGAGCGGGCAGGCGACATGGCGAAAGCGAAACAAGGGCACCCCGCTATTCCTTCCATGCTCAAATATTACGGCTCGGAATTGAACAAGCGCCGCTACGAGCTGGTGATGGCGGCGGGCGGGGCAGATGCGCTCGAATGGGAGAGCGAACGTTCGCGCGGCGGCGATGCGGCGCGAAGGTGGCTGCGCACCAAAGCCAACTCAATCGAAGGCGGAACGAGCGAAATCCAGCTCAACATCATCGCAAAACGGATACTGAATCTGCCGGGCACGTGATCGCGGAGACGGATATGGCGCTGGTCCTCAATGAAGAACAGACTTTGGTGCGTGACAGTGCGCGCTCCTTTCTCTCCGACAAGGCACCCGTCGCGCATCTGCGCAAGTTGCGCGACACGCGTGACGCCGACGGGTTTTCACGCGAACTCTGGAAGGGCTTCGCGGAAATGGGGTTTTGCGGGATCCTTATTCCCGAAAATTCGGGCGGGGCGGGCCTCGGCTATGTCGAGGCTGGGATCATCATGGAGGAGATCGGCCGCAATCTCACGCCCTCGCCATTTCTCGCGACCGCGCTTCTCGGCGCAACCGCGCTGTTGCGTGGCGGGGATGCCGCGCGCAACCGGGCTTTGCTTCCGAAAATCGCATCCGGCGATCTCCTGATGGCGCTCGCGGTCGATGAAGGGGCCAAACATGCGCCGGCCGAGACCGCGTTGCGCGCGAAGCGCAGCGGCAACGGCTTCATGCTCGACGGCAGGAAGTCTTTCGTCGTTGATGGCCATGTCGCTGATCTCCTGATTGTTGCGGCGCGCACGGCGGGCGCTCCCGGCGATAGGGAAGGGCTCACGCTATTCCTCGTCGATGCCAAGACCAAGGGCATCGAAATCGAACGGACCGTTATGGTCGACGCGCACAATTCGGCGCGCATAAACCTCGACGGTGTGGAAGTTGATGCCGACGCGGTGATCGGCGGCATCGACCAGGGCACTCAGCTTCTCGAAGGAGTGCTCAATGCCGGCCGCGCCGCCATCGCAGCGGAACTGACCGGCGTCGGCGAGGAGGCGTTCGGACGCACGCTTTCCTATCTGAAGGAGCGCAGGCAATTCGGCCAGCCGATCGGATCCTTCCAGGCGCTGCAGCACCGGGCGGCCCGCGCTTTCACCGAACTCGAAATCACCCGGGCGGTGGTCCTGAAAGCCCTTCAGGTCCTCGATAGCGATTTCGAGAGGGCGGCGCCGATCGTGTCTGTCGCCAAGGCGCGCGCCGGCGCGAGCACC
>DASXMF010000106.1:0-14167 GCA_036495845.1 Rhizomicrobium sp.
AGGCGGGCCGCGAAGTGATACGCGCCGCGTAGGCTTTGAGAACGGGAGTTTCGGCGATCATTTTCGCCATCACCATGAAATGCAGTCCACCGCCCAGAAGAATATCCAGTGCGGTGAATTCGTCGCCAAGGAAATAGGTACGCCCCGACAGTTGGGCGTTGAGGACCCCTTCCACTTCTTCCGCCGGTGCCCAGCCCATCGCACCGTATACGTGCTTGATCTCGAAGCGCCGGCAAAGCAATGCGGGCTCCATCACGCCGGGGCGATAGGCAAGCCACGACAGGTATTCGCCGCGATTGAGCTCGCCGGCCGCAGGGCCCATTTTTCGTTCCCGGTATTTGTCGGTGAGATACAGAGCGATGGCGCTCGACTCGAAAACGAATTCGTTGGCATCCATCAAGGCCGGCACCTTGCCGTGCGGGTGCGGATTGGCCGGATCGCGCGCGCCTGTACCGTCGAACTTGCGAAAGGTTACCAATTTCGTCTCGTAGGGAACGCCAAGTTCCTCGAGCAGCCAGACAATGCTGGCCGAGCGCGTCATCGGTGAGTGGTAGAGCGTGATCATCGCGTGAGACCCCTGTGCGAAAGAAATTCCGAAATCTTGTTGTATCGCGGCAGCGGACAGAACGAAATACAACTTCACTGAAGATTCCACGTTGTTCTTGAGGGAACGATACAAAAAATCTACCCCCTCCCCCAACATCGGGCACACCGACGCGCTTGCGACTCTCGACCGTTGCTAAAGCGGAGGACGGAACGAATTAGGGGACATGACATACATTTCCAAATGCTGTCGCGAAGCTGACTCTTGGGCGCGCGCCGCCCGCCGACACAACCATCCTTTGTTGAGGAAGAAATCTGGTTGTATCGTCTTGAACCGGCGACGCGCCTGCAGCAAGTTCGCCGGCGTCGAAGCGGGCGTTCAGGTGGAGTTCCCCATGAACCAGTTCGACGAACTGAAGACCGCGGCGAGTCGCGGCAGCAGTCCGGAATCGCGTGCCGATTCCCTGCTCACAAAATTTACCGATATCATCGCGACCAACAAAAACGATCCGACCAAGCTCTCGGAGATCGTCGGACATATGAAGTCCAATCACATGCACTTGGCGAAGACCATCGCCGGTCATCAAGCCTGACGGGGGAATGGGCCGGGGAGCGTTACCCTCCCCGGCCTCTCATGGATACCTCGCCCGGATTTTGTCGAAGTGTAGCTCGACGTGCCGTGATGATTTGAACTGCCCGCGCTCGGTTCGGGCTTCGCTCTCGCGAAGGAAGGCTCATCGCGAGACTCAGCGGCGTCTCTTCGTCTTCGCTTTGCGCCTTGTCGCGCGTTTCGCGGGCGCTTTCTTCGCAGCTTTTCGTGCGGCCGGTTTTCGAACTGCGCGTTTTTCTGCAGCTTCCGGAATCACGTGCTTCGGCCGCTTGTGGTGCGGCTGATAGACGCCGAGCGCGCCTCCGCCGGGAAGCGTGATTTCCGTCACCGTTCCCCAGCTCTGTCGCTGAGGCGTCGTAAAGGGGATGCCGTGCCTGGTCATGGCGGCAGTGAACCGGGCGATGTTTTCGCACATGAAATAGAGCTTGTGGACGTCGTTCTCGTCCGATGCGTGCAAAGCCACTTCGGCCGGTGGCACGCCGAAAATCATGAATCCGCCGCCTGCGTCGATGGAGTCGAGCTTCAATACGTCGGAAAAGAATTTCCTGTCCGCTGCCTCGTTGGTGCTCTGGAGCATGATGTGCGCGCCGATGATCATCGCTGACGTCCCGTTATCGCAGCCCGATACTGCCACAATCTCGTGCGCATCGCACCAGCTCCTAATCGGGCGTTCCGCCTCTCTCGAAATAGAAATGATGGTGCTCGCGACAACCGGGATTGAACGGCGCGTCGCAGGCCGGGCACTGGTTGCCGCAACCCAGATATTCCCGGATGCTCATTTCCACCCCGCAGGCGCCGCACAAGATGGCCCGTTCGTCCCACTCGCCGCGGGGCCACGCCCCGGACGCGTGCCCGGCCAAAGCGTCATGGCAATCCTTGCAGGCGTACCAGCTGCCGCAGCATTTCATCTTGATGGCGACAATGTCGCGTGGCGAACGATGGTGGGCACAGCGTGTCTGCTCGTCGAGACCGATCCCATTGACAGGTGGGCGCACGGTGTCAGTCACCACGCTCGACGCTGCCGCCGCCATCGATGGCCTGCGTAAGGTTCGGTTCGCCCCGATAGCGGATCTTGCCCCCTCCATTGATCGCCGCCGTCAGTTTCCGCTCGGCGTCGACGAAAATCTTTCCGCCGCCCTCGACTGCCGCTATGGCTTCCTGGCTCGGCATCGCGCGCGCATCGATCGTGCCGCCGCCGTCGACGGCCAGCGCAAGTTGCCGTTGCCCTGGAAAATTGCCGTCGCCCTCGATGTGGCCGCCGCCCGAAACCGCGAGCGCGTCGATGTCGGGGGTCGTCACTTCGACTTCGAGGTCGTAATGGCGCGGGCAATCCTCATTGCAGGCCAAAATGCGAAGCTTCCGCGACTCGCTCATGACGAAGGGCGTGAATTGCGTACTGCCCTTGACCAACCGCACAGACTGCACCTTTCCATACCTGAGCGTCACATGGCCTCCGCCCTCCAGCTCAAGGGATTTGAAATACGGCACAGGAATGACGGTCTGCGCCGAAGCAGGCAATGCAGCTGCGACAAGAGCGGCACACAGAGTAACAGGAATGGTTTTCATGGAGGCCTCGATGGAACGTCGGGCCCGGAGCCTATTGCAGCAGTGCTAGTTTGCGAGCATGCCCATTTTGGCATGCTCCCATGAGCAGGATGATCCCCACGCAATGGAGCGGCCGCATCCGTTTATGGCGTTGCGTATTGGAGTTTCACGCCGATGATGTTGGCATTTCGGTTTCGCGTTCCCGTGTCGAGCGCCGAATCCGCAAAAAGCGTCCGGCCATTGCCGTACGCCTCGTAGTCATACGTCGCCGAGACCACGAATGCATTCGGCACGAATTGATAATTCAGCGCCAGATGCAGGGCGGTCAGGTCGCCGGATTCGCTCGTGTGCGCAACGCCGTTGGTCACGTCGACTGCGTTTTCGTTGGCCGCAAATGTATGTTGGACGCCGGCATTCACGGAGAAGAGGTCCGTGAAACGTGTTTGCGTGTTCAGAGATATCTCGCTGTTGTTGTACCCCGCAGCGTCAAGCAGATTCCCATTGGCAAGATTGATCCTGTTGCTCGTGCCAAAGAAATCTTCCGTGAATGCGCCTCTGATCGAAAAACTTCGCGTCTCGTAACCGACCGCAGCTCCCACCGCGCCCGATTGTCCGCCACGGGCGACGGTTCCGTCCTGCACCGCCGATGCCGTCTCGGCGCCGATCCAGTCGGGTGTGTAGGAGCCGAACAAATCGAGATTGACGGGCCAGGCGCGCTGATCGAGTGCTCGCCAGGTCAGGCCAAAGGTGGGATCGCTGAAGCCCGAGCTGTCGAGGCTCGCGCTTTGCCCGTTCGCGTTGTTCACCTCGCGGTAGTCGCGCGGCACATATTGCACCGAGCCGTTGACGCTCAGATCGTCGGTGATGCCATAGCCGAGGCTCTGTCCTATGATGTTGGTGTTGATGTGGAAGGACGAGATCGCATCGCCCGCCGAATTGACGCCAGTGCCGTTCATCCATCCATGCGTATAAGCAGTGCTGCCGTCGATCTGACCGGCGAGCGGCAGATAGTTCGGGTCGGAAAGAATCCGGCTCGAATCGGGCGTCAGATCGAGCGACTGGGCATGAGCTTGCAGGGGAAGACAGAACAAAGCGGCGGCGGCCGCAAATTTTGCATAGGTCACGGCAACGGTTTCCTTTCGCAAAACGGGCATCGGCCCGGCTTCACTCCCCCCGCTGCTCGACGTCGCGCATATCGCGCGGGGCGCCGCCTGCGGCGCCGCTACATGCTTTGGATTGCAGGAAACCTCCCTCCGCCCGCCTGATTGCAGGCCGGGACGTTGAATTGCCCCACCTGAACGGCCGATGAATGGCTTATCGAGACCCGCGCAAAAAAAAAGGCCGCGGAGATCCGCGGCCTTCGCAATGTCTGTCCCGCAATTACCCGGGATAGTCGTCGTAATCGTAGTCGTCATAGTCGTGATAGTAGCCTGGCGCGACGTAGGTATCCGGATAATCGTAGTCGTACGTCCGGGTATAACCGAACGGCAGCACCCGATCGTAGTCGTTGCGCTCGAAATAGGCGATGCGATAGCAGTCGTCGCCGAAATCATTGCAGCGAAGCCGCATGCAGTCGTCGCCGTTACAGCGCGTCTTGATTGTGTATGCCGATGCGGAGGTTCCGACCGCGCCGGCCAATCCCAATCCCAACAACGCCGCGATTGCCGTGGTTTTCAACGCATTTGCTAACATGATCGTCTCCTGCCTTTGCAGTCCAACCCTCCGCTGGACATGTGGGCCGTTGGCGTTCGTGCGGCTGCCTCAGGCGCCGCCTGGCGGGCCCGGGGTCATCTGCTCCGTCCCGCATCCAGTTAAGCTAATGAGCGGCGGCGAAGAGGGTTCCTTGCCAGACGATCGCTAAGCCTAGGAAATTGCTTGCGAATTGTTTGCCGCCGAGTGTCCTGATTGCGGCTCAATTGCGGCCGCGATCCGAGAAATCCTGCGGAGGAAAAGTGCACAATGAGGCTGCGAGAATTCTTTGTGCGTCGCGCAATCGCCTTCCTGCTGCCTCACAGTCTCACTGTGATTTGTCTTTATTTCACTTCATCGCGGTCTGGCGCGTGACGGCGAGCTGATCGAACAGGAAAGCGAGCTCGTCGGTCTGCTCGGCGATGCGTTCGTTCAGCGAGCTTCCGATTCCGTGACCCGAATTGGCGCTGGTGCGCAACAGGATCGGATGGTCCGAAGAACTTGCTGCCTGTAACGCTGCAGTGAATTTGCGTGAATGCATCGGGTTGACACGCCCGTCCGTGGCGCCCGTCAGCATGAGCACTGCGGGATAGACCGTGCCCTTGGTGACATGATGATAAGGCGAATAGGCGTAAAGCGCCCGGAACTGGTCGGGATTCTTCACTGTGCCGAACTCGGTTGTATTGAACGAACCATTTGGATCGAGTTCGACGCGCACCATGTCGTAGATGCCTACGGCCGAAACGACCGCACGTGCGAGGGCCGGATGTTGCGTAATCTGGGAGCCCATCAGCAAACCCCCGTTGGAACCGCCCATGAGGGCGAGTCGATCGTGTGAAGTATAGTGCTGCGCGACGAGATAATCGCCGGCTGCGGCGAAATCATCGAACACGTTCTGCTTTTTCGTCAGCATGCCCTCCTGGTGCCACCGCTCGCCGAATTCCGCGCCGCCGCGGATATTGGCGACCACATAGATGCCGCCTTTGTCGAGCCACAGCCTGCGCATCGCGCCGAGGAACGCAGGCGTCATGCTGATGCCATAGCCGCCATATCCGTAAAGCAGCGTCGGATTGTTCCCCTCGCGCCTGGTTCCCTTCTTCTCGATGATATTGAGCGGTATGCGCGTGCCATCTTTCGAAATCGCGAATTCGCGCTTGACCTGCGCGTCCGCAAACGAGACGGGCGAAACGACCTTCAGACCGGTTTCGACGGTTTTGCCCGTCGCGCCGTTCCAGCTCTCGTAATAGCGAGGCCTCAAAAAGCTCGAGACATCGAACAGCACCTCGCCATTCGCGAGGAGCTCGATCTCGGAATTGGCCGAGACATCCGGCAACGGCAGCTTGCCTTGCGGAGCGCCATCCAGGGTGAACATCCTCACGTCGTTGGGTCCGCCTGCGATGTCGCGGACGAAGAGCCGTGTCGCCGACAGCGAGAGGTCCTGAACGTGCTGTTCGGCGCCACCGGAAAGTATGGCGACGTTGCTCTGCGGAACGATTACCTTGCCTTGCGCGAGCTTTGGGATGCCATAGGGCGCGGCGAGCCTGACGATCTTGCCATTGGGCGCGTCGGCACGCGAGATTCCGTAGAGTGCGTCGTCGGGCCCGATCGTGGCGTAGACGACGCGATCGGGGTAATCGGCGACCTGAAGCGGTGGCCTACCGTCGCGAAGCACGTAGTGTGCCCATTCGCCGCCATCGCCACGCTGTACGGATGCAAGAATCTCCGGCCGGTCGTAGCGATTCTCGAGGAACACTTCGGAGACGCGCTCAAGACCGTCCTTCTTCCCGAGCACCAGAGAGTCCGATTTCCAGTCGCCGCCCAGCTGGTGGAGATAAACCTGCATGTTGAAATGCTGATCGCTCTCCGGTGCTTCTGGACCCGGATATCGTGTGTACCAGAACGACTCTCCGTCCTGCGACCAGGCGAGGCTTCCGCCAGCAGTGGGATATTGCACGCGTGGGATCGGCTCGCCGATCTCCTTGCCTTTCGTCACCTCGAAGATGTGGAGCGTGCCATCCTCGCTGCCGTTCTTCGACAATGAGACCGCGACACGCGCTCCATCCGGCGAGGGCACAAACCAGTCGATTGCCATCAGGCCCTTCGCATCCATCGCATTAGGATCAAGCACGGTCCTGCGGCTTGCCGGATCGGCCTTTGCGTTGAGCGCGACCAGCATGGGCTGCTGTTTCGCAGGGTCGTTGTACATTGCGAACACAGCGGTCCCGCGCGCGGTCAACTCGTAATAGGCTGGCGAAGTCGCGGTGATGAGCCTCGTCAACTTCGCCTTGATCGTGGCTTCGCTGGACAATGCATCGAGATAGGCGCGCGTTCGTGCATTCTGGGCGTCGCTCCAGTTTTTCACCGCAGGGTCGGCGGGATTTTCCAGCCAGCGATAAGGATCGGCGACCTTCACGCCCTGAATCATGTCGACCGTCGAGCCGGCCGGCGTCGGGGGCGGCGGCGGAATGGTGGCGGCGAAAGCAGCGCCGCTTGCCAGAGTGAGCGCGAGAATGCCAAAGCGCGCGGATAGGGGCATGGGAAGGTCTCCGGAAAGAACCGGCGAGTCGCGCCGGACTGCGCGGCCCGTGTGTACACGATTTTCGGTGCTGACCGAAGGGTTGAATTTGCCGGTTGTGGCAGATTGGCTTGCTCTGACGGCAGATTGCCTCGCCCCGCCGCCGATCGCCTTTGACAGCGATGCGGTTCCGATGTACGCGCGACTAGCATCCGGCGAGCAATCGAGCAGCCATTCCGAATTGCACGTTCGGCGCACTTATGCTGGTTTCATGATCGACTTTCCCGCCCGGCCCCTCCTGCATCCGCACGACTCCACGACGGGTCGCTTCGAAATTCGGCGCGCGAACTGATGTCGGTGACTGGTGACGCAGCGGCATTCGAAGCCCGGACTTGCCTGCGGGACATTGCCGCCATCATCGACGCCGATCTCGGGCGCGCCAATGTCATCGCAGAGCGGGCCTTGAGCAAAGGACTGCGCCACCCCGCTTTTCACAAGACCAGAGCTCTGTGGTTTCAGAGTCAAAATCGCCATGCAGACGCGCTCGACGAATTCCGGCAGGCCGCTGCTCTTGCGCCCCACGACGTCAATCTTCTCGACGCCGTGGGTCTCGGCCTCGTTCGACTAGACCGCGCGGCGGCGGCCATTCCCGTATTCGACGCGGCTATCCGCATAGCCCCCGCCTGGGCACAACTTCATTACCACAAGGGATGCGCGCATGCCGTTATCGGGGAGCCCGCCGCCGCAATACGTTGCCATGAGCGCGCTGTCGCGCTGCAACCCGATCATGTGGATGCTCTGACTGCCGTTGCGGCGGCCACAGCTCGCGTCGGCGAAACGAAGAAAGCGAGAGCATTTGCAGAACGGGCGCTGAAGCTTGTTCCCGACAATCCCACCGCCGTGATCGCGCTCGCCACCTGTGATCTTCACGATCGGCAATTCGAGCGCGCCGAACGGCGCCTTGACGCGCTTCTGGTCCAATTGCATCCCGAGGATCCGACGCGCGCATTGACGCTGGGATTGCTTGGCGACGCACTCGATGGCCAGAATCGCGTGGCCGAAGCGTTCATGGCATTTTCGTCAAAGAACAACATACTGAGAACTCTGAACGAATCGCGATTCTCGGAATCTGCGCGGGCATTGAATTTTGTCGAACGGCTGACCGGCGATTTCAAACGAACATCGCCCCGGCCGTGGGAGAGGACTGCCGGCACGGCAAGCGTCCCACATTCAAGGCAGCACGTATTCCTGCTTGGCTTCATGCGATCGGGCACGACACTGCTTGAACAGGCGCTCGCGAGCCATCCGGACGTCGAAGACCTGGAAGAACGGGAAACATTGAAGGATCTCGCTGCGCGCTACCTTGGCAATCCAGAAAGTTTGAGAGAGCTTTCGGTGTTAAATGGCGATCTTCTTGCGGAGGCGCAGAATTACTATTGGAACTGCGTGCGCGCCTTCGGCGCAAGACCCGAAGGGAAAATTTTCGTCGAAAAGCAGCCATTCAATACGTTGTACCTGCCTCTGATCGCCAGACTTTTCCCGGAGGCACGGATCATATTTTCGTTGCGCGACCCACGCGACGTCGTGCTGAGCTGCTTCCGCAGGCATCTCGAAATAAAGACGACGACGTTCGAGGTGCTGACGCTTGCGGGCGCTGCCCGCTTCTATGATCGTGTCATGCGGCTGGCCGGGGCGTATCGATCCGGTCTGTCCCTCGACCTCTGCGATTTCCGGTACGAAGACATGATACGGGATTTCGACGGTTCCGTTCGCTCGATATGCGGGTTCATCGGCCTGAGTTGGAACGAATCCATGCGCGATTTCGACCGAACCGCCCGCACGCGGAGCGTGCGTTCACCGAGTGCCCACCAGGTGCGGCGCGGCCTTTATGCGGACGGCATCGGACAATGGCGGCGGTACCAGAAAGAGTTGTCGCCGATTCTGCCGATATTGAAACCGTGGATTGAGCGTTTCGGCTATGCGCTCGACTAAATGGAATAATATCCGAGCAACTTCCAGCTGCGCTGGTCAGTGATTATTTCGGCACCTTCTCCAGCGTTGCAGTGACATCGGCGTCGAACAACCCCTCGACCACGAAATTGTCGGGCAGGAGTGCGATACGGCCGAGCCTGAGGTCGTCGTTGGCGACGTCGATTTTCGCGCCTCCGGTATTCTTCGGATCGGCAATTGCCTTGTTCACTTTCTCGCGCGCGTCGCGCACGAGCGGCGAGAGGTCATAGGAATAAGCCGTGCCGATGGCCTCCGCCAGCTTTCGGATGGCAGCGGAAAGGGTCCAAAGTCGGTTGGCAAGCCTCCGGGTCGGCGCGATGTTCCCCAAACGGATCAAATGTCCGTCCTTTTCTACTTCAGGGACGGAAGTAAACCACACCGTCCCTGTCTGATCGCGCAGCTTGGCCGGCCCGTCGACGCGAAACGTCGCACCGACCGCGAGCCTGCCATTAGCGGGATAGAACTCCGTGCCTGTCGGAGTGATCGTCGCCGTGCCGGATTTGATCGGCTTGCCGAGAAAATCTCCGGATGCCGACGATGCAAGCACGGAATAGGGAATGGCCAATGGCACGGCCAGCGAGAATTTTCCCTGCTGCGAGCCGAGCGGAGCGTTTTCAGGTAGTTCGGCCGTCGTGGTGCCGGATGGCTTCGATGCCGACACACTTGTCACCGCGTCCAGGCGCGCGGCGAGCTTCACTCCGTCGTCGCTCGTATTCACGCCGGGAACCGAAAGCGACTTGGGCTCCACGCTGAGATAGAAGGTTGGCAATCCGCCTAGCGTTACCGGCAGCGACCAGGGCTTCCAGACCTGCTTCAACTGATCCCGAATCTTGTCGCAGGGAATCTTGCTGTTGATCGCATCAACCTGACTCTGGAGCGAGCGATTGATTTGCTCCGTCAGCTTGACGCCCGCTGGAAATTTCCACGGACCGATGCAGGCCTTCAGCCCGTTGCCGGCATCGAGGCAGCTGCGCCCGATCACGTCGATATCGGGAGGCGCGCCCCAGGCGAAATGTGTCACCGCCTGATCGAGCTTGGGGCAAAACGACCTGTCGAGACGAATGATGCCCGAAATCGAGGCGACAAATGTTCCGTTGAAGTCTTTGTTGTCGATTCGCACGGCCTTGGCGAGATCGCCCGAGAAGCCGCCACTACCTTCGAATTTCACCGGCACGGCGATCGAGATGCCCTGGCCGTCGCGCTTTACGGTAATGCTTCCATTGCGCGACGCATTCACCTGCCAGTCGAAATCAGCGCAGCCTTTGAACAAGGTAACGTTTACGGAAGGGCCGTTCGGTGAAGACGACGATACTCCGAGGTTGCTGCAACCAATTCGCGCCTTGCCGGAACGTGGTCCCGAGAACCGGTCCGCTGCGGCGTTGGCGGCATCGGCCAGCACGTCGTAGCCAATGGTGAGACTGGGATCTATCGTGCTCGTTCGAGCTTCGAATTGCATTGTGGCGGAGCCACGCTGCGGTTTCTCGGAGAGAAGTTGGACATTGCCAGCGGCGGCAAGAGAAGCGGAACATCCGATCAGGTCCAGTGCCAGTGCGGCAAGGCCGATCCCCGACAAGCGGATTCCGTCGCGTAGTCCGGACATGATCTGTTCCTCCATCACGACCTAATCGAGGAGTGCCGCTACCTAACGCCCGAGAGGTCGTTTGCGTTTTGGGTACGTGGACCGAATCGCGCTCGAAGCACTTCAACGCTCGCGGTGGCCAAATACAGGTGTCGAGACGCGCTGCCCGCGCACCGATCGCATCGTGTTCAGGGTCGCGCTGCCGCGGTTGGGCGCGCAACCCGCTCGGCGTCAATTGCAGTTCGTGAAAGCCGAGCCGCCACTCGTCATGCAGTTGGCCGCCGGCGACGGCATCGGCGGCGGCTGATATTGCATTTGCGCCGCGACATCGGGTTCGTACTTCTGCTGGTTCTGAATATATTGCGCAGCTACCTGCTCGCGCTCGTTCGCAAGTTCGCTGCGGCAACCCGAATAGGCTTCGCTGCCGCGGTCGGCGCCTCCGGAACGGCACACCGCGTCGTCATTGGCGGCGAGGTGTTGGCCCGCGCAGCCCGGCAGAATTAACAAAAGCAACAGCCCAACCCAACCCGTTTTCATGTCCCAGGCCCTCGCGATTTGCAGGCGCGGACACAACGCCGCACGATGCCCGACCGATATAGAGCCCTGGGATTAGCGGCAGGCTAAGGCGATCCGCCGCTTTTTACGCAGGATCGAATCGCAATTGTTATTTGCGGAGCATCGTGGCAAACAAATCATGTACGGCCGCGCCCGACATCAGCGTTCGCCGCTCGCGCGTACAGTATTTCGCAATCGATTCTCGCTATGTAAGCAGACCCGTCGGTCGTTGGGGTTTGTTGCGATGGAATTTGCGGAAACGGGCGCCACGCTCGAGTTCGAGTCGGTCGCGCTGCCGCTCCCTCCGGCTCTCGCCGCGAATAGCTATGCGACCGTCCGGCGCGAACGCCTCGTCTCCGTCGACGTGCTGCGCGGCTTTGCCGTCGTCGGCATGATCGTCGTCAACGCGCTTGCAACGACGAAGAATACCTACGGCTTCCGCCCTGAACTCGCGTTTCTCGCCCATTCGCCATGGGCCGGATTCACCTTCGCCGATTTCGTGTTCCCGGCCTTTATCTTCATTGCGGGTTTCTCGATCGCCGCATCCTCGCGTGGACGCACGCGGATCGACGGTGTGCTCCTGGGCCGAATTGTGACGCGCACCCTGGCGCTCCTGGTCCTCGGATTTCTGGTGACAAACGTCGCCTGGTTCGGCCGGACCGATCACGGCGACTGGCGCCTGCCGGGCGTGCTGCAGCGCATCGGCCTGTGCTATTTCGCGACGGCGATCCTTTTCGTTGCCTGCAGTCCGCGCATCCGGCTTTCGGTGGCTCTACTCATTCTTCTCGCCTATTGGCCGCTTTCGCTCGTACCGGTTCCCGGTCACGCGACGAATCTGTTCGTTCCCGGAGCCAATTTCGAGTCGTTTGTCGACCGCATCGTGCTCGGGCCCCACGCCCTTGTTGCAGGTCCGTCGGGTTATGATCCCGAAGGGCTTCTGAGTACGCTGCCCGCAATAGCCCAATGCCTTTTGGGAACGCTCGCTGGCGAATGGCTTCTGAAGAACCGCGCGGTTACCAGCGCGCCGTTGCAATTGGCCTCTGCGGGCGCCGTCGCCCTCTTACTCGGACTGGCCTGGAGCCCATTCTTCCCGCTGGTGAAGAACATCTGGACGAGCAGCTACGTGCTTTTCTCCACCGGAATCGCGTTGCTGCTGCTTTCCGTTTCCTGGTGGGTACTCGATCGCAAGCAGATCCGCTCCTGGGCAGTGACGTTTTTCGAAGCGTTCGGCATCAACGCATTGCTGGCCTATATATTGCAGGAAATGGCGCAGCTTCTGCCCGCCGGCGACGAAATGCGTGCGCTTGGCGCGGCCAGCCTGAAGTCGGAAGCGTCGGTGCTCGTCACCGACATCCCCGTGCTGGCGTTTATCGTCATGCTCTGGCTTCCGCTCGAATTCATGCGCCGGCGGCGATGGATCCTGAAACTGTAGAGCGTACGAATTCCACCGCGGAAAAAGTCCACAACGAGGCGCTGAGAAGGCGAGAAATCTTTGCGCGCGCGGCGCAACGGGTGGTGCCCGATTTTCTCTCATTGCCTCCCACCCCGTTATACCAGGCGGCTCGTTATAAATTCTTTTTTTCGACCTCAAATGGCTTTTGCGTAAATTCGGTAAGTCTTGGCAGGCGGCCCGGCGATCGCTTCGCCCAGCGCAACCATGCGCGTATCGATTTCGCGCACCCACGAATATTCGGCCCAATCGAGACGGTATCTGGTCGAGGCCTGGATCACGAGCGATTTGACGAGCAATACGACAAGGGCGCTGCCGCGCGGCGTAGTGCGCCATGCGCGCCGGATGCCGAGAAACGGAATGCGCGCCGTGCGCCAGCTTTCGCGCTTCATCGTCCAGAAAAGCCTGGCCCAGTTGAAGGGGAAAAGCCGGCCACGATAGGGCGCAATGATGCCGTTCAGATCGGGCAAGCCGACGGCGAAACCCACTTCCTTGCCGTCGATCATCAGGAAGCGGCCATATTCGTTGCGGAAGAACGGCCGCAGTTCCTTGGCGAGGGAATCGATCTCGGCCGCACTGAATGGTACGAAACCCCACGCGTCGCTCCATGCGTCGTTGTAGATGTCAATCAGAAGATCGATCTCCGCGCGATAGCGGCGCATGTCGAAATTGCGCAATTCCGTCTTGCCGAAGCGTTCCGCACGCGCCGCCAGCTGCTCGATGCGCGGTGGCAATTTCCGCGGCGTCGTCCGGTAGGCGTAAAGATCGATCTCCTTGGCGAGACCCGCGCTTTCCAGTAACGGTCCCATCCACGGCTTGCCGTGAGGCATGAGCATGGCGGGAGGCGAATCGAACCCCTCAACGAGGCACCCACACTCCTCATTGATGGAGAAGCTGAGTGGTCCCACCATCCGCGTCAGCCCCTTTTCCTTCAGCCATTCGGCGGCGGAGGCAACCAGGGCATGCGCCGCTTCGCGGTCGTCCGCGCAATCGAAGAATCCAAAATGCCCCGCGTTGTCACGATGTGCTTCGAGATGACGTCGATTGACGTGGGCAGTGATCCGCCCCACCGGCCGGCCGGCGCGAGAGGCAACGAAGAAGGCCGCTTCCCCGAAAGTAAAGAACGGCGCGTGCTTCTTCGAAATGCGCTGCTTCTCGAGCAGATTGAGCTGTGGAACCCAGTTCGGATCGTCCGCGTACACCGAATGGGGCACGACCAGCCAGGCATCCGCGTTCGCGTCAACGTCGACACGAGAGAGAATCAATTTGCAGTCGCTCATTGTCGTCTCCTGCGATTTCGCGCCAGCAACGGATCGATCACAGGGGCCGGCAGGGCCGCCGCCAGTCTCGAAAGCAATGCAAGCTGCCAGGGAAAACTGATTTCCCGCTCGCCCCGTGCGAGCCCTTCCGCGATTCGGGTGGCGGCGCGCTCCGCGCTCCATCGAAAGGGCTGCGGCCCAGGCACGCCCGCGCTCATCGGCGTGGTGACGAAGCCTGGACACACGACGGTTACGAGAACGCCCTTGTCTGCAATGAGCCGGCGCAGACCGTGGCCGTATATCCGAATGGCGGCTTTTGACGCGGAATAGAGCGGTGCGTCGGGAAGGCCGAGATGGGCGGCCAGTGAACTCATGATCACCACATGTCCTTTTCGGCGCGCCAGAAAATGCG
>DASXMF010000107.1:0-8621 GCA_036495845.1 Rhizomicrobium sp.
GTCTATGACGACGAAGCGTCCGTTCGTCGAATCGACGCGGAAATCGACCTGGATAGGTTCGCCCTGCGCTTCCGTCTTTCCCGTCGGATCCACCAGTACGGTGGTTACGATATAATCGTTGGGACCGTGCTCGGTCGCCCCGGTCGTGCGCAATGTCTGTCCCGCATAGGCTTTCAGGCGCGACTCGTAAACAGCCACCGCGTAATTGCGGAAGGCATCGACAAAGGCGTCGATCTGCTGCGGCGTGGCGGTTCGGCGTGCCGGACCCAGCGTAAAAAGAGCGATGCGACGGATATCGGTCAGCGCAGTGAGGAAGGTTCGGAATTCGCTGCGGCGTTCGCTGTCGGGGAGATTGCGATTGTTGAGGATGGCCAAACCCTTCTGCACATTGGTGCGAACGTAATTTTCTGCAGCGGTCTGGGCATGCGCGGATTGCGACACCAGGCTGGCCCCGATGGAGATGAACAACACGGCGGCGATGGCAGCGGAATGCGCAAAC
Source organism: Rhizomicrobium sp. (assembly GCA_036495845.1). Lineage (GTDB taxonomy): Bacteria > Pseudomonadota > Alphaproteobacteria > Micropepsales > Micropepsaceae > Rhizomicrobium. The sequence goes on from DASXMF010000107.1 coordinate 500, forward strand.
CAGCGGCGTCGGGCAAAGGCGGGTTTCATGAAGATTGTTCCTGATCTGATGGCGTTAATCGACATGCTCCTGTCTGTATATGGCACGTTCGCGGCCACGCCCAAATGAACGCCCGATCCCGCCTATCGATCATTCGGGATCTTTTGAGAGGATGCTGCAAAAGAGAGCGGGCCGGGGCCTGACCGGCCACGGCTGCGCAATCGTGCCGAAGGGGCGGATAGCACCGAGATCCAGCTTAACTTGCTGTTATATCTATATTTTATGTCGCTTGCCGATGTCTGCCCCGCGACGAAAGGCATCATCCACGCTCTTTGCATAACGATATAAAGATATGTTTATATGTCGCGGACGAGAGAAGCATCCGAGATGCAGGCATTGCTGTCCATGTTGCGAGCCGCGGGCGATCCGACGCGCCTGCGCATTCTGTTCTTGTTGCGCGAGGCGGAGCTCACGGTCTCCGAGCTGACGCAGATACTGGGACAGAGTCAGCCGCGCGTGTCGCGCCACTTGAAACTCCTCTGCGACGCGAACCTTCTCCAGCGCTTCAAGGAAGGCAGTTGGGTCTTCTATCGATCCATCGACCGGGGTTCCGAAACCGGCTTCATCAACGCGCTGACAGACCTTGCGATTGTTGACGGCGAACCATTTGCAACAGATCGCCAGAGACTCGCTGGCGTGCGCCGGGCGAGAGAAGCGGCAGCTGCCGCCTTCTTCAGGGCCAATGCAGCAGACTGGCAGCGGATCCGTTCACTGCACGCTCCCGAACAGGAAGTCGAGGCTGCGATTCTCCTGCTCATGGAGAAAATGCCGCGCCTTGAAGTTCTGGACGCCGGAACCGGCACCGGGCGCATGCTGGAGCTTCTCGGATCCCGCATCAGCCGCGGCACCGGAGTCGATGTCAGCCCCGACATGCTGGCGATTGCGCGCGATCGGCTCGAGCGCGCGGGCATGCTGCATTGTCAGGTCCGAATGGCGGACATTCGTCACTTGCCGTTCCCCTGCGGCAGCGCGCAACAGGGATTCGATATCGCGGTCTTTCATCAGGTTTTGCACTATCTGGAAAATCCCCAGGCCGCGGTGATCGAAGCGGCGCGCGTGCTGAAGCCGCAGGGGCGCGTGCTCATTGTCGATTTTGCGCCCCATGAGCTCGAATTCTGCCGCAGCGAACTTGCCCATCGAAGATTGGGCTTCGGCGACGACGAAGTACGAAACTGGTTCGCGTCGGCACGGCTCGAGCTTGTCTCTGCACAATCCATTGAGGCCGGCGGAGATCACCACGGAAATCTCACGGTGAGGCTCTGGCTCGGCGCCGCGGCCGCTCTCGAGCTTGGCAGACATGCGAGAGAGGCCGCATGAGCCTGAAGCAGCTGGGCACGGATGCATCTTCGCTCAAAGTCTCGTTCGAGTTCTTCCCCCCGAAATCCGAGGCAATGGAGGAGCAACTCTGGCGCGCCATCTGGCGTCTGGCGCCGCTGGCTCCCGCTTTCGTTTCGGTTACCTACGGGGCGGGCGGCAGTACGCGCGACCGCACGCACGCAACGGTGAAGCGCATCGTGGAACAAACGCGGCTTACACCCGCGGCCCATCTCACTTGCGTGGCCGCTGCGCGCGCAGAGGTCGATGACGTGGTGCGCCGCTACTGGGAAGCCGGCGTGCGCCACATCGTGGCGTTGCGCGGCGACATGCCGGATATGGGCGGATGCTACCGCGCGCATCCGGACGGCTACGGCTCGACGCCGGATCTGGTGGCTGCGATCTGCCGCATCGGGCCGTTCGAAGTCAGCGTTGGCACCTATCCCGAATGCCATCCCGATTCGCGGTCGCTGGACGACGATATCGATCTGTTGAAAGCCAAGATCGAAGCCGGCGCCGTGCGCGCCATCGGCCAGTTCTCCTTCGACACCGCGGCCGTCGTGCGCTTTCGGGATCGCGCCTGCGCAAAGGGTATTAGCGTTCCGCTGGTTCCGGGTTTGATGCCGAGCACAAATTTCAAGGGCGTGGCGCGTATGGCCGCGCGATGTGGCGCCACGGTCCCCGCCTGGCTGACGCAATTGTATGACGGCCTGGAGGAGGATCTCGAAAGCCGCAAGGCGATTGCCGCGGCGGTGCTTGCCGAACAGGTTGACCAGTTGCGCCGCGAAGGTTTCGAACAGTTTCACTTTTACACCCTGAACCAGGCCGATCTCACCTATGCGGCATGCCGGCTTCTCGGGATCAGGGAACAATCCTCCGGGAGCGCGCGCGCGCAATGAGCTTCGACCGCAGATCGCGAATGGCATGGCTGCTGAAGGAAGCAAGAGAACGGATTCTTTTGCTCGACGGCGCCTGGGGTGTGATGATTCAGGGCTTTGGATTGAGCGAAGCGGATTTTCGCGGTCAGCGCTTCCTCGAGCATGACCACGATCTCAAAGGCAACAACGATCTCCTGACGCTGACGCGGCCCGAAGTGGTGAGGCAGATCAGCCACGATTATCTCGCGGCCGGCGCCGACATCATCGAGACCAACACTTTCAATTCCACGTCGGTGTCGCAGGCCGACTACGGATTGTCGCACCTCGTACGCGAATTGAACGAGGCAGGCGCCGCGATCGCGCGCGAGATTTGCGACCGCGCATCGACCGCGGCCCGGCCGCGTCTAGTTGCGGGCGTGCTCGGCCCGACGAACCGCACGGCCTCCCTGTCACCCGATGTGAACGATCCCGGCTTCCGAAACATCACCTTTGACGAATTGCGCGAAACCTATCGCGACAGCGTGCTCGGGCTCATGGCCGGAGGCGCCGACATCATATTGATCGAGACGGTCTTCGACACGCTCAATGCCAAGGCTGCGATTTTCGGGACCGAAGAGGCCTTCGACGAGATGGGCGAGCGCCTCCCGATCTGGATCTCGGGCACGATCACCGACCTTTCGGGGCGGATGCTCACCGGGCAGACCGCGGAGGCATTCTGGTATTCCGTGCGGCACGCGAGGCCGTTTGCCGTCGGGCTCAATTGCGCGCTCGGAGCAAAGGAACTTCGGCCCTATGTCGACGAATTGTCCCAGATTGCCGATACGCTGGTCAGCGCCCATCCCAACGCCGGACTGCCGAACGCCTTCGGCGGTTACGACGACGGTCCCGAGAGCATGGCGGCCGTCATGGGCGAGTTCGCGCGCTCGGGCCTCGTCAACATCATCGGCGGCTGCTGCGGCACCACGCCTGCGCACATCAAGGCGTTTGCGGAGGCGGTCCACGGAGTGAGGCCGCGCATCATTCCCGAGAAGCCCCGATTTTTGAGGCTTTCCGGCCTCGAGCCGTTCACGCTCACGCCGCAGACGAATTTCGTCAATATCGGCGAGCGGACCAACATTACGGGCTCGGCGAAGTTCCGCAAGCTGATCGCAGCCGACGATTACGACGCCGCACTCGAAGTGGCGCGCAACCAGGTCGAGAACGGCGCACAGATCATCGACGTCAACATGGACGAGGGATTGATCGATTCGGAAGCGGCGATGCGGCGCTTCCTGTCGCTTGTCGCTGCCGAGCCCGATATCTCCCGCGTGCCCGTGATGATCGATTCCTCGAAATGGAGCGTGATCGAGGCGGGGCTGAAGGTGGTGCAGGGGAAACCCGTCGTCAATTCCATCAGCCTGAAGGAGGGCGAGGGTCCGTTCGTCGAACACGCGCGGAAGGTTCTTCGCTACGGCGCGGCCGTGGTGGTGATGGCGTTCGACGAGCAGGGTCAGGCGGAAACGCCAGAGCGGAAATTCGCGATCTGCCGCCGGGCCTACGACATTCTGGTGAACACCATCGGCTTTCCGCCGGAAGACATCATCTTCGATCCCAACATCTTCGCCGTCGCCACTGGTATCGAGGAGCACAATGATTTCGCCCGCGGCTACATCGAGGCGACGCGGCGAATCCGCGATGGCCTGCCTCATGTGCACGTCTCGGGCGGTCTCTCCAATGTCTCCTTCTCGTTTCGCGGCAATGAGACGGTGCGCGAGGCCATGCACTCCGTGTTCCTGTTTCACGCGATCCGGGCGGGCATGGACATGGGCATCGTCAATGCGGGCCAGCTCGCGGTTTACGAGGACATACCGGGCGAACTGCGCGAGGGCGTGGAAGACGTGATCCTCAATCGCCGCGCGGATGCCACGGAACGGCTACTCGACCTCGCGCAGCGCTACAGGAACGATTCACCCGGCGCACGCGAGGAAACAACTCTCGCCTGGAGACAGGCCGCCGTGAACGACCGCATCTCCTATGCGCTGGTGCACGGCATCGCGGACTTCATCGTCGACGACGTCGAGGAAGCCCGCCTTTCCGCCGGGCGGCCGCTCGACATCATCGAGGGTCCGTTGATGTCGGGAATGAACGTCGTTGGCGACCTGTTCGGCGCCGGAAAAATGTTCCTGCCGCAGGTGGTGAAATCGGCGCGGGTGATGAAGAAGGGGGTCGGCCATCTCATCCCCTTCATGGAGCAGGAAAGCGCAACGATGCGCGAGCCCACCGGCCGCATCGTGATGGCGACCGTCAAGGGCGATGTGCACGATATCGGCAAGAACATCGTCGGCGTGGTTCTGCAATGCAACGGCTACGAAGTGATCGATCTCGGCGTGATGACTCCGGCGCAGAGGATTCTCGACACCGCGCGTGAGCGGGGAGCCAATCTGATCGGTTTGTCGGGCCTGATCACGCCGTCGCTCGACGAGATGTGCCACGTGGCGGCGGAAATGGAACGGCAGGGTTTCGATATTCCGCTTCTGATCGGCGGCGCCACCACGAGCCGCGTGCACACGGCGGTGAAGATCGATCCCAATTATCGCCGTGGCCAGGCCGTCCATGTTGTCGACGCCTCGCGCGCAGTCGGAGTGGCGGCGCAGCTCATCGGCCGGGCGACCGGCGAACCCTACGCCGCGAATGTGCGCCGCGAATATGCGGAGATCGCCGAGCGCCATGCGGGAGCGGCTCACGCGCCGCGCAGGCGTCATTCGCTCGAGGCGGCGCGCGCCAATCGCCTCAAATTCGACTGGTCGCGCTATACGCCGCCGAGGCCCGGTTTTCTGGGATTACGCGAATTCCGGAGCTACGATCTCGCCGAACTCGTGGCCTACATCGACTGGACGCCCTTCTTCCGCACCTGGGAACTGGCCGGCCCCTATCCGCTCATCCTCGAAGACAAGGTGGTGGGAGAAGCGGCGCGCGGTCTTTTCGCGGACGCGCAGAAGATGCTGGACAGGATCGTGCGCGAGCGCTGGCTGTCGCCGCGCGCGGTGCTCGGCTTCTGGCCGGCGAATGCTGAAGGCGACGACGTCGTGCTCCACGCGAGCGAAGCGCGCGATGCGCCGCTCGCCGTGCTTCACACATTGCGCCAACAGATGTCGCGCGACCAGGCCAAGCCCAATCTCGCGCTGGCCGATTTTGTCGCTCCGCGCGAGAGCGGCGTGCCCGACTATCTCGGCGGCTTCGTCGTCACCGCAGGACATGGCGAGGAGGCGCACGTCAAGCGCTTCGAAGCCGACAAGGACGATTACGGCGCCATTCTCCTGCGCGCGCTCGCCGACCGGCTGGCGGAAGCCTTTGCCGAGCGTTTGCACGCGCGTGTTCGCCGGGAATTCTGGGCCTATGCGCCCGACGAGAATTTCAACTGCGAAGAGCTGATTGCCGAAGCCTATCGCGGCATCCGGCCCGCGCCCGGCTATCCCGCCCAGCCCGACCACACCGAGAAGGGCACGCTGTTCGATCTCCTCGACGCCGAGAGCCGCGCGGGCGTGAAGCTCACCGAAAGCTTCGCCATGTGGCCTGCATCTTCCATTTCGGGACTCTATTTCTCCCATCCCGAAAGCCGCTATTTCGGCATCGGCAAGATCGAGCGCGACCAGGTGGAAGACTATGCGCGACGCAAACGTTGGAGCGTGAAGGAAGCGGAACGCTGGCTCGCGCCAATTCTCAACTACGACCCCCGCGCCGCCGCGGCGTAGACACGTTGCTTTCCCGAAGAATGGTCACGCGGAGTCGCGGAGGCGCGGAGAACATAAAATAAAAATTGTCATGCCCGGCTGAGCTTGTCCTCCGGCCGCGCTACGCGCGGACCGGGGGGCGACAGCGGAGACCGGGCCACCCAGAAAACGGAATTGAGCGCGGCGCGGCTTCACCTGGATGGCCCGCGTGCGCGGGCCATGACAATTAAGAAGGAAGCGCGCCTTTTCATTTCCGCGGCTCCCTGCCTTCGCCGAAGCGAAGCTTCAGCTTCGCGCAGGCAGGCGCGGCTCCGCGTGAACGTCTTGTCGCCATCCAGCTCAATCGGTGCGCGTGCCGGTCTGGTCCGCGCCGTCCTGGTGCCAGACGGCGCGCGTAGCGTGGCCGTTGGCGACGGCATCGAACGTCACCTCCGCATCGAAAACCCTGAAGAAGAATTCTCGCGGGCTCTCGGGAAAAATTCCGATCTTGTCCTCGGTGCCGAAATTGCTGTCGGAGGCGACGAGCCCGCCGCCTTCGCGCGTGACGACAAGAAGATCCGTCGGCGAAAAGCGATAGGCGCCGACATATTGCTCGAGAATGGCCGACGCCAGCGCGATCTCCCGGTGCGGCGGCGGCATGTGCATGTCGACGGGACGCGACGGATCGAGCAGGTGCATCCCGATGTCGTCCACGCCTTCGCCGGTCTGGGCGTTGGCGAGCGCCACGATGCCGAGCTGCGCCTTCGCGTCATAGCCCAGGAACGAACGATAGCCGTTGACGCTGCCGTTCTTCCAGACGATCTCGCGCGCGCCATCGTCGTAAATGTTCCAGCCGAGAGCGATTGCGGTCGCCGGATGCATTCCGCCCGCCCGGCGCAGCGCGGTCATCGCCTGCATCGCGGGAGCAAGCGCAGATTTTCGAATTCCGAGGAACGCATCGAGAAGCTTGAGAAGATCGTTCGCGGTGGAGCGAAGCGCGCCGGCGCCCGCGAGGCCTCCCGTCATTTCCGAGTGCACGGCGGGCTTGAGCTGATAATCGTATGGCAGGGCCTCGCGGCGCTGCATGTCGGCCGACGGAAGAATGCTTGTGTCCTTCATTCCCAGCGGCTGCGTGACGCGTGTGCGGAGGAGATCGGGGAAATCCAGTTTTCCCCGATGCGAGAGCGCCAGCCCCAGGAGACCGAACCCGACGTTCGAATATTCGTAGCGGCTGCCGGGCGCCCATTTCAGCCTGTAGGAGGAAAGGAACGCATAGAGGTCTTCCGTCGTGTACCCGGCGTACTGGTTATGGGGATCTTTCGAAACCAGATTGCCGGGCCGCAAGGGCAGACCCGAACTGTGCGTCGCGAGATCGGCGAGCGTCATGACGCTTCCCCCGTATGCGGGAAGCTTCACCTTGTTCGCGTCGAAATAGAGTTGGACCGGGTCGCCGAGCGAAACCTCGCCGCGTTGCGCCATCCCGGCGAGCAGCAGCGCCGTGAATATCTTCGTGACCGAACCGATGTCGTAGACCGTATTGCCGTCGACAAGGGTGCGGTCGTCGAGACCGCGCGTACCATAGGCGAGAACGCGGTTTCCCTTCGGCCCGGCGATCCCGACCACAATGCCTGTCGCATGTTTCTGCAGATCGACGCGCGTCGACAGCATCTGCAGAATCTGGGCATCGGACGGAAACGTTTGCGCGAACGCGGGTGTTGCGGCGAAGGCAAGAAGGGAGCAGGCGAGGGCGGCGCGGTTCGGCATGGGTCCGGGCATGATGGGCACAGGATGAAGGATAGGGCGTCGGATTGGTATTTAAAGGATTTTGATCCCGCACCTCCATCCCGGCAATCCGTGCCTGCTGCATTCGCAAAGAATGGGCACGCGGAGCCGCGGAAAACAAAAGAAAATGTCATGGCCCGGCTGAGCTTGTCCTCCGGCCGCGCTACGCGCGGACCGGGGGGCGACAGCGGAGACCGGGCCAAAACGAAATTGAGCGCGGCGCGGCTTCACCTGGATGGCCCGCTCCAGACGGCCCATGACAATTAAGAAGGAAGCGGGCCTAATCATTTCCGCGTCTGCGTGTGCCCCTTATCGGCAGTCCGGGAGCAATGTCAGATTCGATAACACCCGCATCGAGCGCGAGGCCGCAAACGAATCCAGCGTCAGGTTAAGTGTTGCGTGCTGACGCTGGATTCGTTT
>DASXMF010000108.1:0-11521 GCA_036495845.1 Rhizomicrobium sp.
GGAAGCACAACGTGCAGGTGATGATCGAGTGGCCCGGTCACGTGCCGATGCACAGGATCAAGGAAAACATGGAACGCCAGCTCGCGGTCTGCGACGAGGCGCCGTTCTATACGCTGGGGCCGCTCACCACCGACGTGGCGCCCGGCTACGACCACATCACCAGTGCGATCGGCGCGGCGATGATCGGCTGGTTCGGCACCGCGATGCTCTGCTACGTGACGCCGAAGGAGCACCTGGGCCTGCCCGACCGCGACGACGTGAAGTCGGGCGTGATCGCCTACCGGATTGCCGCACACGCCGCCGATCTCGCGAAAGGCCACCCGGCGGCGCGGCTGTGGGACGATGCGATGAGCAAGGCGCGCTTCGAGTTCCGCTGGCGCGACCAGTTCGCGCTCGCGCTCGATCCCGAAACAGCGCAGGCCTTCCACGACGAGACGTTGCCTGCGGACGGCGCCAAGCTCGCGCATTTCTGCTCGATGTGCGGGCCGAAATTCTGCTCGATGAAGATCTCGCAGGAAGTGCGCGAAGCCGCGCGCGGCGCCAACGACACGCTGTCATCCGCCGAGATCCGCGCCGCGATGGAGAAGAAGTCGGAAGAATTCCGCGCACGTGGTTCGGAGATTTACGTGGGGAAGCGGGAATAGCGACTCCAAACGCCCCTCAAAGTCACCATGGCCGGCTCGGGGGCCGGCCATGGTGAAGGAATGTGAATTACGTCAGCGGGATGAGCTCAACGACGGGGATCTTGCGCGTGGTGCGCGTCTGGTAAGTGTTGTAATCGGGGTAAAGCGCAGCGGCCTCGTCCCAGATTTTGCGGTAGCGCTCGGAGTCGGGATCGACCGTCTCCATGCGCACGCGCATGCGGCGGTTGCGGATCTGCACATCGGCGACGCCCGCCGCATCGAGGTTCAGATACCAGTCGGGATGCCTCTCGGCGCCCGCAAAGGAGGCGACCAGCGCGAAGCCTCTTTCCGTCGTGACGTAGAGCAGCGGCACCGTGCGCGGCGTGCCCGATTTGCGCCACTTGACCGTAAGCAGCAGGACCGGCGCGCCCGCGTAGCGGCTGCCGATCCGTCCGCTGCTGATGCGGAAAAGGAAATTGTGAACCGCGACCGCCGCTTTGACGAAAGCCTTGGGCGGGGGACCGTCTGCCATCCGTCTCTCCTCAGGGCCGCAATCCGCGCCGCCCGGTGAGCGCATGATAGATCACGAGCACGACGATGGCGCCGATGATTGCGACGAACATCGAGACGAGGTTGAAGCGGAACACGTCGAATTCGGTCAATTGCCGGAAGATGAAACCGCCGACCAGCGAGCCGACAAGGCCAAGCACGATGTTCACAATGCAACCTTCGCCGCGCTTGTTGACGATCCGGCTCGCGATGAAGCCCGTGATCAGCCCGAAAACAATCCAACCCAGAATCGACATGCGATGTTCTCCTCGGACCGACCCTAATGGGTCAGTCCCATGCGCTGCAATGCGGGCGCGAGTGTTTCATCGACCAGCTTCAGGAACCCGGTCTGAAGCTCGCGGCGCTGCGCGTCGGTGAGATCGTTCTGTGTGCGCGGCCACAGCGATGGCGCGGCCGGCAACCAGGGCAATTTGTTGCCGGGCATGAGCGCGGGTTGCGAAGCGAGGATGTTTCCGTTCTCCGCATCCATCAACACGACACGATAGGAAGCGAATACACCGAGGCGCTCTTTGCCCGCGCCCAGATCTCGGCGATAAAGTCCCAATCCGCCAAGCTGATGATCCGTTCGGCCGATTTCATCGGCGCGCCAGTCGCGGAGCACGAGCAGATAGGCGTCGACCGGCACCACCGGTACCGGCAGTTCGCGGATGTCTCGGCGGAGAGTGTCCCAGGTCCAGGTGTCGAAATCCTGATGCTCGATCGCGATGTCCTGCACCGTGTAGTGCTGCGTGAGAACGTCGGTGACCTCGGCCGCGACTTCATCGTCGAGGTTCCAATCCGAGATTTCGAGAAAGCTCGCGTCAGGCGGCGCGATCCATTCGAAGCGCGAATCGGGCACACGCTCGAACATGCAGGTGTCGCCGATTGCAGCAATGATGCCGATGGATTTGATGTGCGCGAGCGACGGCGCCGGCACGCGGGCCTCGCTCACACCGCAGAACGCGAATATCAGAAACACGCTTTGAGCGAGGACCTGAGCACCCCTCACCCATGTTCGAGTGCTTGCGCGGGTGCGCGCTTTTCGCCTCTCCCACAAGGGGAGAGGGAAATTGAACGCTGATTTTCCGATGCCGCTGCAATGCGGAGAATCCCCTCTCCCCTTGTGGGAGAGGGATGCAGAACGAGACCGGTCGCTCACAGGCGGCATAGGTGAGGGGTGATCAAGGCACCACCACCACCTTTCCTTGCGCCTTGCGGTCCATGAGGAGGCGAATGGCGTCGCCGGCGCGGGCGAGTGGCACGCGCTCGGAGACATGCGGCTTGAGCCGCCCGTCCGCGATCCAGCGCGCGATCTCGTGAAGATCGCCGAAACCCTTTTTCGGATCGCGTGCTACCGCTGCGCCCCAGAACACGCCGACGATGCTGCAGCCCTTGAGCAGGGTGAGGTTGAGGGGAATGCGCGGAATCTCGCCCGCCGCAAAGCCGATGACGAGATAGCGCCCGCCCCAGTTCATCGCGCGCAGGGCAGGCTCGGCATAATCGCCGCCCGCGGGATCGAACAGCACGTCGGCGCCATTGCCGCCGGTCAGCCGCCTGATGTCATCGGACAGCGTTTTCTGCTGTTCCTTCGTCAGCCGCTCCGCGGGATAGACGAAGCCGTCATCGGCGCCGTGCTTTTTTGCGAGCTCGATTTTTTCCGCATTCGACGCGCCCGCGATCACGCGCGCACCGAGCGCATGGCCGATCTCGACTGCGGCGAGCCCCACGCCGCCGGCCGCGCCGAGCACCACAAGCGACTCGCCGGATTTCAGAACCGCACGATCCCGGAGCGCATGCCAAGAAGTGCCGTAAGTGATGAGAAAGGACGACGCAACCGCGAAATCGAGTCCCTCAGGCATGGGGATGCAGCGCGCCGCATCAGCGAGCGCTTCCTCCGCGTAGCCGCCATGGCCGATGGAGGCAATCACGCGGTCGCCCTGTTTCGGCGTGACGACGCCTTCGCCCACCTCCTTCACGATGCCTGCGATCTCGCCGCCCGGAGCGAAAGGGAGCGCGGGCTTGAACTGGTATTTGTCCTGGATCAGAAGCGCATCCGGGAAATTCACGCCGCAAGCCTTGACGGTGACGACCACCTGTCCCTTGCCCGGCTGCGGACCCGGCACGTCCTTCAGCTCAAGCTCTTCCGGCGGACCGTAATGGGTGCAGAGACAGGCTTTCATCAAGCGATCCCTCGAATGCGTTCTGGAAGCTTAGTGATGCGCGCCACCCTTCGACAAGCTCACCCTTCGACAGGCTCACTCTTCGACAGGCTCAGGGTGAGGACGTGTGCTCATGGCGAGCCTGTCGAGCCACGACAAGTTCACCCTTCGACAGGCTCACCCTTCGACAGGCTCAGGGTGAAGGAATAAACTAAGGTCCTCATCCTGAGCCTGTCGAAGGATGAGGTTCAGGTGATGTCCATGAAACCCGTCATTCTCGCGAGCCTCGCATTCCTCTTGACTCAATCGGCGCGGGCCGACGCTTCGTGCCTGCGGATCGGACAAATCTGGAGCTGGAACGCTCTTGATCGAAGCACGCTGATCGTCGAGGACAATCTGCATCAGAAGTTCAAGATCGGTCTGATGGGCTATTGCGGGCAGCTGCCCTTCAAGCTCTCGCTCGGTTTCCGGACAGTTGGCGCATCGAGCGACCTTACCTGCCTGTCGAAAGGAGATCAGGTGATCTCGCGCGACATCGGCATTCACTACACCTGCCCGATCTCGAACATCGTCGCCTATACGCCGGAGATGGAGAAGGCGGACAAGGCGGCGGCGCAACAGCAGCCGCGCTAATTGAACGCGGGCAACGGCGCCTCGGCGAGCGCGGCCGCGACGCGCCGATCGCCGACGGCCACGTTGCGGGTGTTCAGCACGGGCGCACGGACGATGTCGGCGACCGCACCGCGATCGGGAAGCAATCCCATGCGGTCGAGCGCGAAGGCGATCGCCGTTTCGGCGGCGCGGCCCGCGCCATCGTCGATCTTGAGCGCGATGCCAAGTCCATGGCCTGGAACGATCGCCGCGTAGACGCCTTCCGCGCCGGTCTTCACCGCAAAGCGGCCCTTGCCCGCGCGCATCAATGTCGTGCAGACCCGGCCCGTTCCGCCCACAAGCTCGGGATATTGCGTCATTGAGCGAAGGACGCGTGCCGCCGCGCGCGCACGATCGGCAGCGAGGCTGTCGGGTGTCGCAAGGCGGGCGAGCGCGCGAGCGAAAGCCACGAGCGGAATGGCGAAGTTCGGCGCGGCGCAGCCATCGATGCCCCAGGGGATTTCGCCATCGACGCCGGCGAGCTCGCCGAGCGTTTTTGCGACCGCCTTCTGCACGGGATGGTCGTGAGTCTCGTAATCCTGAATCGAGATGTTCCAATGCCGCGCGACGGTGAGGAATCCCGTGTGTTTGCCCGAGCAATTGTTGTGAATGCGCGTCGGCGTCGCGCCGCGCCGGATCATGTCTTCCCATGCAGGTTCGAAGCGCGGCGGATGGGCGCCGCAGGCGAGATCCTTCTCGCCCAGTCCCAATCGCGCCAGCCACGAGGCCACGCGATCCGTGTGCATCGGTTCGCCGGAATGCGAGGCGCAGGCAAGGGCGATCTCCTCGTCATGGACACCAAACGCCTCTGCCGCCCCCGATTCGATCAGCGGCAACGCCTGGATCGGCTTGAGAGAGGAGCGCGGATAGAGCGATGCCGCGATATCGCCCAGCGAGAAGAGAACATTGCCCTGCGCGTCGCAAATGGCGACAGCGCCGCGATGGACGCTTTCCACGCGCGGCCCGCGCGTAATCTCGACAAGAACCGGATTGGCCACGCGTGTCTCCCCGGGCTGTTGCACCGATGCCCATGACAGTAACGAACGATTCGCGCTTTCGCGACAGACGGTTATAGTGAGGTTTTGGAATCACCTCTTCACATGACTCCCGCCCTTTCGATTTCGCATCTGCGCAAGGTGTATGCCGGCGGCACGGTCGGTATCGAGGAGCTTTCGCTCGACGTCGCGCCGGGCGATTTTTTCGGCTTCCTGGGCCCCAACGGCGCGGGCAAGACCACCGCCATTCACTGCGTGACGGGAATCGCCCGACCCACGTCCGGCCGGATCGAAGTGTTCGGCGTGGACGCGGTCAAACAGTATCGCGATGCCCGTCGGCTGGTGGGTCTGTCGCCGCAGGAATTCAATGTCGATCCCTTCGCCAACGCCCGCGACATCGTGAGCTGGATGGGCGGTTATTTCGGCATGAGGAGCGCGGAGCGGGAGAAGCGTGTCGACATGCTGCTCGAAAAATTCGAACTCGCCGTCCATGCAAAGAAGGGATTCCGGGAGCTCTCGGGAGGCCTCAAACGCCGCGTCATGCTGGCGCGCGCCATGATCAACGATCCGGCCCTGCTTATTCTCGACGAACCGACCGCCGGCGTCGACGTCGAATTGCGCCGCGATTTGTGGCGCTACCTGCAGGAGATGAACCGCGACGGAAAAACCATCTTTCTCACCTCCCACTATCTCGAGGAAGTGGAGCGGCTCTGCCGCAACATCGCGATCATCGCCGACGGCCGCATCGTGCGCCAGGGACCGAAGGAGGAATTTGTGAACGAGCCGGGCGGGCTCGAAGCCGCCTATCTTCGCGCCACCGGCGCCGAACCTGATCACGTGCCGGCACGATGAGCACGAAAGCGCCGCTCATCAACTGGATCGGGTTGTGGACGATCATCCGCCGCGAATGGGCGCGCCTGATGCGCGTGCCGATCCAGGCGTTCGTCGCGCCATGGATCTCGGCGCTGCTCTTCATCTTCATTTTCGGCTTCGTGGTGGGCAGCCGCATTTCGCAGATCGGCGGCCACCGCTACCTGGAGTTCGTGCTCCCCGGCATTCTGATGATGAGCATCGTCAATGCCTCGTTCCTGCAATCTTCCTCGCAGGTCTATTTCTCGCGCTTCCTGCATTATGTCGAGGAGACGCTGGTCGCCCCGCTTTCCTATGCGGAAATGATCGCGGGCGTGATCGCGATCGTGGTCGCGCGCTCCATCATCACCGCGCTCGGCATCCTGTTGCTGGCCACCATCTTCCGCGCCTCCTCGATCGACGGAGTGGCCGAGTTCCTGTTCTGGATCGTCTGCGTTTCCATGGTGTTCGGTTTGCTCGGCATCGTCATCGGGCTGTGGGCCAACAATTTTGAGCAGCTCACGATCCTCAACGTGTTCTTCATCACCCCGCTCTCCTTCGTGGGCGGTGTCTTCAATACCATCGGCATGCTGCCGATCTGGCTCAGATGGATCGCCTATGCCAACCCGTTCTTCTATTTCATCAACGGACTCCGTCACGCGATGATCGGCTTCTCGGAGGCGTCCGAGGCGCTGGGCGTCGGCATCGCTCTGGGTCTTGCGACTGTGATGAGCCTGGTCGTCTGGCGGCTCTATGCGACCGGCTATGGCTTGCGATCCTAGCCGCAGGCTCACTTCTCATCTGGCGGGCCGGAAGCCATACTAGTGTCCAGATTCCGAAATTCGCACGATCTCTATATCGGGCTCTGGGCGAATTTCGGAATCGAAGGACACTAGCAATCCATTGATTCTAGTGTCGTTATGGTTTCGAAGTTCGCCAGGAAGGTGATATCGATAATAGGGCGAACTTCGAAGCCACGACACTAGTATGTTCGCCCCTTGCTCCGGAATCCTCTCATGAACATTCACGAATATCAGGCCAAGGAGATCCTCCGTGGCTTCGCGGTTCCCGTCCCGCGGGGTTTGCCGGCCTTTACGGTAGAGGAGGCGGTCGCAGCCGCCGAAAAACTCGGCGGCCCGGTGTGGGTCGTCAAGGCGCAGATACATGCGGGCGGCCGCGGCAAGGGCGGCGGCGTCAAGGTGGTGCGCTCCGTCGAGGAAGTTCGGGCCGAAGCCGCGCGCATGCTCGGCATGACGCTGGTGACCCACCAAACGGGAAAAGATGGCAGGGTGGTGCGCCGGCTTTACATCGAAGACGGTTCCACCATCGCACGCGAACTTTATCTTTCGGCGCTTGTGGATCGCTCCGCGAGCCGCATTGCCTTGATCGCTTCTACGGAGGGCGGCATGGACATCGAAGAGGTGGCGCGGCAAACCCCCGACCGGATCAAGACCTTTCCGATCGAGCCGGTCGCCGGCTATCAGCTCTATGTCGGGCGCGAGCTCGCCGCCGCGCTGAAGCTCGAAGGCGATCTGGCGAAGCAATGCGGGACGCTGATCGAAAAACTGTGCAGCGCGTTCCTGGCAAAGGATATGAGCCTCCTCGAGATCAACCCGCTCGTGGTGACGAAGGACGGGCAGATTGTTTGTCTCGATGCAAAGATCAATTTCGACGACAACGCGCTATTCCGGCATCCCGACATGGCCGCTTTGCGCGATCCCGACGAAGAGGATCCAGCCGAGCGGGAAGCGGCAAAATACGATCTCTCCTATGTCAAGCTCGACGGCACGATCGGCTGCATGGTCAACGGCGCCGGACTCGCCATGGCGACGATGGACATCATCAAATTGTTCGGCGAAGAGCCCGCGAATTTTCTCGATGTGGGCGGAGGCGCGTCGCGCGAGAAAGTCTCGGCGGCGTTCAAAATCATCGTCTCCGACCCGCATGTGAGGGGAATCCTGGTCAATATCTTCGGCGGCATCATGAAATGCGACATCATCGCCGAGGGCATCGTCGCGGCGGCGAAGGAGATCGCTTTATCGGTGCCCCTGGTCGTCCGTCTGGAAGGCACCAATGTCGAAAAGGGCAAGGAGATTCTCGCGCGCTCCGGCCTGCCGATCGTTTCGGCCAACGATCTCGCCGACGCCGCGCAAAAGATCGTGGAAGCGGTGCGAAAGAATTAATTCGTTCAAACGGGCCGAAGCGTGACGGAGGTATGGAGCGCCGTAAGCAAACCGGGCAAAGAGATGATCCCCCACCTTGAAACCGAACGTCTGATCATGCGTGGCTGGCGGACGGGGGATTTCGAGTCTTACGCGCGATTCATGGCCGATCCCGACGTCATGCACCATCTGACGGGCGAGCCCATGTCGCGCGCGGATACCTGGCGGAACATGACGATGCTCATCGGCCATTGGAGTTTGAGGGGTTACGGCATTTGGGCGGTCGAACGCCGGTCCGATCGTGCCCTTGTCGGCCGTGTGGGGCTTCATAATCCGGAAGGCTGGCCCGGTCTCGAGGTGGGTTGGACGCTCGGCAAGGAATATTGGGGCCAGGGCTTTGCGACCGAAGCGGCACGCGCGGCTCTGAATTACGGCTTTCTGACTCAAAGAACTGAGCGACTCATCTCCGTCATCGATCCCGACAACGGTCCGTCCCAGGCGGTGGCTCGCCGGCTCGGTGAGAGTCGCGGCGAGCGGCGAGAAATCGCCTATGCCGGAAAGGTGTTCCGGGCGGACATCTGGAGCATCTCGCGCGATGAATGGGCGCGACGAAGTCAGCGCGAATAGATTGCCGTAAGCGTCGCCGTCGCAAGAGCGTGCTGCTTTAAAAACGGGCTCAGAACCGCAGGACCCGACCGCGTGGGCGCCGCTGCCTGATCCAGTGCGTAAAGCGTGAACACGTAATGATGGACGCCCGAACCGCGTGGCGGGCATGCTCCTCCGTAGCGGGGTTCCCCGAAATCGTTCTCCGTCTGGATGGAGCGCTCAGGCAATCCGGCTCCCGCGCCTGCATCGACGGGAAGGCTCCTGGTTCCTGCCGGAATGTCCATCACGAGCCAGTGCCAGAATCCGCGCCCTCCCCCGGCATCGGGGTCGAACATCGTGATCGCAAAGCTGCGCGTCCCCGCCGGCTCGCCCGACCACGCCAGCGCGGGCGAATGATCGCCTCCGCCGCAACGGGAATTGACCTGATCGAGCGCGAGACCTGCGCCCGGCTTTACATCGGGGCTCGTCAGTTCCAAGGCTTGCGCAGACAGCGAGACCATCGCGACGCATGCCGCCAAGGGGGTGGCGCGCATGGGCAGGAAATGTTGCGGCCGCCGGAATCGATCTGCGCTCACCATTTGTAGCTCAGCGAAACGAACGCCGTACGCGGCGTCACCTGAACCGCGGATTCGAGATTGTAGGCGCGCTGCCAGTGGCTGACGAACAGGAAGGTGTAGCCCCAGGCGATGCCAGCGCTCGCCGCAACGTCCCACCAGTGATGCTCGTCGGAAGCGACGCGCGTGTAGCCTGAAAAAATTGCCGCGCCATAGGCCGGCACGCCATATTCCCATCCATAGCGGTACCAGAGATAGCTCGCCGGAGCGAAGGCGAGGGCGGCCGTCTCCGACGGAAACGACCTGTTGTCGCTGAGATCCGGACGTTCCTCCTTGACGAATTGCTTCAGCAGAAGCGCCGTTCCGACCGTGGCGCCGGTATCGAGGGCGAGCTGTCCGATACCATGCCAATCGTCCTTCCAATAGGAAATCCCGGCCGCGGCGATGGGAAGCGCGATAGCGACGCCGGTGCCAACATCGGCGAGACCCTGGTTGGTTTCCCCGAAGGCGGGACATGAAGCCAGCGCCGCGAAACCCATCGCGGCGGCGCAGGCGCTTCGAACTCGTGCCGCCATCTTGCACACCCCGCTTCGTGACCTTAAAGCCAAGCATAGTTGACAGCGTGGTACGAGGCGTCAAGCGGGACGAGTTACACATGCGGAAAGTGTTTGCCAGCGCGAAAGCGGCCCTGGACGAGCTTTTGTTCGATGGCATGACCGTCATGTCCGGCGGCTTTGGCTTGTGTGGCATCCCGGAAAACCTGATCCTGGCGCTGCGCGATTCCGGCGTCCGCGGTCTGACCGTCATCTCCAACAACGCGGGCGTGGATGATTTCGGTCTCGGCCTGCTGCTAGCCACCCGTCAGATCCGCAAAATGGTGAGTTCTTACGTGGGGGAGAACGAGACGTTCGAACGGCAATATCTGTCGGGAGAGCTGGAACTCGAATTCAATCCGCAGGGTACCCTGGCGGAGCGCATCCGGGCGGGCGGCGCTGGCATTCCCGGCTTCTACACAAAGACCGGTGTCGGTACGCTGATCGCCGAGGGCAAGGAACACAAGGAATTCGGAGGTGAAATCTATGTGCTCGAGCGCGGGCTTGCCGCCGATCTGGCGCTTGTCAAGGCGTGGAAGGGCGATGAAGCCGGAAACCTCGTCTATCGGAAGACGGCACGGAACTTCAATCCGATGATGGCGACTGCGGGCAAGACAACGGTTGCGGAAGTGGAGGAGCTCGTGCCTGTCGGAACGCTCGATCCGGACGGCGTTCACACGCCGGGAATTTTCGTACAGCGGATCGTGCGGGGCGCGCATTACAAAAAGCGCATCGAAAAACGCACCACGCGGGAAGGATGAGTGCGATGGCCTGGAGCCGCGACGAAATGGCCAGACGCGCCGCCCGGGAATTGCGGGACGGATTTTATGTCAATCTCGGCATTGGCATTCCCACGCTGGTCGCCAACTTCATACCCGAAGGGATGAGCGTGACGCTGCAATCGGAGAACGGAATGCTCGGCATGGGCCCGTTCCCGCGCGAGAGCGAAGTGGATGCCGATCTCATCAACGCCGGCAAGCAGACGATAACCGAGCTGCCGCAAACCGCCTATTTCTCTTCCGCAGACAGTTTCGCGATGATTCGCGGCGGCCACATCGATCTTTCTATACTGGGCGCAATGGAAGTCTCGGAAACTGGCGATCTTGCGAACTGGATGGTGCCCGGCAAGCTGGTGAAAGGCATGGGCGGCGCCATGGACCTGGTGGCCGGCGTGAAGCGCGTGGTCGTGATCATGGACCACACCGACAAGGCAGGTAACCCGAAGCTGTTGAAGGAGTGCCGCCTGCCGTTGACCGGAAAGGGATGCGTCGACCGTATCATCACCACGCTCGGCGTCTTTGACGTGGCGGAAGGGGGCCTCAAGCTGATCGAGCTCGCGCCGCAGATCACGCGCGAGGAGATTGCCGCAAAAACCGAAGCGCGGATCGTCGCGTAGTTCGTCGTGACAGTGAGCCGCCGATTCTCAGGGGAGCGCGACGGTAGATGCTGCAGCCACTGAAGGGTTGGACGCGGGCGCAGAAGCACACCGTCGCGGCAAGCTATCTGGGCTGGACGCTCGATGCGTTCGATTATTTCCTGCTCGTCTTCGTCGTTACCGACATTGCCCGGGAATTCGGCGTCGATGTGAAATCGGTCACGCTGGCGCTGTTCCTGACTCTGGCTTTCCGCCCGCTCGGTGCGTTCGTGTTCGGCCGGTTGGCCGATCGCTACGGGCGCCGCCCGGTGCTAATGATCGACGTGACGCTTTACGCGGCGTTGGCCTTCGCTTCGGCGTTCTCTCCCAATCTCGCCGCATTTCTTGTCCTGCGTGCCCTCTTCG
>DASXMF010000109.1:0-2530 GCA_036495845.1 Rhizomicrobium sp.
GAAGGTCCCGGCGTCGTCGAAGTTGAAGGCAACCCCATAGGTTTGCGGCGTCAATTGCCCCGGCACGTGGCCGATATGCGGGCCGAAGCGTCGCCATTGATCGGGAATGCCTTCGCTCGCCTCGAAGGAGTATCGCGCGCCAAACCCTGCGATGCAGAGCCTCTCGCCGTTTTCGAAGCGCGGCGGGTCGAGGTCGATGAGTTTTGACTTGTCCATTTGAACGGGCTCCGTCAACGAAAGCGCGTATTGCGCCGGATTTCGGCGAAACGCTTCGGGCGTCACGCCGAACTCGTCGCGAAACGCGCGGGTGAACGCGCCGTGCGAGCCGTATCCGTGGTCCAGGGCCACCGCCAATATGCTGGCGTCGCCGTCCACGAGACGGCGGACCGCCTCCGTCAGCCTGCGCCCGCGCGCATAGTTCATAAGCGAGCGACCGGTCGCCGCCCCGAAGGCGCGCGCCAGATGCTGAGGCGAAACGCCGACGACATCGGCGATGCCGTTCAGGGACATCTCGTCCGAGAGGCGATTCTCGATGAACCAGACCGCCCGTTGGACCGGGCCGGATGACCGCTCGTTCGGCATTCGCGCCTTCTACCCATTGAGCGGGGGGAGCGCTTCACCAGGATTGATGCCTGCTTAAACCCGACGGTCGTATGAGTTCCAATCCTTGGACGTCCGCCGCTGACGGCATCTTGCCCGCAGCGCCTACGGCCGCTTTCGGGCCCTTTCCGCTCGTTTATAAGACTTATCTTGAACGCGTGCTTCGGGTCGACGGCAGATCATCGCCGAGCCCGCAGCGATCGTCTCAGTTGGGCGGGAAGCGCGCTTACCGGGGTCGCCTCGGGGAGGACCGGAGTCCGCGCCAACGCTGTCATTGCCCCCGATGCAGCCGGAAGTTTCCCGGCTCCGGACTCTTCAAGAATCTACCTACCCTGCCGGCATGGTCCGACATTCGCGGGCCACTTAATTATTCGTGAAGAACGAAATGACCCTGCGTTACCTCGTCGTAAGTTGAAGGTTCGGGTTTGTGCCCGAGCGGGAAGATGGGCGAGGCAAGAGGCTTGGCGCTCGGAGCTTCGTGGATTCGTCGCCGCCTCGGATCCGCGGTCGGGACGGCGGCCATCAACGTTTTCGTATAGGGGTGGCGCGCGTCTTCGAACACTGCTGGCCGAGGACCTATCTCGACGAGACGCCCCAGATACATAACTCCGACATGGTGCGATATGCGCTCGACGACCGCAATATCGTGACTGATGAAGAGGAAGGACAATCCCAGATCTGCCTGCAATTCTGCGAGAAGGTTCAGCACCTGCGCCTGTACCGAGACGTCGAGCGCTGAGACCGCCTCGTCGGCTATAACGAGGCTCGGATGAGAAGCGATCGCGCGCGCAATCGCGACCCGCTGACGCTGTCCTCCGGACAGTTCGTGAGGGTAGCGGTTAAGGAAACTGCGCGGGAGATCGACGCGGTCGAAAAGCTCCGCGACACGATCCCCGATTTCCGATTTCGAGGCGAGACCAAAGTTGATGAGCGGCTCGGCGACCTGATCGCGCAGTCTCCGGAGGGGATTCAGTGACGCAAACGGATCCTGGAACACTGTCTGCATATCGCGGCGCGCTTCGCGCAACTCGGTTTGTCTGAGGCCGCGGATTTCCCGGCCGTTGAGCCATATCTCGCCCGATTGCGGTTCGACCAACCGCAAGATGGACCGGCCGCAAGACGATTTGCCGCAGCCGGATTCGCCGACGAGCGAAAATGTCTCCCCGACGTTTACAGAGAAAGTCACGTCCTGGACCGCATGGATGTTCGCGACGACACGTCGAAAGATGCCCCCTCTCACTGGATAGCGCGTGGTCAAATTCTTGACCTCCAGCAAACGGCGGGATTCAAGCCGTGACGACGAAACGCTGCGACTGGCGGAAGCGAAATCGCCAATTCGACGCATGGGCTCCGGCGCGGTCGTGCCACGCATTTCGCCGAGTTTCGGAACGGCCGCGAGCAGCATCCGAGTGTAGTCGGCCTGCGGATTCTCGAAGATCGTCTCTACGTCGCCTGCCTCGACAATCTTGCCGCGGTACATGACGACGACGCGGTCGGCCATCTGCGCAACGACGGCCATATCGTGGGTGACGAACAGGACGGCCATATGGTTTTCGCGCTTCAGTCGGTCGATAAGGGCGAGGATTTCCGCTTGAATCGTGACATCTAGCGCGGTCGTCGGTTCATCAGCGATGAGGAGCCGCGGCTCGCAGGCCATCGCCATGGCTATGACGACGCGTTGACGCATGCCGCCCGACAATTCATGGGGATATTGCTTCAGGCGGCGCTCTGGCTCGGGCACTCGCACGCCGCGGAGAAGCTCGAGCGCCCGCGCTCGCGCTTCGTCCCGCTTCAGGCCCCGATGCGCCTTGAGTCCATCCACGAGTTGCCGCTCGATTGTGACGACCGGATTGAGTGAGGTCATCGGCTCTTGAAAGATCATGCCGATCTGATTGCCGCGGAGCTCACGCATGAAATCCTGCGAGGCCTT
>DASXMF010000110.1:0-3159 GCA_036495845.1 Rhizomicrobium sp.
GAAATGCCGTGATATGGCGGCGCGGATGACTGATCCTGAGGATCGCAAAGCTTTGGAGCTACAGGCTAGCGCCTGGGAAAAGGTCGCCGAAGGACGCGAGGCGGCTCTACGGAAGAATGAACCGCCGGAACTCGTGTAACTGCCGATCTGGGGCGGCAACGACCACCCCGATCGCACGCGACGCCTTTCCTCAGCACGATTTGCAACGCCACCGACACTTCGCGTAAATCGGCCACGTCGCATAGATCGGCGCCGGCTGCGGCCCTCTCCCGCTCCGCCCCGACATGCTGCCAACTTGATCTTGCCCCGGTTTCTTTGGGCAGATGACCGCGCAGCACCCGCACATCAGCGAGCGTTCTCAGCGCCATGACGTCCGGATCTCGAGCGGCCGGGACCGGGTGCGGGACCACTTCGGGCGGGGCATCGAATCCATCGATTCGCTTTGCGGTCTGTTCAAGCGTAAAGGGGAGCGGCAAAGAGCCACCATGCCGACATCAGACCACTACCAAAAAAACGCCCAGGAATGCCGGGTTCACGCCCGCGAAACCCATGATACGCATGAACGCGAAGTATTGCTAAGGATGGCAGCGCAATGGGATCGGCTGGCCGAGCACAAGGCGCGCAAGGAATCCGAAGCGACTTGAGGGGCTGCGCGCCCGACGCGCGCTCAATCCGCAGGCAGGGGGCGCTACCACCAATCCTGGATTCTTTCGCGAGAAGCGGCGACAGCTTCTCAGGGTAGGCGATCGCGTCGTCCCCGTCATAGGCAATAATTGACGGATAATCGAATGAATGCGCTTCCGCCCGCTAGCTACCTAGATCTGGCCGCCGCGCTCGTTTGAATTTGCCGGACGATAGCAGGTCCACTTTTCGTCCAGGCATTTTGAAAACTGATCCGGGCAGCCCCTCGCGCGACGCGCAAAGTCGCGGTTATCGCTCTGTTAGTATTTTCGTCAAAACCGGCCGCTGCCTCTAACGGTGAAGCAGCAATTGGCTTGTATTGCATGTCCGGTTTACAGGATCGATAGAAACTGAAATTTCGGCGTTTGTTTTATGGACCGTTTTCACGAGGTGATCTCATGAGAAAAGCTCTGGCAATTCTGGCTGCGGCAGGCGGCCTTGTTGTGGCGTTACCAGCTGCGGCGAACGCCCAGGTCGACGAGTGGAATGGCGGCTGGCATGTCGGCGGCGACTATTACCAGCCGACAGACTACGGCTACGGCTACCTCTACAATTACGGAGCGCCCGTTGGCGGCGACGCCGCCGTCGCAACAGTCGCGCCGGTGCGAACGGTGCAGACGATCGAGACGGTGCGGACCATTCGGCCGTCACGATACGCCGCTCGCCGTCAGATCGTGACGCGACGGACCACCGTAAGCCAGCTCGCCTATCCGCAACCGCTCTACGACTATGCGGCCTCGGCACCGGCTGCTTCGGTCCCGGCTTACAACAACGCGGCCTATTACAATTACGGCTCGGGCTCCGCGCGGCCGCTCTACGACTATGCGGGCCCGGCGCCGGCGGTTGCCGCTCCGGTTTACAACAACGCGGCCTATTACAATTATGGTGGGGGCTACGCGCGCCCGCTCTACGACACCGTGACGCCGGTCGCGCAAACCTTCGCTGCGCCGATCAGCGCCGCACCGTTCTATCGTTATGTCTATCAGTGGGACCGCGTCTTGGTGATCGATCCGCGGACCGGTCTCCTCGTCCAGACGCTTCCGCGCTGATTGCGCAAACGGCAGACCGGCCGGAGTCCCGCCATTGCGGCGGGACTGCTTGGCGTGCGCTTGCCTTGGAGCATAACCCGGAAAAGTGGAAACCGGTTTTCCGAAAAGATCTGCCCAATCGAAATGCTGTGGCGGCAATCGATTCAATCCAAAACGATCTCGCTCTAGCAAACGCAGCCCGGATGAAACGACATCTGGAGCGGCCTTCGAGTCTCATGGCCCCTGAATATCGCTGCCCTTACAGCGCGCCGACGAGCTTGTCACTTTTTCATTGACATTTGTCATCGTTTAAGTTACACTACCGTTCGCGATTCTCGCTCACGTGAAAGGACCTGCCGCGAAGGCATATCGCGGCACGGGGGCGAGGGCGGCGCCCGCGGGCGGCATTGCAAGCCGCTCCCGGGCAGCTTCGGGCATCAGCCTCCTGGCACTACAGACCAGGCCGCGAGGTGCTCGCTGGACTGGGACAGGTCGAGGGCGGGTAACGCCCGCACAAACTGCGTCGGTTCTGCCCCAGAAATGGGATGCCTACAGGATCGATGCTCCGCCGCGTCCCAGGAAGCATGGCCTGAAGCTGCACCTTGGCGATGAATAGTCCCAGGGGAAGAGCCGTGGTGGAACGCCGATAGGCGTGCGCCTCCCTGCTGGAGGCGCGGCCGTGCCAGCAGCACGGCAGGTTGGATCAAGCGTCTGTCGGCGTTCCATATCCTTTCCGTTTCCGTCATTTTTCGTTTTCGTCATGGCGAAGGCTGAAAGCGCAAACCGAAACGAAGGCACCACCCCTTCATCTGCAGTGCGCCCCTCCTTCGCGCTTCACATCCGTGGCGTTTCGCCAAACTCGGACGCGCATGCGTTGCGAGAGCGGATGTCACTCATCCTGCCCCGCGAAAGCGGGGGAGGACAAAAGCGGGAGCACCTGCCATGAAGCGTCATCTGAACCGCGTGCTGGATCATGACGTCGATCGCATGGTCTGTCGTGGCGACCTCGCCGCGGCGCTCGCGGTCTTTGAGGCCGCGCCCAGGCTCAAGAAGCTTCGCCCGGTCGACGCGGCGGCACGCTTTGCGATCGAAAGCGCGTTGCAGCAGCGGCGCTATTGCAACGCCTTCGCGCTCTGGCAGACCTGCCGCAACAAGCAGTGCCGCCACCAGGGTGCGTGTTGCGGCGACGCCGATATCTGCCTCAAGCTTGGGCTTGTCCGCATCCCGCATGAGGTGCAATGGCGCGTGCGGCAGACCATCATCGATGCGACGCCGCACAATATCGGTGCGCCCGAGCGCAAGGCGCGGCAAAGCATGCCGGGCGATCTTTATGCTTAGCGAGTCTCGCGTCCGCTGCGCGAAGCGAAGCGCATCAGTTGGTCATCAGATGGAAGAGCAGCGGGGCCGCGCCGATGAGCTCGATGACCTCGCCGCTCCTGCGCCAACCGGT
>DASXMF010000111.1:0-2246 GCA_036495845.1 Rhizomicrobium sp.
AACCAGGTGCTCTACCAGGCTGAGCCACTCCCCGACATGTGCGACGGGCGCGAGAAGACCTGCAACGACGCCCTCGAAAAATATCTCTATCGCTTCGCGATTATAGCATTCTGCTGCGATTCCATTCGATAGCGAAAGCTCGAGCCTTGTGTTGAAACTGCAACTTACGCCTGTGATCTATTCATGCGCTCGTTTACACACGTCTTTACGCTCCCCTCCAGGTTGTGTGAAAAACAACGTGCGGCTACGATAGATGTTCGCCACAAATTTCATGAAAACTATATTCACGGCACGCCGCCTCTATACTCCGGTCGAAGAAATCGAACGCCCGATGCTCGTCGCGGAGGACGGAAAAATCGTCGAGATTTCGACGCGGTCCGCTAGCGAACTTCCGGCGGACAGCGAAATCGTCAACTTCGGGGAGGCCGCTCTGGCACCGGGGTTCTTCGACATTCACATTCACGGCGGCGCCGGCCTGGATGTCATGCGCGCCTCTCCCGACGAACTGCCGCGGCTGGGAAAATTTCTCGCGACTCACGGCGTGATCGCGTACTTTCCGACAACGGTTGCCGCGCCCCTCGACTCTACCTGCGCGGCATTGGAGCGGATTGCGGACGCAATCGAGGCTACGGAAAACGGCCAGGGCGATGCGGCGCAAGCACGGCCTTTGGGCATTCACCTCGAAGGTCCGTTCCTGAGCCATAAGCGGCGCGGCGTGCATCCTCCGGAGAACCTGGTTGCGCCGACAATTGCGATTTTCGAACGCCTGTGGCAGGCCGCGCGCGGCCATGTCCGCATGCTGACGATTGCGCCTGAACTTCCCGGCGCGATGGAAGTGATTACCGAAGCGGCGCGGCGCGATGTGTGCGTCAGCATTGGCCACTCGGACGCCGAAATGCCGATTGCGCAGGATGCCGTCAAGGCCGGCGCTCGCCACGCGACCCATACGTTCAACGCCATGCGCCCGCTCGATCATCGCGACCCGGGGATCATTGCCGAAGTCCTGATGGATGACCGGCTGACCGCCGACATGATCGTCGACGGAATTCATGTTGCTCCGCCGGTCGTCAAACTTTTCATGCTGGCGAAAGGACGCGACCGCGCGGTGCTCATCACCGATGCGATTTCGGCGACCGGCATGCCGGACGGGCGCTATCAGCTGGGCCCGATCGAAGTCGACGTGAAAGATGGAAAGTGCACCTCCGGAGGCAGCCTCGCCGGAAGCGTGCTCACCATGGATCGCGCGGTGCGCAACGTCACTCAGTTCGCCGGCTGGAGCTTGCGAGACGCGGTGCGGGCGGCATCTTTGAATCCCGCGCGGGCGGTCGGATTGGCGTCACGCCGCGGAGTTCTAGCCGCCGGGGCCGATGCAGATTTCATCGTACTGAATTCGGCGGGCGAAGTGCTCAAGACCGTCATTCGTGGGCAAGCGTCGCGCGCCTGACGCGATGCGAGCGTGGCCAGCGAGAGACATAGCAAGCTATGTCTCTACGAATCGCTGAATTTCTAGTTCGGTTTGCGCTGTTTCGCCTGGGTCAGGTGGTGGAGCAGCACGACTTCGTCGGCGCGAGAAAGCTGATCCAGAAAAGAATTCTCCACCTTTGGGTTCTCGTCCGCGGCCGGCTTTGCCGGAGCGGCCTGGCGCAGTTTGTCGCCTAGTTCGGGTTCGTTGTTCATCACCTGCGAATAGAACCACAGGAAATGCCGCATCTGATCGAGCGCTGTTCGGAGCGTGTCGATCGGCTCGGTTTCAGGGAGCGAGTTCAGCGTCTCCATCAACTCCGGGTCGCTGGGAGCCTGCATGGCAACGCAGTTCAGTTCCCGCTGGATCGAGCGCAGGTCTTCGGTAACGCGCGCAATCCGGAGATGAATGTCGTTCATGTCGTCTCTGACCATTCTGTATGCCGTTCCCAACAGTCTCATCGGCAGAGCGCGGCTAGTAGATGTCCCACGGGCATGCGCTTTGGTAATTCTGGCATTACTTTGGTCCGCTCAATAGTCACAACGTTGAAACCAGCGTTGGACGCGGCTTTCCACGCGGATGCAGGAGATCGAAACGATTGCGCTTCGTGGCCTCGCATTCTCGACAGCAAGACCGATAGTGCACTCGCCGTTTGTCGAAGGTCACCTCGACGCCTGTTCCCCACCGTCACGCGTTAGGGCCAATCACTCCGCGAATTTATGACCACGCTCATCGAAGACAGCGCTTTCTGTGATACAAACTCGCCGTGACCGGAACGAACCCA
>DASXMF010000112.1:0-11354 GCA_036495845.1 Rhizomicrobium sp.
CTCCTTAACGAGCCGGAAGCACAGCTTGGTGAAGAGCGCATACTTATTGATGTGGCCTGGGTGGCATACGTCTTTCCACTGACTCTTCGATGTTCCGCCAAGGAAAATTCGACCGTAGGGGGGATTGGCGAGCACAAGATCAAACTTCTTGTCTGGGATTCGCCTGAGGGAGTTTCCGACCGCGACGATTGCGCGTTTCTTGATCTCTGTGCCGAGTTGATCACCGATGAGCGTCTCGGAAAGAGTTGCAAGGCCGGAGTCCAACTCGATACCGCAGAGGTGTTTGGTAATCGACGAGGCGTCCGAACCGCCCGCGCGCATTTGCGATGCAAGGGTAGAGAGAAACGCCGCTCCCCCAGCGGCGGGATCGATCGCTGTGTGTTTCTTGATGTCGAACCCGTTCTTGCAGGCAAGTGCGACGATCGAACGGGCCAGATGGGGTGGCGTGAAATACGTCGCCTTCGAGCGTCGCTCGGCCGCAGGCAGAAGCAGCGCGTAGAACGTGCCGATCCAGTAGTGTCGCTCGTCCTTCGGCAGGCGCGACACGTGCTGCCTAAGCATTTCCACACGGGGGTCCGGTTGATCAGACTTCAACAATTTCCCGCATAAACTAAGGCGCTTTGCCGTGGTAGATGCGTCCTTCTGCACGCGCTGCGCGGTTCGACGCGCGAGAACAAGCAATTCGCGCGGCTGAAGGCGCTGCATCAGGGCACAACCCCGAACTCCTGACACTTCAGGAAGTGTCCGAGCGGTGTTCTTTTTGCCGTTTCTCCTATGATCTCCAATGCTCGAGCGATGGCATATTGCGTTTTGTCGTCTGTCTCGAATGCGCTGAAGGGGACATCTCCCAGAAACACCTTCAGTTGCTGAGTATTTTCCAGAATGTCCTGCAGAAATTCGACGAATTCTCGCCGCGGAGCCGTCACAGCATCACAGCTTCGGAAAGAATCCGCTTGCCGATGCGCTTGTTCAGCGCGTCCCTCGTGACCAGATCGACATCTACGCCAATGGCGTCGGCGATATCCTGCTGTAGTCCCACCAGTTCCATCAATCCAACAGCGGCGCCAAGGTCGACCAAAATATCGAGATCGCTGTCCTGCCTTTGCGTGCCATGCACCCATGAGCCGAACACACCCATCTCGCGGATCGGATAGCGACGCCGCAATTCCGGTTGCAACCGTCGAAGTTCGGTCAGTATGTCAGTGAGCGTCTGCAAGGCCAGGACCCAGTTTGTCAAATCAAGTATACACATCAAGTATACACGCAATCGGCTCTTGAAATTCAATCTCCATGTGCCGCCTGGTTACCCACCTTGCCGGTCGGCTGCAATGGTTGGGCGGCGCCGCGTTTGATTTCGTTTTCTGGGTCCCGGATATCGCGCTGCCCCCGCCTTCGCGGGGACGCGATTCCGGGATGACACGCTTTTTTGGCATTGCACGCCGCTGAGCTGAGTTGGTTGCCGCACCCCTCCCCGAAATTTGCATTTTCTCAATGCGCTACCGCTTCGCTACATGAGCGCAAATTTCGACCCCGCATCGAGTGCGGGGCAGGCTCCTCCCTCAAGGAGAGGGTGGGATTGGAACGCGAATTTCTGCCGTCAACAGCGCATCTACGTCTTGTCCGGCGCGGGCGATCTCCGAAGCCGTTTGCGCTCTTCGCGCGCCAGCGTCATCGACCTCGTTCGCGCCTTCAATTCGTCGAGTGCGACAAGCTTTTCGGCAAAGCTCAAAGCTGCGCGCCGTCGCCGGCCTTCGCTCTTTCGGGCGTAGATCGCGGAATTGTCCGGATACGATCTCTGTTCGCTGGCCACCAAATTCATGCCGCTACGGCGGGTTCCCGGCCATGCGTCTCCCGTGACTGTCGATCATTTTTTCGTTCCTCACGAAGCTGTCATTCAGGTCCTCTGTAGGGGACGCATGCGCACACGGCCCGGTTCGACAACCGAGAAATTGCCTGACCAATCGTTTCGCGCATTGATCGAAGAAGCGAGACGAACCGCCTCGACGGGATTCCGCACGGGCGCACGGACAAGGATGATCCCGCAGGAGGGTGGCAAGGACGCACCCCGGGCACGCTCGCCGAAATCCTTGTCGAAGGTCAGCAGGATCCTCTCCTCCGCAATTGCAATTGCAAGCACATCCAGGTCGTTGGCGCCGGGCGAGCGGGTCCGAATCCAGGAAACGTTGTGACCAAATCCTGCAAGCGCCGAGATTGTGGCGCCAGGAACGTTCTCATCCGCGAGGAAACGCATTCCTCACGCTGCGGTAGGAAATACCCGCTCCCCACTCATCACATCTCGCGCGTAAGCAAGGCATGCGGTGAGGTCTTCGTGAGCAAGGCCCGGATAGTTGGAAAGAATGTCCGCCTCGGCCCAGCCGTCCGCCATCAGGCCGATAATAAACTCCACGGAAAGCCTCGTGTCGCGGACTATCGGTTTCCCGCCCAAAATGCCGGCATCGAGGACGATCCGGGGCGTATCTGATTGCGGCATGGTTATTCTCCTATAACTCGCAATTGCAAGGGCCGGGGACAACATTGCGCCACCAGTATGGCCAAGACGGAGCGCGTGCGCAATTTGAACCGAGAGGGCCGTAATAAACCTGGCGCTTGATTGCAACGCTCGGCTCCAGTGTATGCAGGGACAATCAGGCATCGAGTAAAGAGACCGCGCCGCGTTGAATTTCGGATTCTGGGTCCCGGATACGGCGCTGTCCCCGCTTTCGCGGGGATGCCTCTCCGGGATGACACGCTTTGTTTTGAGTGGTGGCTTTTGAGCGGCAGCGCGAATTTTGCTGTCACCTGTGCATCACCCAGGTGCCGGCGTTCCTGACGAGATCGTCCACCACCGCGGGGTCGGCCAGCGTGGTGGTGTCGCCGAGATGGGCGATGTCGCGCTCGGCGATCTTGCGCAGGATGCGGCGCATGATCTTGCCCGAGCGCGTCTTGGGCAGCGCCGGGGCGAACTGGATGACGTCAGGCTTGGCGATCGCGGAGAGATGCGTGGCCACGAATTTCTTCAACTCGTCGGAGAGCGCGTCCGATCCGCGCGGCTCGGGGGCGTCGGCCTTGAGCGTCACATAGGCGTAGATACCCTGTCCCTTGATCTCGTGCGGCATGCCGACCACGGCGGCTTCGGCCACCAGCGGATGGGCGACCAGCGCGGATTCCACTTCCGCGGTGCCGAGCCGGTGGCCGGAGACGTTGATCACGTCGTCGACGCGGCCGGTGATCCAGTAATAGCCGTCGCCGTCCCGGCGGCAGCCGTCTCCCGTGAAATACTTTCCGCGATAGGTCTTGAAATAGGTGTCGATGAAACGCTGGTGATCGCCATAGACAGTGCGCATCTGGCCGGGCCAGGAATCGGCGATCACGAGATTGCCCGCCGCTTCGCCCGCAAGCACCTTGCCTTCCGCGTCCACGAGCTCGGGGCGGATGCCGAAGAGCGGCTTGGTCGCCGAGCCGGGCTTCAGATCCGTGGCGCCGGGCAGCGGCGAGATCAGAATGCCGCCCGTCTCCGTCTGCCACCAGGTGTCGACGATCGGACAACGCCCATCGCCCACCACGCGGTGATACCAGAGCCAGGCTTCCGGATTGATCGGCTCGCCCACGGAGCCGAGCAGGCGCAACGAGGCGCGGCTGGTGCGCGCGACCGGCGCGTCGCCCTCGCGCATCAGCGCGCGGATCGCGGTCGGCGCGGTGTAGAAAATATTGACCTTGTGCTTGTCGACGACGTCCCAGAATCGGGAAGGCGAGGGATAATTCGGCACGCCCTCGAACATCAGCGTGGTGGTGCCGTTCGCGAGCGGGCCATAGACGATGTAGCTGTGCCCCGTCACCCAGCCCACATCGGCGGTGCACCAGTAGATGTCGCCCTCGTGATAGTCGAAGACGAGGCGGTGCGTGTGCGCGGCAAAGAGCAGATAGCCGCCGCCCGTGTGCAGCGCGCCTTTCGGCTTTCCGGTCGAGCCGCTGGTGTAGAGAATGAAGAGCGGGTCCTCCGCGCCCATCTCCTCGGGCGGACAATCGGGCGCGGCTTTCGCCGCTTCTTCCTCGTAAGCGAAATCGCGCCCGCGATGCATCAGCGTCTTCGCGCCGGTGCGGCGGATGACGAGAACCGTCTTCACATCCGGGCAGGACGCGAGCGCCTTGTCGGTGTTCGCCTTGAGCGGCACGGTTTTGCCGCCGCGCAGGCCTTCGTCGGCGGTGATCACGAGCGTGCTGCCGCAATCCCGGATGCGGTCGGCCAGGCTGTCGGGCGAGAAGCCCGCGAAGACCACGGAATGCACGGCGCCGATGCGCGCGCAGGCGAGCATGGCGATCGCGGCTTCGGGAATCATCGGCAGATAGAGGGTCACGCGGTCGCCGCGCTTGGCGCCATGCGCCTTCAGCACGTTGGCGAAGCGGCAGACCTGCTCGTGGAGCATTTTGTAGGTGAGCGCGCGGGAATCCTTCGGGTCATCGCCTTCCCACAGGATGGCGATGCGGTTCGCGTGCTTCGGCAGGTGGCGGTCGATGCAATTGGCCGAGACGTTGAGGGTGCCGTCGTCGAACCATCTGATGTGAAGATTGTCCGTGTCGAAGGAGGTGTCCTTCACGCGGGTGAAGGGCTTGATCCAGTCGATCGCTTTCGCTTCCTCGCGCCAGAAGTTTTCCGGATCCTCAAGCGAACGCGCGTACATCTCGTCGTATTGCGCGCGGGTAATGTAAGCGCGCTTTTTCCATTCTTCGGGAACGGCAAAAATCTCGTCGGACATGAGCTGTTCGCTTTGTTTTTGGGCTCTTCGATATTGTCCCCCGCTGATGCGCGCTTCAAGCATCGATCCAACCCTCCCCACCCCTCACCCAGTGAGGAGCAGGTTTCATCTCCAGTACCTGCACCCCTCTCCCACAAGGGGCGAGGGGAGTGCGCGCGCTGCATCAACGCAGATTGTTGCGACCGTCGAGCTGACGTATGAATCGCCCTCTCCCCTTGTGGGAGAGGGCTCAGGGACGATGTCCTTGCAACTGTTTCTGCGCAGGTGAGGGGTGAACTCGCATCCTCTCCTCTATCCCCGCCTGCGCGTTCTCCGCTAAGCTCGCCGGTTCAGAGGAGAACCCGCATGGCCAGGAAAGCGCAGGCCGAAGCCTACAAGCCCGAAATGAGCGACGCCGCGGTGAAGCTCAAGACCGGCAAGACCTGGGCGCAATGGTTCGTGGCGCTCGACAAGGACGGCGCGCAGAAGATGACGCATCGCGCGATCTCGCAGCTGATCTTCGACACGCATCATGTCGGCCCGTGGTGGTGCCAGATGGTGACGGTCGAGTACGAGCGCGGACGCGGTCTGCGCGCGAAGCACCAGAAGGCGAACGGCTACTCGGTCAGCGCCAGCCGCACCATCGCCGTGCCACTGGCCGATCTCTACGAAGCGGCGACCGACGCGAAGCAGCGCCGCTCGTGGTTTCCGAAGGGACGGCTGAAGATCACCTCGCAGACGAAAGACAAATATTTCCGCGGGCAATGGAACGGCGCGGCGCGGCTCGATATCGGCTTCACCGCGAAGGGCAGGGACAAGTCGCTGATCGCCATCCAGGTCGACAAGCTCGCGGATCGCGCCTCGGTGGAGGCGGAACGCGCCTCGTTCAAGAAAGCGCTCGAAAAGCTCGACACGCTGCTTTCGAAATAGTCCCCGCAAGAAAAGCGCGTCATCCCGGACCGGCACGCCTGCGCGGTGTTCGAAATAACGCACACCAAAAAAGCGTGTCATCCCGGAACGGCGCGCCAGCGCCGTATCCGGGACCCAGGACCGTGAAGAAGTTTTGGAGCCGCACGGCTCATTGCTTTCCGCTGCGGACGCTGGGTCCCGGCTCTCCGCTGAAGCGTCGGCCGGGATGACACGCTTTTGTTGGCCCCTTGACACAGAGAACTCTATTGCATAGAGTAGTCTGCGTAACCTGAAACACGGGAGATTCGCATGCCGATCTCATCCACCGAGGCGCAGGACGCGCTTCGCGACATCGCACGCACGGGCAGCGCCAGCGCCAAAGCCCACGGTTATCAGCACGCCTCTCCGCATTTCATCGTCTGGGGCATCATCTGGGTGCTCGGCTACGCACTCTCTTACGCGCGCCCGCAGGGCGGCGCCCTCTGGCCGGTGCTTGTGGTCCTCGGAACGGCAGCCAGCTTCTGGTTCGGCTGGAAATCGAAGCCCGCGGATTCGAAAACCTACGATTGGCGATACGCCGCCACGGCGCTGGCCGTGTTCCTCTTCATCGGCGCGGTCTTCGCCGTCATGCCGCCGCGCACTTCCGCGCAATTGAGCGCCTTCTTTCCCATCGTCGTCGCGCTCTTCTACAGCCTCGTCGGAATCTGGACGCGTGGAATGCGCATGCTGGTGGCGGGCGCCGCGATCGGTGTGCTGACACTCGCGGGCTACTTCCTTCTCGCGCCGTATTTCATGCTGTGGATGGCGGTG
Organism: Rhizomicrobium sp.; assembly: GCA_036495845.1. GTDB lineage: Bacteria > Pseudomonadota > Alphaproteobacteria > Micropepsales > Micropepsaceae > Rhizomicrobium. The sequence continues at coordinate 6,453 of DASXMF010000112.1, forward strand.
GTCGGCGGCGGCGCGCTGATCCTGGGCGGCATCTGGCTCAGGAGCGTGTGATGGAACAGCCGGACGCCACCATTCACCAGCCGCTGCGCCTGAAGATCATGGCGGCGCTGAAGGCGCTTCCCGATCGCGAGCAGATCGAATTCGTTCGCCTGAAGGCGCTGCTCGGCGCGACCGAAGGCAATCTCGGCGCGCATCTCACCACGCTCGAGCAGGCGGGCTACATCGATGTCGAAAAGGATTTCGACGGCAAGAAGCCGCGCACGCGCGTCAGGCTCGCCCGCGCCGGCCGCCGCGCCTTCGACGCCTATGTGGCCTATCTCAGGGAAATCGTCGATGCGAATGCGTGAGTTTGCGCTTGCGCCGGAACGGCGCTCCGTTCTTAGGTGGCCCGCGCGTTCGAAAAGGAAGAGTCGTTCATGCAATTGCATCTTTCCTCCTGGCCCGAGATCGAGGCCTATCTCGCCAGATCCAAGACCATTCTCGTGCCGATCGGCTCGACCGAGCAGCACGGGCCCACGGGACTGATGGGCACAGACGCGCTGTGCGCGGAATTCATCGGAAGGCGCGCGGGCGACGAAGCGGGATTTCTGGTCGCGCCCACCTTCAATGTCGGCCAGGCGCAGCACCACATGGGATTTCCCGGCACGATGACCATTCGCCCGTCGACCATGATCGCGGCGATGGTCGATTGGGCGCGCTCGCTCGCCCATCACGGCTTCACGCGGCTCTACTGGCTGAACGGACATGGCGGAAACATCGCCACCATCAATGCCGCGTTCTCCGAAATCTATCACGCGGGAAGCCTGGAGGGCGCAGCGCCGGTGCTGTGCAAGCTGCGCAACTGGTGGGAGCTGCCGGGGGTGATGGACACGAGCCGCCAGCTGTTTCCGGTGGGCGAGGGACATCACGCCACGCCCTCGGAAATTTCGGTGACATATTACATGCATCCCGAGGCGCAGAAGCAGGCGAAGATGGAGCCGAAGATCGCGCCGCTCGGGCCCATCCACGATGCGGCCGATTACCGGCGGCGCTTTCCCGACGGGCGCATCGGCTCGGACCCGAGCCAGGCGAGCCCCGAAGCGGGCGAGAAGATCGTCGCCGCGGCGGTGAAAGCGGTGATCGCGGAAGTCAGGCAATTCTCGGAAAGCGAGTAACGCGTCAACCCTCCCCTCACCTGCGCTTGAGCGCTTGAAAAACCTCGTGCTTGAGCCCTCTCCCACAAGGGGAGAGGGCGACTCTTGCGTCAGCTCCGCCGGTAAAAAATGCCGCCTTTATGCAGCGCATGGATTCCCCTCGCCCCTTGTGGGAGAGGGGTGCGGGTACGGGCCGTGAATTCTGCTCTAAACCGGGTGAGGGGTACTTACCGGTCGGGCGGCCACATCGCCACATGATCCGGCACATGCCCGATCTGCTCGGCCTTCAGCACATCGCCCTCCATCGTGCCGCGCGCCACCAAAGCGTGGCCGACCGAAGGCGGTGCGGCCCGGTAATGCGCGGCCGCACTCGCCATATCGACCTCGATGGTCCTGCCGTCGCGCTTCTCAACGTAAAGCATGGTGCCCGAGAAGCGCCGCAGCGTGCCGCGAATTTCGTGCTGCCCCGGCGCCAGCGGCGCTGGCGCAAGCTTCACGGGCGGCACGAGCGCCGCAACGCGCATGCCGGCCCGCTTCAGGCCGAAGATCGCCAGCGATTTGACGCTCGCAACGTAGACCTTTCCGTCATCCACCACCGGCACCGCGTTTGAGTCGCTGACGGAATTGGTCCAGTAGCCGGCCAGCGCGGTGAACAGCTGGCCGCCGTTTTCGGCGTCGTAGGCGTGAAGGTAGATCGGCTCCTGATTGAAATCCGTCGGCCGCCCCACCGCCCAGATCACCGTCGTGCCCGGATTCGTCCCGTTCGAGGACACGCTTGTGAAGAATCCGGGAAAGACCGCGCCTTCCACCCCGCCCACATCCTTGTCGAGTGTGAGGGACGGCGTTCCGCGCGCCTTGATCTTCCACACGCCCACCGTGTTGTTGCTGCTCGAGACTACGCGGCCGACGCCGTCGCTTCCCTTGTAGTAGGACGGCCCGCACCAGCAGGGTCCGACATTGACGCTGCTGTATTCCTTGCCGCCATTCGCCTGGCCGTTGGTGAGATCGTCGGCGTTGAACACGTACATGATGCCGGCCTTGGCCGCCGACACTGCGAGATTGCCGGGCTGACCCTTTTGCGGCGGCAGCAGCATAATTCCTCCTGCAGCGAAATCGCCGTCGGTCTCGTCGAGGTACTGCCATCCGTTCGCGCCCATGGGCGTGTAAAGATGCTTCACGGAAGACAAATCCGACGGCATCTGCACGACGCTCTCGGAGATGTTCTTTTTGGGATCGTAGGAATCGCCGGCGGGATCGGAATTGCCGGTGGTGAAATAGACATCGCCCGCCGCGCTGCCGGCGAGGCCGTATCCCGACATCCAGATCGTGCTCATGAACCAGTTGCTGGTCGAATGCGCCAGTCTGTCGGTGAATTCGTTGGCGGGCAGGGGCGTCAGCGTACCGGCCTGCCAGCCCAGCACCCAGCCGCGCGAAAGATTGGCATCGTAATCGCAGTAGCTGGCAAATCCCGCATAGAGGTTGCCGTTCGCGAGCAGCAGTCCGGCGCGGTTGCGGGCCTCGTGCGGGTCGAATTTGTACTTCGTGCGATCGTCGAGCCTGCGGGTTGCGGAGATGACAACGGGAGCGACGACGTCGGAAAGCGTCGACGGATCGAGCGCGTAGACGCGGGCGACGGGCAGCTGGTTTTCGTAGAAGTAGGCGATCAGATAGAGGGTATGCGTCGTCGGGTCCATCACCGGCGTGGCGTTGATGCCGAGATTGGGCCCGCCATTCGTGCACTGGCCGGGCAACGTGCTGCGCGGCACCGGGACGCCGAGATTGCGCTGCAGGAGAATGCTGCCGGTGTTCGCATCGATGGCGTAGACGGTATCGCCTTCGGTCACGACGTAGACGATCTCGCGCGCGCTGTTGCCGTTGACCGACTGGCTCGCAAGGATCAGCGGCTGGGCATCCACCTGATCGTCGAGCGCCGTCGAAGCCAGCATCTGGAATCGCGAGCTGCCGACATTCGCCGGCGTCAGTTTCTTCTCCTGACTGTTCCAGCCCGTCCGGAAATTGTCGTAGTGATAGGTGAGGATGTCCACCGGCGCCGCGCCGGCCGAAGCAACAGCCGCAATCCATGTCGCGAGCGCAAGCACGGCGCCGCGCCGTCGCAATCCCGATATCCGCATGTGAACCCCTCCCGAGAGGGGCAAATTGTGAGGCAAGGCCCGATTCCGCGCAAGACAGGCGTAACCACCCCTCACCCGTGCTTGAGCGCTTGAGCCCTCTCCCACAAGGGGAGAGGGGACTCGGTGCACCGATTTTCCGTCGCAAACTCCGACCCACGTCAAATAGTGCTGATGCAACGCATGGATTCCCCTCGCCCCTTGTGGGAGAGGGGTGCAGGTACCGCCGGTGAATTCTGCTCCGGAGCGGGTGAGGGGTGCGCAGGCACACGCGCTTGACATGCGGCGCCCCGGGTCCAAGATCGCGGCTCCCAGGGGCGCCCGAATTGGGCTGAGATCGCGTCGTGCGAGTCCCTTTGAACCTGATCCGGTTAGAACCGGCGTAGGGAGAGGCCCATGAACAAACCCATCCTGAATATTCGTCCGGTCACCAACGATGTCGTGACGCGCGGAAGCCTTCCCGGCTCGCGAAAAATTCACCTGAGCGGCGTGCCGTTCCGCGAAGTGACGCTGTCGGGCGGCGAGGCTCCGATGCGCCTCTACGACACGTCCGGTCCGTATACGGACGAATCGGCGGAGATCGACATCGGCAAAGGGTTGCCCGCGAAACGGCGCGACTGGATTCTCGCGCGCGGCGATGTGGAAGAATGCGAGGGCAGGGCGCGCAAACCCGAAGACGACGGTCTCAAGCGCGGCGAGCTGCTCTCGGTACCGCAATTCGACCGCGGCGCGCGCAAGCCGTTCCGCGCCAGGCCCGGCCGCAACGTCACGCAGCTCCATTATGCGCGGGCGGGAATCGTCACCGAGGAAATGCAATTCATCGCCGCGCGCGAAAATCTCGGCCGCTCGCAATTCCGCGACGGCGAGAGCTTCGGCGCCGCGATCCCGGACGAGATCACGCCGGAGTTCGTCCGCAGCGAAGTGGCGCGGGGGCGCGCGATCATTCCTTCGAACATCAACCATCCCGAGAGCGAGCCGATGATCATCGGCCGCAACTTCCTCACCAAGGTGAATGCGAATATCGGCAATTCGATCGTCACTTCGGGCGCGGCGGAAGAGGTGGAGAAGCTCGTCTGGGCGATCCGCTGGGGTGCCGACACGGTGATGGATCTTTCGACGGGGCGGCACATCCACACCATCCGGGAATGGATCGTGCGCAATGCGCCGGTGCCCATTGGCACGGTGCCGATCTACCAGGCGCTCGAGAAGGTGGGCGGCGTCGCCGAGGAACTGACCTGGGACATCTACCGCGACACGCTGATCGAGCAATGCGAGCAGGGCGTCGATTATTTCACCGTGCATGCGGGCGTGCGGCTCGCGCATATTCCGCTGACGGCCGAGCGCGTCGCCGGCATCGTCTCCCGGGGCGGCTCGATCCTGGCCAAATGGTGCCTCGCGCATCACAGGGAGAATTTCCTCTACACGCATTTCGAGGAGATCTGCGAGCTGCTGGCGCGCTACGACGTGTCGTTCTCGCTGGGCGACGGTCTGCGCCCGGGCTCGATCGCCGATGCCAACGACGCCGCGCAATTCGCCGAGCTCGAGACTCTGGGCGAACTGAACCGCATCGCGCGAGCGCGCGACGTGCAGGTGATGATCGAGGGGCCCGGTCACGTGCCGATGCACAGGATCAAGGAAAA
>DASXMF010000113.1:0-21833 GCA_036495845.1 Rhizomicrobium sp.
CAGCTGAAAAGGTCATCCACAATGAACATCTTTGCTTCAAGCAAATTGCGCGGAGTTCTGGCCGCGCTGCTGCTTTGTGCATCGGGCGCTGCTGCCGAGTCCGCCAAGCCGCTCCCCGCGCCCGCAATGGATGAACCTCGGCCTCAAACGCACGGCACCGAAACCGCCGTGCTTTCAGGCGGCTGCTTCTGGGGCATGCAGGGCCTGTTCGAGCATGTTAAGGGCGTGCGCCATGTGATCTCCGGCTATGCGGGTGGTGCTGCCGGCACGGCGCAGTACGAAGAGGTGAGCACCGGTACGACCGGTCATGCGGAGTCCGTCAAAATCGAGTTCGATCCGACGGTCGTTACGTATGGCCAGATCCTGCGCGTCTTCTTTTCGGTAGCGCACGATCCCACACAGCACAATCGTCAGGGGCCCGATTCCGGCACGCAATACCGTTCCGACATTTTCTACGCGAGTCCCATGCAGGAACGAATCGCGCGTGCCTATGTGGCTCAGCTTGACCGAACGCATGCATTCGACGAACAGATCGCGACGCGCGTCGACAAGTTTTCAGGATTCTATCCGGCCGAGGCCTATCACCAGGATTATCTGATCCACAACCCCGACAGCCTCTATATCGTCATCAACGATTTACCGAAGATCGCCAACCTCAAGGCGATCTACCCTCAATACTATAGTGATCAGCCGGCGAGGTTCGCCGCCAACAGACCTTGAAACGGTTTTCGCGCCGCCATAGATGGCGCGGAGCAATCACCCGTAGAGAGGCCCATCGGCGATGTCCCCGAACTGGCTCAAGATCCAGGGCGGCTTCGTCCCACCGTCTGGTTCTGTACGACCGAAGCCATGAAAGTCGGTCAGCGGGGCTCCCGCGGCGGTCCGACGGTCGTGCTGGACCAATCATTTGATGTATTTTAGGAACCTTTGGCAATCGCAGGCGATATCTCTCCACCAGCGCCGCCTCCCCTCGAAGGGTCCCCATGATCGTCTCTCTGGCCGAACAACATCTCAGGCACGCGCGTGAAAATTCGCACCGCGCAGCCAGCCCATTGGAGCGCTTCGATCGCGTGCGCGGCGAGACGGAACGGCTTGCAGCTTCCCTCTCGCCCGAAGACCAGGGTTTGCAGTCGATGCCGGATGCGAGCCCGGCCAAGTGGCACAGGGCGCACACGACCTGGTTTTTCGAAACCTTCGTTCTGCGCGAGCATGCGCGGGACTACCGCGTGTTCGACCCGTCCTATAATTTTCTCTTCAACTCCTATTATGAGGCCATCGGTCCGCGGCACGCGCGCGACCGTCGTGGATTGCTTTCGCGGCCCTCCGCACAGGAAGTCACCGACTACCGCGAACATGTCGACCGCGCGATGCGCGACCTGCTGGCGCAAGGCGAATGCGGGGAATGCCTTTCGTCGATTGTCGAGCTCGGACTGCAACACGAGCAGCAGCATCAGGAACTGCTGCTGACCGATATTCTTCACGCGTTTGCACAAAATCCTCTTCTTCCGGCCTATGCAGCCTACCGACCGGGCGAAGCTACGCAGGCCAGTTCCGCCGAATTCGTGGCTTTCGACGGGGGCCGCTTTTGCGTCGGCCACGCGGGCGAAGGATTTGCGTTCGACAACGAATTGCCGCGTCACGAAACTCTCCTCCTGCCTTATCGGCTGATGAACAGGCTGGTCACGAACGGAGAATGGCTCGCGTTCATGGCAGATGGTGGATACGCCGAGGCGAAGCTATGGCTTGCCGACGGCTGGCAGCGCGCTTGCGAAGAAGGCTGGCGGGCGCCGCTCTACTGGCACGAACGTGACGGAGAGTGGTTTGCGATGACGATGAGCGGTATCAAACCCGTCGAGCGCGACGCTCCGGTTTGCCATGTGAGCTACTACGAAGCCGATGCCTTTGCGCGCTGGTCGGGAAAGCGCCTGCCACGAGAGGCGGAGTGGGAGCAAGCGGCGTCCATTCATGACGCAGGAAGCGGAAACTTTCGGGATACGGGATATTTGCGCCCGCTTGGAGCAGGACGCCGACAGGGTCAGCAGTTCTTCGGCGACGTATGGGAGTGGACCCAGTCTGCCTACTCCCCCTATCCCGGCTACCGCGAGCCTCAGGGTGCGGTCGGCGAGTACAACGGGAAATTCATGGTCAACCAGATGGTGCTGCGTGGGGGCTCCTGCGTCACGAGTGCCGATCACGTCCGCGCGAGCTACCGCAATTTCTTCTATCCGCATCAGCGTTGGCAATTCACGGGGCTGCGCCTCGCCGACGAAATGCCGAGTCGACCGACCCCGAGCCGCAACGAACTCCTTGAAGACGTTTGGGCCGGACTTTCCGCCGAACCCAAATCTCTTCCGAGCAAGTATTTCTACGATTCGGCAGGTTCCAAAATCTACGAGCAAATCTGCGGCTTGCCGGAATATTACCTGACGCGCACAGAAACGCAGCTGCTGAAGGAGCTGTCGCAAGATCTGCGGACCTACATCGCGCCCGGAACGGCCCTGGTCGAATTCGGCTGCGGCGCCTCGGTAAAGACGCGCATTCTGCTTGAGGGTCACCCTGAAATTTCTCTCTACGTGCCGGTCGATATCTGCGAGGAATCGCTCCGCGAGAGTAGTCAGAGAATTCAGCAGGAATTTCCGCGCCTGGTCGTAAGACCGATCGCCGGCGATTTTCTCAACGCGCTGGTGCCTCCTCCAGAATTGAGGTCCGGGCCGGTGCTGGGATTCTTCCCGGGCTCGACGATCGGCAATCTTTCCGATGACGAGACAGTGCGGTTTCTTAGCTCGAGCCGGGAATTGCTGGGTCCGAACGCCCGCTTCATGATCGGAATCGATCTGGTCAAATGTGCGGTCGATCTTGTGCGCGCCTATGACGACGCGGCGGGAGTCACGGCGGCGTTCAACAAAAATCTGCTGGAGCGTCTGAACAGCGAACTTGGCGCAACCTTCGATACCGGGAGCTTTTCTCATCGCGCCATATGGAACAATCGCGACTTCAGTATCGAAATGCATCTGGTGTCTACAGCGAGACAAAGCGTCATGATACGGGGACGATGTTTCGATTTCGAAGCCGGCGAAACGATCCATACGGAGAACTCGAGAAAGTACACGCTCGACGGTTTTGCTGCTCTCGCGGCCCGCGCCGGCTGGTCGATCGAGCGCAGCTGGTCGTCGTCCGAACCCGCCTATGCAGTGGTGCTGCTTCATTGACGATCGGCGCGGCCTCGCCTGGAGACCGTGTTGCCGGTATTGTTCCTGACGAAGAAGTCAAAGCCCTGGAACGGCGAGTTCGATGGACGTCTGCGCGATCTGCGGCAGTTTGAGAAAGAGATCGTTCAATCGCATGGCATTGCGTGCCGCCAGGGAGCTGGCTCCGCAAGGCATGACCATCGCGGAGTGCGCGATCCGTCAATTTCCTCTCTACGACGAGGATGTCCGCCAACTTGGATTTCCCGGGCCTGTGCAGGACTTGCGCGAGCGGATCAGGGCAGCGGATGCGATCCTCTTCGTGACTCCCGAGTACAATTACTCGATGCCTGGCGTGCTCAAGAATGCGATCGATTGGGCGTCCCGGCCGCCCGACCAGCCCTTCAATGGCAAACCTGCCGCGATCATGGGCGCCAGCCCAAGCATGTTTGGTTCTGCGCGGGCGCAATATCATCTTCGCCAGAGCTGCGTTTACCTCAACATGTTCCCCGTCAATCAGCCGGAGGTGTTCATCGCCGGCGCCGACAGAAAGTTTGATGAAAACGGCAATTTGACAGACGAAGCGACGCGCAAACTCATCGCTCGGCTGTTGCAGGAATTGGCGCGCTGGACCGCACGGCTGAAAACGTCGGAGTAGGTTGTTTCGAGATCGGGGAGGCAAGGTCTCGCCTGAAACGTCACCTTTCGTGCCGATCGGAGCGCACGCAGATGCGGGCGCTTCGAATATTTTTGCCACCGACATTCCTGCGCGTCTCGATCGCCTGCCCTGGAGCGGGTTTCACTGGCTGATCGTGATAGCGCTCGGCGTGAGCTGGGCGCTCGACGGGCTCGAAGTGACGTTGGTCGGTTCTCTTTCCGGCGCCATCGGCGCGTCCGATTCCCTGCACATGAATGCCGGGGAAATCGGATTGGCGGCGAGCGCCTATATCGGCGGTGCGGTCCTGGGAGCACTCTGCTTCGGCAGGTTGACCGACAGTCTCGGCCGCAAGCGCCTCTTTACGGCGACACTGACCCTCTATCTGATTGCCACGATCCTGACCGGCCTGTCGTGGAATGCGCTGTCCTTTGCGTTCTTCCGTTTCGCGACAGGAGCAGGCATCGGCGGCGAATACGCGGCCATCAATTCCGCGCTTCAGGAATTCGTGCCGGCGCGAAGGCGCGGCGCGACCGATCTGATTGTCAATGGCAGCTTCTGGATTGGAGCCGTGTTTGGCGCACTGGGATCGCTGGTGGTGCTCGATCCGCGTCTGTTCCGGCCCGCAATTGGCTGGCGTGTTGCTTTCGTCATCGGTGGCGCCATGGCGCTTGTCGTCATCTGGCTGCGGCGCTTCATTCCGGAAAGCCCGCGCTGGCTCATCGTTCATGGACGCGAGCAGGAAGCGGCGCAGATCGTCGAAGCAATCGAACGTCGTATCGAACGCACGCACGGCACCTTGCCCGCCGTCGCTGAGAGCCAGTTCTTACGGCTCGACCGCGGCTACCGCCTCACGCTCGCGGCGGCGGCGCGCACGCTGGTCAATCGCTATCCCAGACGCGTCCTGCTCGGGCTGGTGTTGATGGCGACGCAGGCATTCTTCTACAATTCCATTTTCTTCACCTATGGCTTGGTGCTCACCCGCTTCGACGGAGTCGCGTCGAGCGCGGTCGGCTGGTTCATTCTGCCTTTTGCGGCAGGAAATTTTCTCGGTCCGCTGATCCTGGGGCCGCTGTTCGACTCCATAGGACGCAGACGAATGATCGCTGCAACCTATGCAATGGCCGGCCTTCTGATCTTCGTCCTTGCCCTGCTTTTTCGATCCGCGGCGCTCGATGCGACCGCTCAGACGATCGGCTGGACGGTCACATTCTTCTTTGCGTCCGCCGCGGCGAGCGCCGCGTATCTGACCGTGGGCGAGAGCTTTCCGTTGGAAATGCGGGCGCTGGCGATCGCATTGTTCTATGCGGCGGGAACGGCAATAGGCGGCGTCGCCGGTCCCGCTCTGCTCGGTGCCCTGATCGATACCGGCTCGCGCGGCCAGGTGGAGCTTGGCTATCTTCTGGGCGGCGCGCTCATGCTGACCGCGGCGGCGACGGCGCTTGCGCTCGGCATCGATGCGGAGCGGCGTCCGCTGGAGGAAGTCGCGGCGCCTCTGTCCCAGTTGCCGCCATTCACCTGAAACCTGAGTTTGCCCGCATCCGCTCCTGCAGAATACGGGACCTCGGTTCTCGACTCGGTAAGCGTTGCGAGAAATCGATCGCCCCAATTGGAAATGTCGTTGCGCAGAAGCGCTTCCCACAGTTTTTTGAAACGGGCGATGCGTTCGTCGCGCGGCATCGCAATCGCTCGCGCGATCGCCGCGCCCACGGCTTCCGGATCATAGGGGTTCACCAATAGCGCCGCGGAGCCGAATTCCGCCGCCGCTCCGGCAAAGCGCGACAGGACAAGCACGCCGGGATCTTCGGCGTCCTGGGCAGCTACGTACTCCTTGGCAACGAGGTTCATTCCGTCTCGCAGCGGGGTCACGAGGGCGACCCGTGAGGCGCGGTACAATCCCGACAGGGCCGTTCGACTGTAGGGACGGTTCGTGTAACGCACCGGCGACCACGAAACGTCGCCATAGGTGCCGTTGATGCGGCCTGCCGCGGTGTCGATCGCTCGCTCCATCTCGACATATTCGGGAATATCCGAACGGCTCTTCGGAGTGATCTGCATATAGGTGACTTCGCCCCGGTAGTGCGGATTTCCCATCAGGAAGCGTTCGAACGCGTCCAGACGCAGCTCGAGACCTTTCGAATAATCGAGACGATCGACGCCCAGGATGATCGCTCCCCGAACGCTGTCGAGGACCCGGCGCACGAAAGAGGAGCGCACGGCGCGCCGCGCACAACGGTTGAAGGTACGTGCGGCGATGCCGACGGGAAAGGTGCCAATTCTCATGACGCGCTTGCCGCCCTCGAACGTGCGCTGAATATGGGCGGGCATCCCGCATTCATTGGCCAGATACCGCGCAAAATTCGCCGCGTCGCCATCGGTCTGAAATCCGACGAGATCGTATTCCGTAAGCGCCGGGATCAGCGCCTCGTGGTTAGGCATTGCAGCGAGCACTTCGGGTGGAGGCAATGGAATGTGAAGGAAAAACCCGATCTGGTTGTCGCGGCCTCGATGGCGCAGCGCCTTCGCCAGCGGGATGAGATGATAGTCGTGCACCCAGACGATGTCGTCCGGCTGGAGAACCTGATCCAGCTGATCGGCGAAATGCTCATTTACACGAAGGTAGCCGCTCAGGTCCCGGCGCGAGTATTCCGCCAGATCAAGGCGATAATGCAGAATTGGCCACAAAACGCGATTGGCAAATCCATTGTAATATTCCTGGTAATCCTCCTCGCTGAGGTCCGTGACAATGAAGCTGTTGCCGCCCTGCTTTACCGTGCGAGTCCTGACCTTTCCGGCCGGTTTGACGTCCCCGCTCCAGCCAAGCCACACGCAGGGGTGGCGCTTCAAGGTCGCGCGCAGCGCGACTTCGAGTCCGCCGGCGTGCACGCCTCTTCCGGAATTTGGAATGCCCACTCGATTGGAGATGATGAAGACGCGTGACAACAGCGACCCTCCTCCCCGCTTCGCGACGGGTACATCGCCGCTCATTTGATAACGCCGTCGCCGCATGCAGGTTCCGAATCGGGCGAATTGCCAGCCCGAAGTCGCTGCAGTGGGCCTGGTGCCAACTCTATTCGATTCTTCCTCTGTCGCTTCCCGCCAAACGCGCGAGCCACAGCCGTACGGCGCGCGGCGTGGGCGCTATCAATTCGGCGTCGGGCATGCGACAACCGACTGATATTCCGACGCCGCCCAAGTCGCGAACTATGGCGAATGCGTCCTGGTCCGTTTTGTCGTCGCCGAAGAACACAGGCCGGCGGCCCGCAAAAGGCGGAATACTCATGAGTTCCCCGATGGCCTCGCCCTTGTCGATGCCGCGCGATTTCACCTCGAGGACCGACTTGCCGCGCAGCAGGTGAAGTCTGCTGTCATGCGGCGCCAGATGCCGGCGCAGATTTGCCTGTAGCGTTGCCTCGCGATCCGGCGCTCGGCGATAGTGGAAGGCAAGTGTATAACGCTTGTCCTCGACGCGAATCCTGGGTTCGAAATCGGCCACGTGGAAAAGGCCGCGTTTTAACTCCTCCGACAAAGGCTCGGAGCGCCCGACGATCGGTTCTGTGGGCGCCGTGCGCCATTCCGCGCCATGGCACCCGATCACGGAAAGCACGAGCGGCACGAAGAGCCGATCCAGATCGGCGATCGTCCGCCCGCTTACAAGTGCCGTCGCTCCATTGGTCCGATCCGTGAGCAGCGTCAACGTGCGCAGGAGCGAGTCTGGAACGCGAACCTCGGCGGGAGAGGGCGCGATGTCGAGAATTGTGCCGTCAACGTCCAGCAGGAACGTGTCGCTGGCGAGCGAAAACGTATCTCGCAGCGGAGAATCCGAAAGCATCGCGATATCGCCGCCATGGGCGGCTGCTTTCCGCCCGTCGGGCACCGACTTCATCGTCGCTTCCGCACGGGGTGTGCGGCGTGCCTGCGGGTGTGCGTGGCTGCGTTGAGAAGGTTCATCCCTGAGTTGACGAGCGCCACGTGGGAAAACGCCTGCGGAAAATTGCCAAGCATGCGTCGTGCGACAGGATCGTATTCTTCCGCGTACAAACCGACGTCATTGGCGATCTTGACGAGTTTTGCGAAAAGCTTCTCGGCTACGCGGCGGCGCCCTTGAAGGAGATAGTTGTCGACAAGCCAGAAACTGCAGGCGAGAAATGCGCCTTCGCCGGCCGGAAGACCATCGACGCCGCTTTCGGTTTCGTAACGACGCACGAACCCGCGATGCAGCAAGCGCTTCTCGATCTCGCGTATCGTGTTCTTCATCCGGGCATCCTTGGCCGACACGAAGCCGACGATGGGCAGAAGGAGAAGACTCGCATCGAGCAGCTCGGACCCGTACGACTGCACGAAATATTTACGCCCGGGACCGACTCCTTCCTTGAGAATCTCCTTGCGAATCGAGTCGGCGGTTCGTTTCCAGCGCTTCAGCTGCCGCGGATTGTCTCCGCCATTGCGATACGCCCGGTCGAACGCCACCCAGGTCATCACCTTCGAATAGGTAAAGTGGCGAGGCTGCCCCCGGATTTCCCAGATTCCTTCGTCGGGCTGCTGCCACATACGCTCCAGATGTTGCAGGAATACCCGACGGACCTCGCCGCGCCGGGGTGGAACGGGCAGGCCGCCCTTGCGGGCCTGGGTTATCACATCGGTGAGTTCGCCATAGATGTCGAGCTGAAGCTGCAGAGCCGCCGCGTTGCCCACGCGCACCGGCGCCGATTTCTCGTAACCAGGCAGCCATGACAGCTCCCACTCGTCGAGACGGCGTTCGCCGGCCACCCCATAAAGCGTCTGGATCTGCTCCGGACTTCCCGCGACCGCACGGACAAGCCAATTCTGCCAGGCGATCGCTTCCTCCGTGTAGCCGGCATTCATGAAAGCCAGCAGGGTGAACGTGGCGTCCCTGAGCCAGCAAAAACGATAATCCCAATTGCGCGATCCGCCCAATAGTTCGGGGAGCGACGTGGTCGCGGCGGCGACGATCCCGCCTGTCGGGCGATAGCTGAGGGCTTTGAGCGTGATCAGAGATCGCTGAATGTTTTTGGCCCAGCGGCCCTTCAGCCGGGAACGGCCGGACCAACTCTTCCAATACTGTTCAGTCTCCGCAAGCGTCGCCTCGATGCTCAGCGACAACGGTAGAACCTCGTGCGAAGGCGAATAGGTGAGGACGAACGGCATGGTTTCGCCCTCCCGCAACACGAATTCACCCTTGGTGCGCAAATCTTCGCCGTAGAGCGGGGCCGTCGTCCGCAGCGCCAGAAGATTGGGGCCCGCAACCGCCGTAAGTGTGCGCTCGTCAGCGCGGCTCACCCACGGTACCGTCACACCGTAGTCGAAGCGTATGACAAGTTCGGTGCGCAGCTTCAGGCTGCCCGAGATTCCGACAGCAAGCCGGACAATGCAGATGTGTTCAGTGCCGACCGGCATGAAGTCGACAAGCATTGCTTCGCCTTTTGCGGTCCGGAAATGAGTCTCGAGGATCAGTGTTCCGTCGCGATAGCGGCGGTGCACGCTCGCGTGTTCGGCGGGGCCAATCTGCCACCTTCCGTGGTCGGAGGTCCCCAGCAATGCCGCAAAGCAGGCTGGCGAATCGAATCGCGGCAGACAGAGCCAATCCATGGAACCGTCCCGCCCAACCAGCGCTGCCGTACGCATATCGCCGATCAGCGCGTAGTCTTCGATGCGTCCGGCCATCTGTGCCTCAGGTCAGGCCGGCGGCGGCCCTGTCGACAAACCAGAGAACCTGACCGCGCGGCCTAAGGCGCGCTGCGGGGAGATTCTGATCGCCCGCGCGGGTCGCGCGCACCGCGCCGGCCTTTTCGGCGCCGGTCACGAGAAAGACGATGCTGTTGCTCGATTCGATCGCCGGATAGGTGAGCGTGATCCGTGGTTCGGAACGGCCGGCCGTCACCGCCGCTACCCAATGCTCCCGCTCGTCGAGCACCGGCTGCCCGGGAATCAGGGAAGCCGTGTGCCCATCGCTGCCAAGCCCCAAAAACACAATCTCGAACAACGCGTGGCTGGCGTCGAGTTGCTCCGCACCATAGCAGCGCTTCAATATTGCCTCGTAGCGCCTGGCGGCGTCTGCAGGCGTGCCGTCCACCGGCATGGGATGCACGCGATCGGCAACGATGGGTGCGTGACCGAGTAAGGTTGTTCGCGCCATTCCATAATTGCTCGCAGGGTCGTCGGCCGGGACGAAGCGTTCGTCTCCCCAGAAGAGTTCGAGGCGCTCCCAGGGCGTTCTGTCGAGGAATGGTTCACTGCCCAGCCGCGCGTAGAGCTCTTTTGGCGTCGAGCCTCCGGACAGAGCAATTCGAAGATTCCCGGGGGCTGCGATCACGGTCTGCGCAAACCATTCCGCTGCACGGCGCGCCACGGCATGCGCATCGTCCAGAACCTCGATCTTGCCTTCGGGAGACGATGTCATGTGCGCCCCTTCAGCGAATGGTCCGCCAGGCCCGTCCGTCGCGGGCCATCAACGCCTCCGCAGCCTGCGGTCCTGACGTGCCGGCGGCGTAGCCAGGGATCCCTTCTTCGGAAGACGACGCCCATGCCTCGATCAACGGCTGGACGGTCAGCCATGACGCTTCGACCTGGTCCGCTCGCTGAAACAGCGTCGCGTCTCCTTCCATGCAGTCGTAAAGCAACGTCTCGTAGCCGACGGCGGGTGTCTGCTTGAACCAGTCGGCGTAGCGAAAATCCATGGCCACGCTTTCGAGCAGCATCTCCGTGCCGGGCCGCTTGGCGCTGAACCGCAATCGAATTCCTTCATCCGGCTGGATTTGCAGTATGAGCCAGTTGTCGTGCAGCGAATCAACCTGCGTGTCGCGGAACAGCATGTAAGGCGCGTCCTTGAACCGAATCGCAATTTCCGTACAGCGCGCGGGCAGGCGTTTCCCGGTCCGCAGGTAAAACGGAACGCCGGCCCAGCGCCAATTGTCGATGCAGAGCTTGAGAGCGACATAGGTTTCGACGCATGAGGTGGCTGCGACATTGTCTTCCTCGCGATATCCCCGCACGAGTTCGCCGCCCATCGAACCCGCCGAATACTGCGCGCGCACCGCGTCGCCCGGCGTGACAGGGTGCGCGGCGCGAAAGACTTCCACCTTCTTCGTGCGCACGGCATCGGCATCGAACGACGCCGGCGGTTCCATCGCCGTCATCGCCACAAGCTGGAACAGATGGTTCGGCACCATGTCGCGCAACGCGCCGGTCGCCTCGTAAAAACGTCCCCGCTCTTCAATTCCGATAGTTTCGGCAACCGTGATCTGGACGTGATCGATGCGGTCGCGATTCCAGATCGGCTCGAAAAGGCCATTGGCGAAGCGGAGCGCCATAATGTTCTGCACGGTCTCCTTGCCGAGAAAATGATCGATGCGGAATACCTGGTCTTCGCGCAGATGCTGCCGCAGGCGGGCATTGAGAGCTTTCGCGGACTCGAAATCGTGGCCAAATGGTTTTTCGACGACGACTCGCCTCCATCCCTGCGCCTCGTCCATCAGGCCGGCTTGCTCGAGCGCTTCCACGACTGGAGCAAAGAACCGGTCGGGCACCGCCAGATAAAAGAGCGCGCAGCCATTCAATTGCTTCTCGCGGTCGAGCTGCCCAAGCTGCTCCTTGAGATGCTCAAAGGTGTCGGCCCGCGTGAAGTCCCCCGAGAGGTAGACCATCGAATCAGTCAAACTTTTCCAGCAGTCCGCGTCTATTTTGGCGCCTTCAAATTCTCCACCTCCGCGCTTGACCTGATCTTCAAGAAACGCACGAAGGCCGTTGCGCCAGTTGGCGCTGTCGGCGGTATTGTGATCGACCCCGATGAGCGCGAAACGCTCGGGCAGCAAGCCGGACCTGGCGAGATTGTAGAGCGCCGGAACGACCAGTCGCTTGGTGAGATCGCCGCCGGCGCCGAAGATGACCATTGCGCAGGGTGGTGCGCTCTTGCCTGTCACGATTTCGTTTCCGCGCGCGTTGTCGTGCCTTTCTCCAGTTGGCCCTCGACATGGCCTCCAAATTTGGCGCGAAGCGCCGAGAGAAGTTTGTCGCCAAAGCCGTTCTGCAGACGCGAGCGAAAGCGGGCGAAGAGCGCCGCCGTCAGCACCTGGGCGGGTACGGCCTCCTCGATGGCCGCGTTGATGGTCCAGCGGCCCTCGCCGGAATCGTCGACGAATCCGGTGAACCCGGCAAGTTGCGGACTCTCGGCAAGCGCCATCGCGGCGAGATCGAGCAGCCACGAAGAAATGACGCTTCCGCGCCGCCACACTTCCGCGATGTCCGCCAGATCGAGCTGGTAACGGTCCGCTTCTTCGAGAAATTCGCCGCCTTTGCCGCGCAGGATCGCGAAGCCTTCGGCATAGGCCTGCATCAAGCCGTATTCGATGCCGTTGTGAACCATCTTGACGAAATGTCCTGAGCCCGCGGGACCGGCGTACATGTATCCTTTTTCAGGTCTCGGATCGCGGCCTTCGCGTTTGGGGGTGCGATTAATGTCGCCGAGACCCGGCGCCAGAGAACTGAAGATCGGGTCGAGCCGCTCCACCACGTCTCTTTCGCCGCCGATCATCATGCAGTAGCCGCGCTCGGCGCCCCAGATGCCGCCGGATGTTCCGACATCGACGTAGTGCATGCCCCCGGACGAAAGCCGGCCCGCACGGCGAATATCGTCGCGATAGAAACTGTTTCCCCCGTCTATGATCGTATCGTCCTTTTCAAGCAGGTCCGAAAGAGCCGTTACCGTGTCTTCCGTGGGTCCGCCTGCCGGCAACATCACCCAGGCGGCACGCGGCGGAGCCAGCAGCGACACAAATTCCTTCAAGGTCCGCGCGCCGCGCGCGCGAAGGTTTTCGAGTCGCCGGACGGCTTGTTCGTCGCGATCGAAAACAACGACGTCGTGCCCATGATCGATCAGGCGATGGGCGATATTTCCACCCATCCGCCCGAGCCCGATGATTCCCAATTGCATAGCTTTTCCTAGGACAGAGCCTGCTCGAAGGCTGCGCCGAGCGCTTCAAGCCCGCGCGAAAGGTCGTGCAGGTGCACGCGTATCGCGCGGCGGCCGCGTTCGTTGAGGACTTCGAAATCGCCCTGCGCCTGGGCAAGCTCGACGGCGCCGAAAGTCAGCTTTCGGTTTGCTATCGGCACCTCGTCGCTGTGATCGCAGGTGAGAGTGACGAAGACGCCGCTGTTTGGACCACCCTTATAGGCCTGCCCGGTGGAGTGCAGGTAGCGCGGGCCGAAACCAAGACAGGTCGCAATGCGCTTGCGGTCGCGAACCTTGAGGCGTATCGCCTGAAGTGCGCTTTCGTGCTGCGGTGAACGCAACATAAACGCGAGAAGCGCGAAATAGTTGTTGTCCCTAATGCGCGCCAGATGGAGACGCAGACAATCCGCGAGGGTGCGCGCCCGCGAGAGATCATCCTTCAACGCTGCGTCCGCATAAATTGCGATGCCGTCCTGCGCAAAGTCCGGCCGCACCGCTGGAAGCTTCCCATCGCGTTCGATCGTCTCGGTCAGCTGGCGCGTTCTCTGCTTGCTCGCCTCGACATCGGGCTGATCGAAGGGATTGATCGACAGAACCGCGCCCGCGACTGCGACAGCGAACTCCCAAACGACAAACAATTGGGCGATCTGATAGGTGTCGTCGATGGTCATCCGGACGACGGGGTGACCCTGCTCGTGCAAGGCACCCAGGCGCGCGTTCCAATCATCCTCGCCGGCTAGGTGGAGGTGAACGAAGACGCGATCGGCGCCGTAGCAGCCCGCCTCGCCCAACATTTCAGTATCGACCGGGATGAATCCCTTGCCGTGTTTCCCGGTGGACTCGGCAAGCAATTGTTCGAGCCATGCTCCCATGCTCCCGACGGATGGCGAAGCCACGATGGTGATCTTGTCGCGCCCAAATTCGCGCGCGAGGATACCAAGCGTCACGCCAAGCCGAACGCCGGGATTGGCGCAAGGAGGCACGAGCGCTCCGCAGCTTTGCGTCATGCGTCCGGCTTCCAGAAGCAGCCGCTTGATGTCCAGACCCATCAGGGCCGCGGGGACCAGCCCGAAATTCGACAGCACCGAGAACCGTCCGCCAATCGCGGGATCGCCGTGAAATACATGCAGGAATCCGTTGCGGCGCGCGGATCCGTCAAGCGTCGAACCGGGATCGGTGATCGCAATGAAGCGCTTCTCGGCCTTGCCGCGCGGATCGGCATTTCTGACCATATCGAGAAAGTGGTCCTGAAGAATGTTCGGCTCGAGCGTGGTGCCCGATTTCGAACTGACCAGAAAATAAGCCGCTTCGGGCGAGAGTGCCCGCTCGACAGCGCGGATTTGATCGGGATCGGTCGAATCCAGCACGGTCAGGTGCGGCCAGCCCGGCCGATGGCCGAAAGTGTCGCCGATCACTTCGGCGCCGAGGCTTGATCCTCCCATTCCGAGCAACACAATCTGCCCGAGCTGCGCCTTCTCGCATTCGCGCGACAGCTCCTCGAGCGGCACGCGATTGACGGCTTCTTGCTGCGCGATCCGAAGCCAGCCGAGCCAGCGATCTTCGTCTGTTCCCGTCCACAGGGATTTGTCGCCCGCCCAGAGACGGCGGACATTTCCCGACTGCGTCCAGCGCTCCAGTTCGGCCTCCACGGCGCCAGCGGCATTGCCGAGAAAAGCCGAGTAGCGCACCAGCTGCCCGTCGAGAATCTTTGTGCGCTTCAAAGCCAGAGCCGCGTACAGCGCATCCGCAGCTTCCGAGAATTTTTCGACACCCTCGCTCACCAATTCGTCGGTGATCTGGTCGAGCGAGATGTGCGCCGTTTTCAGACGATCGAGCTGGGCGCGTGCTTCGTCTATCCCGGTGTCCAGCGTGGCGGCGACCTGGCCGTGATCGCGAAACGCGCGCAGCGTTTCCGGCGGCAGCGTGTTCACCGTATCGGGTCCGATCAGGGCGTTGACGTAAAGGACATCGGGATAGGCCTTGTTCTTGGTGCTGGTCGATGCCCACAGCAACCGCTGGGGCCTGGCGCCCAGCGCGGAAAGCTTTTGCCATCGCTCGCCTGCGAAGGCCTGCTTGTAATACTGATATGCGAGTTTCGCGTTGGCGATCGCCACCTTGCCCAGCAGGGACTGGAGAACCTCGTGTGCACCGTCCTCGGCATGCGCAAGGAGCTTTTCCAGTTCGGCGTCGACCTTCGAATCGATCCTGCTGACAAAAAAGCTGGCGACGCTGGCAATCGAATCGAGACGCTTGCTTTTCGAAAGGATCTCAAGACCCGAGAGGTAAGCTTCCACCACCTCCCGGTATCGCGCGAGCGCAAACAGCAGCGTGATGTTGATGTTGATGCCCTCGCCGATGAGCGTCCGGATGGCGGGAATGCCCTCGCGGGTTCCGGGAATTTTCACCATCAGGTTGGGCCGGGAGATTTCATGCCAGAGCGCTCGCGCCTCGGCGATCGACGCTTCCGCGTCATAGGCCAGATAGGGCGAGACCTCGATGCTGATAAATCCGTCCGCGCCATGCGCGGCGTCGTAAGCCGGGCGCAGGGCGTCGGCAGCGGTCTGGATGTCGCGCACGCTCAGATGGCGGAAGATGGTCCCGATGCCGCAGCCGTCGGCAACGCAACGCTTGATGTCGGCGTCATATTCGGTGCCGTGACTGATGGCCTTCTCGAAGATGGAGGGATTGGATGTCATCCCTGACAGTCCATCCTCCGCCAGCATCGCGCGGAATTCGCTGCTGGCCAGGAAATCCCGGCTGAGAAAATCGAGCCAGACCGACTGGCCGAGCTGTTCGAGCTGTCGCAGCTTGTTCATGTTGGATCCCGCGTTCGTGCGATCTGGTCACGCACTGCGCCTTCGACGGCTTCCGCGGTGATGCCAAAGTGCCGGAAGACGTCGGCGCCGGGAGCCGATGCGCCGAAACTTGTCATGCCGATTTTCGCGCCATTGCGCCCGACATAGCGTTCCCAGCCGATCGTGCTTGCGGCCTCAACGGATACGCGTGCAACAATCTCGGGCGGCAGCACACTGTCCCGGTAACGTTGGGGCTGCGCGTCGAAAAGTTCCCAACTGGGCATCGAAACCACGCGGACCGGAATTCCCGCCTTGTTCAGCGATTCCTGCGCGGCGACGGCCAGGGTCACTTCGCTGCCGCTCGCGATGATGATCGCCTGCGGAGCGGCTCTGTCCGGGTCCGAGAGAATATAGGCTCCATGTGCGGCACCGCGCGCGGGTCCGAATTTTCCGCGTTCGAGCGTCGGAAGCTTTTGCCGGGAGAAGATCAGGCACGCCGGGTGATCGGAAAGCGCCATGACGGCGCGCCAGCATTCCGCCACTTCATTGGCGTCGCATGGGCGAAGCACAACCAGGCCCGGAATGGCGCGAAGGCCGATCAATTGCTCGATCGGCTGGTGGGTGGGGCCGTCTTCGCCCAAACCGATCGAGTCGTGCGTGAATATGAATAGGCTGGGAATTTTCATGAGGGCGGAGAGGCGGATCGCCGGGCGCATATAGTCGCTGAAGATCAGGAATGTCGCGCCGTAGGCGCGCAGCCCCGAAAGCGTCAGGCCATTGACGACGGCTCCCATCGCATGTTCGCGAATGCCAAAATGGAAATTGCGTCCGCCATATCTGCCCGGCTCGAAAGCGTCTCCATCCTTGATCACAGTCTTGGTCGAGGGAGAAAGATCGGCGGCGCCGCCGATCAACCATGGCAGCGACAGGGCGATCTCGTTCAGGACCGTTCCTCCGCTGTCGCGCGTTGCGATCCCCTTGGCATCCGGCGCGAAATTCTGAATCGCTTCGTCCCAGCCGCGGGGCAAGCTTCGCGCGTGCATATGATCGAGTTCACGTGCGAGATCGGGCTGTTGTTCGCGAAACCGATGTTCCAGCTTTTGCCAATCCGCAAATAGCCCCGTACCGCGGGTGCCGACGCCTGCGGCGAAGCGGTCCATCACGCCGTCCGGAACCAGAAAGCTGCTGTCTTCGGGCCAATTATAGGCGCGCTTGGCTGCGCGCACCTCGTCGGCTCCCAAAGCCTCGCCATGCGCCTCCTTTGTGTCCTGCTTGTTCGGAGCGCCGTAGCCGATATGGCTACGCACGATGATGAGAGAGGGCTGGTTCTTCGTCGCCGCCGCGCCACTCAAGGCTTCGTCTATCGCCTCCGTATCGTTCGCGTCTGCGACGTGCTGAACGCTCCAGCCATAGGCTTCGAAGCGGGACGCAACGTCTTCATCGAACGTGATCTCGGTGGGCCCCTCGATCGAGATGTGATTCTGGTCGTATATCCACACAAGGTTGGACAGATGAAGATGACCGGCGAGCGAGGCGGCTTCGCTGGAGACTCCCTCCATCATGTCGCCATCGCTGCAGATTGCCCAAATCCGATAGTTGAACAATTCGAGATCGGGACGATTGAATCGATTGGCGAGCCATTTTTCCGCAATGGCCATCCCCACGCTCATGCCGACGCCCTGGCCGAGCGGCCCCGTGGTCAGTTCGACGCCCGTTGTGTGTCCATATTCGGGATGCCCCGGGCATTTGCTGCCCAGCTGACGAAACCGTTCGATGTCATCGAGCGACACCGCCGGCCGGCCGGTTGGCGCGCCACCGGCGTCCATCTCGCGCACCTGCGCGAGAAAGAGTGTGGAATAAAGGAGCATGGACGCGTGTCCGGCCGAAAGCACGAACCGGTCGCGGGCGGGCCAGAGAGGATTTTGCGGATCGTAGCGAAGATGGCGTTGCCACAGCGTATACATGAGCGGGGCGAGCGCCATCGGCGTGCCGGGGTGACCCGAGTTCGCCTTCTCCACCGCATCGATTGAAAGCGTGCGGATCGTGTCGATGCAGATCTTGTCAAGATGATCCGGCATGATGCTGCGAGCGAACCCAGCGTTGAGCGGCGTATCGCGGGACCGGACAGCCGAAAATTCCAACGCCCCGAAGTTGCGATAGTTCCGGGCAGTGCGGCAAGGGTAACGTCGCCAAATTTCGTGATTGGCGCGGGCGTTTAGCCGCGGGCCTGATGGAGAGTGATCGGGCCTGCGGCGACGAACCTCCCCGTTGCGGGAACAGGCGGATGTCTGCGTCGAAGATCGGCCAAAACCGGGCGATTCGCCGTCGCGTCCCCATATGGAAGGGTGCATTGGGGGCCATGTCTGTGGCCTGCCCGCAACAGAAATGGCGAGGATTTCATTGGAGGGCAGGGCCCTGTCTGGTAGACTTATCAACAGGTGTGCGGGCGGCCGAAACGTCCCAACGACAGCAAGGCGCAGGGATCCGTGCGCGTAAAACCGATCTCGGCAGCGATTCTGGCTGCCACCCTGCTCGGGGGTGGATTGGGGGCGCACGCCGTAACAGAAACCGCGAACGCAGGTTGGTTTTTCACGACGCCCGCCGGAGGCGACGCGCCGACCGGCAGTAACACTGGTCTCGTTTCCGTGCCTGATCTGCCTTTCGGGTTCGGTCTGCGAGACGCCCCGATCGCGGCGCCCTTCGGCGCGACCGCTACACCTTTTGCGGTCGGCGCCTCATCCGATCTCGGCACTGTGACGGTTTCCGGTTATTCCGTGACGGCCAACCTTCCGCCCTTGGCAACGGCTGGTTTTCTCGCCGGAGACGGCACCTTTCATGCCGTCCACGATTTCGCGTTCGTCGACCGGCTTGCCTCCGATTTTTCAATCGAACTCGGCTATGATGCCGATCTCGGCGCACGATTCAATTCGTCCGGCGTGGACGCAGCCCTGGCTCGCGACGGTTTGTTTCTCTCGGCTGCGCAAATGGGTTCGCCTTTCGCCGCCCTGGGTAACGGCGGAACCTATCTTGGCACGACGATCGGTGCAGGCGACGGGCTGAGTTTCAGCCTGGGCGAATCCGTGCTGAACCCCGAGCGAACTTCGCTGGCTGCTCCTTTGCTGCCCTATCTGGCGCGGCTCTCGACACAGGGTGACGCGTTCGCGCCGTACCAGTCCAACACGATCCTTGGAGGGGCCAACTGGAACTTCGCGCCGTGGGGCGGGGTCGGTCTCACCGCAGTTCACAACGAGCAGCATAATGGACTGTTTGGAAAAGCGCCGCTCGAGAGCCTCGCTCTGGCCAGGGCGTCGACAACAAATGGTCTTGGCATATCCGGCCGGATCGGACTGGGCAGCGGATGGATCACCAGCTTTTCCTACAATGAGGGCGTTACCCAACTCGACCAGCGGCCAAATGGCGCCGCATTGAATTCCGTTTCGTTGCGGAGCCGCTCTTATGGCCTCGCCGTTGCGAAACACGGGCTGTTTGGCGACGATTCCCTTGGCTTGTCCGTCTCCCGCCCGCTCGAACTCGCTTCAGCCGGCGTTGATCTCGGCGGCGCCGGCGATCCCTTCGACGGATTGATGGCCGAGGCCACGCGTCCGATCCTGAGCGGGGACGCGCCGGAAACGGATTTGGAGCTTGGTTATGTGACGACGTTTCTCGATGGCGCGTTTGCCCTGCAGGCCAATGCCGGTTACCAGATGAATATCGCGGGTCAGACGGGAAACAATGGCGTCACGGTTTTGTCGCGCGCCAAGATCAATTTCTAACGACTCCATTTCCACTTGAATTCCGGCCGCACGCCGGCGCGCGCAAGACGCGATTGCGCGGCGAGCCGGTGTTCGCTAAAAGCCGCGAACTTCCGCAAATTCCAATAAAGGCAAGCCTCGATGGCCGGTCCGCAGTACGTCTACGTAATGAAAGGCCTGTCCAAGACCTGGACGGGCGGCAAACAGGTGCTCAAGGACATCTGGCTGAGCTTTCTGCCGGGCGCGAAAATCGGCGTCGTCGGAATCAACGGCGCGGGCAAGTCGACGCTTCTCCGCATCATGGCGGGGATGGACAAGGAATTCTCCGGCGAAGCCTGGGCGGCTGAGGGTGTTCGGGTGGGATTCCTGCAGCAGGAACCCGGGCTCGATCCATCGACGGACGTCCTTGGCAATGTGATGGCTGGCGTGGGCCCGAAGAAAGCGCTGTTGGACCGCTTCAACGAAATCGCCGCGAACTATTCCGACGAGACAGCCGAGGAAATGGCGTCGCTGCAGGACCAGATCGAAGCGCAGGGTTTGTGGGACCTGGATTCACAGATTGAAATGGCGATGGATTCGCTGCGCTGTCCCGAGCCGCATGCGGAGGTGGCCACGCTTTCCGGAGGCGAGAGGCGTCGTGTCGCTCTCTGCCGTCTCCTCCTCGAGGCTCCGGACATTCTGTTGCTCGACGAGCCGACAAACCATCTCGATGCGGAATCCGTTGCCTGGCTCGAGCACACGCTGCGCGAGTACAAGGGCACCGTCGTGCTGGTGACTCACGACCGCTATTTTCTCGACAATGTCACGGGATGGATTCTCGAGCTCGATCGCGGCCGCGGTATCCCGCACGAGGGCAATTACACATCGTTCCTCGAGGTCCAGGACAAGCGCCTCCTCTCCGAAGGCCAAAGCGAGGAAGCGCGAGAGCGCACCCTTGCCCGGGAGCGCGAGTGGATAAAGGCCAGTCCGCGGGCCCGCCAGGCGAAGTCGAAGGCGCGCATCCGTGCGTATGACGAGCTTCTGGCAAAATCGCAGGAGGCACGTTCCGGCGCGGCCCAGATCGTCATTCCGGCCGGACCACGTCTGGGCTCCGTCGTGGTCGAGGCGGACCAGCTGGGCAAGGCCTATGGCGAACGGCTGCTGTTCGAGAATCTGGAATTCAAACTGCCGCCAGGCGGCATCGTCGGCGTCATCGGTCCCAACGGTGCGGGCAAGACCACGCTCTTTCGAATCCTGACGGGCGCGGAAAAGTCCGATGTCGGCAATCTCCGGATCGGTGAAACGGTCGTCACGGGATATGTCGATCAATCGCGCGATGCGCTCGATGCCAAGAAAACTGTTTGGGAAGAGATCTCCGGGGGACTCGACGTCCTCGAACTCGGCAGGCGCACAATGCAGAGCCGCGCCTATGTGGGCGCGTTCAATTTCAAGGGCGGGGATCAGCAAAAGAAGGTGGGCAATCTCTCGGGCGGAGAGAGAAACCGCGTCCACCTCGCCAAGATGCTCAAGTCCGGCGCAAATCTGCTTTTGCTCGACGAGCCCACCAACGATCTCGATGTCGAAACGCTGCGCGCGCTCGAGGCGGCGCTCGAGGATTTCGCCGGTTGCGCGATGATTATCAGTCACGACCGCTGGTTTCTCGACCGGGTCGCCACGCACATGCTCGCATTCGAGGGCGACAGCCACGTCGAGTGGTTCGAGGGCAACTACCAGGACTACGAAGCGGACAAGAAGCGCCGTCTCGGCATCGGCGCCGATCAGCCCCACCGCATCAAATACAAGCGGTTTGCCAGGGCATAGAGCAGCGCGCGATCGCTATCGCCATCAACGAGCACGCGGAGCGGCGGAGTCGCGGAGAAAGACGCAGAATTGAAACGGAGCGCTTCCTTCTTAATTGTCATGGCCCGCTTGGAGCGGGCCATCCAGGTGAAGCCGCGCCGCGCTTGATTCCGTTTTCTGGGTGGCCCGGTCTCCGCTGTCGCGTCGCCGGGCCATGACAATGATTAATCGGGCGCGTCTTCGCGGCTTCGCGTTCCAATTGACGAGCGGGGTTCAGGACGTCGTGGCGAAGCTCACTGCGTCGGCGTCTTGGGACCGCCGCCACGCAACCGCTCGGTCAGCGTGTTCAGGTGCGTGGTCAGCGCGTCCAGATTGCCGTTGTTCTCTTCGAGAAACGCCGTGAACTGGTCGCGCTCCTCGAGCGCCAGCCAAACTCCCGCGATGCTGGCGTCTATGACGACGAAGCGTCCGTTCGTCGAATCGACGCGGAAATCGACCTGGATAGGTTCGCCCTGCGCTTCCGTCTTGCCCGTCGGATCCACCAGTACGGTGGTTACGATATAATCGTTGGGACCGTGCTCGGTCGCTCCGGTCGTGCGCAGTGTCTGTCCCGCATAGGCTTTCAAACGCGATTCATAAACGGCCACGGCGTAATTGCGGAAGGCATCGACAAAGGCGTCGATCTGCTGCGGCGTGGCG
>DASXMF010000114.1:0-4349 GCA_036495845.1 Rhizomicrobium sp.
TCGGCGTCAGGCTTGCGGCCGCGCCACGAGAGGATGTGCGCTTCAAGCCCCGAAG
Organism: Rhizomicrobium sp.; assembly: GCA_036495845.1. Taxonomy (GTDB): domain Bacteria; phylum Pseudomonadota; class Alphaproteobacteria; order Micropepsales; family Micropepsaceae; genus Rhizomicrobium. The sequence continues at coordinate 56 of DASXMF010000114.1, forward strand.
CGTGGGCCCGCACTGCCACAGTCGCCGCGTCCGTCGCCGATTCTCGCCTTAGCCCATGATCGACCGTAAGGACGATGGGAGGTTGACGCGATCCCAGCCGAGCCCATTCTTCCAGAAGCAGGAGCAAGGCGAGCGAATCGCCGCCCCCCGATACGGCAACAGCTCCGGGCCAGGAAGCGCCCTCGCGAATCGCAGCTTCCATGAAGGCGGCAAATTCCACGGCACCGATAGGGTGCTCAGCGGCAGCCGGCCGCCCTGCGCGTGCTGAGCGCCTGTTCGGAGACGGATTTCGAAGCTGTCGGATATCGGCTCGCAAGCGCGCCAAGAGCTGTACAACCTTCCTTCTTCTGGTTCATCGCAATGAGCGACTGTCCGAGCTTCAGCAAACTCTCGGGCGCCCGCGGACTCGTGGGATACTTCTTGAGTTCCTCCGCAAAGGCGCGCGCCGCGGATGCATAATCCTTCTGAACGTAAGCGATGTCGCCGACCCAATAAACCGCCTGGGGTGCCAGATCGTCTCGCGGATAGGTGTCGGCAAAGCCCCGGAAGGCGGCGCGCGCTTCGTCGTATTGAGCCTTTCCGAGCAGATTCAGCGCCGACTCGAATTGGGGCCGCGTATCGATCGAAGCGAGCTGGTCCTGAGAAGGCTGGGAGGTCTGAGAGGAGTCGCCGCGCGGCAGCGTGCCCAGGACGCCGGGCGGAGGCGCGAGATGAACAGGCGCGCCGGAGGCCGGCGGAGCCGCTCCTCCGCCGGGCGCCGCTGCGCCTAATGGCTGACCCTGGCCGTTGCACGGAAGTGCGCCCTGATCGGTAGAATCGGAGGAAGCGCCCAGCTGCTGCGCCGCGAGCGCACACAATTTGTAGTCAAACTCCCTTTGCATGCGTGAAATACGTTCGTTCATCTCGGTCAGCCGATGATCGAGCTGCTCGATCTGCCCCGTCAGCCTGCGTAGCGAATCGTCAACATCGGCAAGATCCTGGATGCGCTGATTGAGCGCCGCGATGCCGGAATCCTGCGCCTGTTCGTGTTGTTGGCGGGCAGCCTTCTCCTCGTCGCTTTCGCCGAACAGCTGAGCCAGCTTCGTTTGATCGGTGCGCGCGGCAATGTGGTCGCTGTCGCCGCTCAAAAGGGCCGCATGCGCTTCGGCGGCGGAAATCCGCAATTTCAGCGCTTCTAACGAGGTCGGTGCCGGATCGGAGGCAGCCGCACCGCAGTTTAGCGCGCAAAGCGCCGCTCCTATTGCCAGGTATCTGTAAAATACGCTGCGCATCTCGACCCGTCTTGACCCCTGATCGCGCCCTTGCGGCCACTCCCGCAAATGGAACGCAATAGTACGCCGAAATTGGGGCGGATCGAAGATGACGCTCCGGGTGGCGTTCGTCCGGGACGCTCCTCTTCATCAAAACTGGCTGACCGCCTAGGAAGTGGTGGCGCCGCTCGTAATGGTGGTCACGCCGCGCCGATTCTGCGCCCAACAGGATTCGTCGGATTCCGTGCACATGGGCCGCTCCTTGCCGTAGGAAATCGTGTCGACCCGGGAGGACGGCACACCCAGACTGACCAGATATTCCTTGACCGCGTTGGCGCGACGTGCGCCCAGCGCCAGATTGTATTCGCGCGTACCGCGCTCGTCGCAGTGACCTTCGACGGTTACCCGAACCTGCGAATATTTTTGCAGCCACTGGGCCTGACGCTGAAGCAGGTCACGATCCTGGCTGTGGACGTCATATTTGTCATAGTCGAAATGCACCGTGTCGCCCACATTGACGCGAAAATCCTGCACGCTGCCCGGCACGACGGTCGTTTCGACCTGATTTTGCGCCGTTGGGGCCGCCGACGGCGCTTCGGGCGGAGCCTCGGCCGCCGGTTTAGGCTTGGTGGTGCATGCCGCAAGTGCGAGCACAAACGTCAAGGCTGCGATCCTTATAGGATTGGACATTCTCAACATGGTTTCCGCACTCCGGAAATGGCGCGTCCCCGGGTGCGCGGGGATCGCGTTGGAAAATCGAAAGCGCGCACCGTCGCTACAACGTATTGGGGGCCGGATCGGCCCGAATTCCCTAGCACTGCGATACTAAAAAGTTCGTCCCTATTGGATCAAGGGCGACCACGCCGGATCGGACGCATCGCCCGGTGTCTGGACTCGGCGCTCGTTGCGTCCCGTGACGTCCACGGACCAGATCTGCGAACCGCGTCCGCCACGAAGCGTGCGCGAATACATCAAAACCCTGCCGTTCGGCGCCCAGGTCGGGCCTTCGTCTTCCCAACCGTCGGTGATCATCCGTTCGCCGGATCCGTCGGGCCTCATTACGCCAATCCGGAATGTGCCGCCTGCCTGCTTCGTAAAGGCGATCAGATCGCCGCGCGGACTCCACACGGGCGTCCCGTTCTTGCCGCCGCCAAAGCTGATGCGATGCACGTTCGCTCCACTCGTACTCATGACATAGACCTGCTGCGAGCCGCCGCGGTCGGATTCGAACACGATCTGGCTGCCGTCCGGTGAATAGCACGGCGAGGTATCGATCGCCGGATCGGTCGTCAGCCTCGTCACCCCGCGGGTGCGCAGATCCATCACATAGATATCGGAATTTCCGCGCTGCTCGAGCGTCATGACGACCTTGTTGCCGTCTGGCGAGAATCGCGGCGAAAACGTCATGTTCGGAAAATCGCCGAGCATCTGCTGGCGGCCGGTTTCGAGATCGAACAGATAGACGCGCGGCCTGCTGGAGACATACGACATGTAGGCGATCATCTGCGCGCTGGGATTGAACCGCGGCGTGAGTACAAGATAATCGCCGCGTGTGAGGAAGATCGGGTTGGCACCGTCCTCGTCCATGACCGCCAATCGCTTCTTGCGGTTCACGAGCGATCCGCTTTCGGAGACGAACACGATACGAGTGTCGAAATAGCCCTTTTCTCCTGTAATTCGTTGATAGATTGCGTCGGAGATCATGTGCGCGATGCGCCGCCAATTCGCGGGCGCCGTGAAATATTGCAAGCCCAGCATCTGGCTCTCGCCGTAAACATCCCACAGGCGGAAATCGACGCGCAATCGACCGTCCGGCTGCGTGGCGGCTACGCCGGTCACCAGCGCCTGTGCACTGATGACCCGCCAATTGGCGAAGGCGGGCGGCACGTTGATGTCCTTGATCTGCTCCACGAAGGATCGCCGATCCAGCGGCCGGAATATGCCGGAGCGATCGAGATCGGCGTTGACGACGCCGGCGATCTGCTGTCCTGCGGTCGCATCGCCCGGCTGAGCGCCAAGAAAGTCGGGTATTGCGATCGGGAGCGGCTGGATATTGCCTTGGTTGACGTCGACCTTTAGCGCGGCATCCGCCGGGGTCAGCGATGCCGCTGCAAGCGTCACAATGGCCGCAAGAGCCGCCAGGATCGCCCTGCTGTTCATCAAAACCTAGTCTCCCATCATCTCGCTTGGATCGAAGTGGTAATTGATATCGCGCCACAGATTGTATCGATCCGCAGGCAGTCTGTAGGGCGCACAAGAATAGATTGCGCGCCGGGCGGCTTCGGCTGCGGCCCGAAAATACGGATCGCCTGAGTTTGCAAGCAATTGTGGCGGCTGTGCGACTGATCCGTCCGGACTTAGAAAAACCTCGAAATCGACGATGACGGGGTGTGGTGCCCCGACGGGCGGGCTCCAGCACGGCTTGATCTGGCTGGACAACAAAGCTTGCAGATCGGCCGTCATCGACGTCTGTTCGCCGATCCCTTTTATGGTCCGGTTTGCACTGCTTTCTTTGGGAGCCGCGCCCGGCGCCGGAGCAACCTTGTTCAGGAGTGCCAGGACCTTGTCCACATCGAAGTTCTTATTCTGCTGGTCCTGGGCGGGCTGAGGCTTGTGTCTCGGCACCGCGGGGGCGGGAGGCGTTTCTGCCACCGTCTCGGATGGAGCCTCCTTGGGCGTCTCCTGGGGTTGCTGTGCTTCCTGCGGTTGGGTTGGCGGAGGAGTGGGCGCGGCCTTGGGCACGGGTGGCGTGGGAGCGGGTGCCACTTTCGGCTGCGGCCGCACCGAAGCACGGACATTGCTCTTTTGCGCGATGGTCACGAGGTCGACGGGCACCACGGGAGCGGATTGGTCGGCGATGTCGAGCGTATGGGACACGGTGAAAAGAGCGGCCACCACAATGGCGCCGTGAAGGGCGAGCGAGCCGGCCCACGCCGCGGGCGATCTTCGGTCGCCGGCGAGAGTCACCTCGGAGATTCTAGTCCTTGCGCCTATCGTTCTCACTGCGAGGCTTTGCAATATCCGTAACAAGGCCGATATGAGTG
>DASXMF010000115.1:0-38938 GCA_036495845.1 Rhizomicrobium sp.
CTGCTTCCCAGGAAGAAAGCGCCGGAAATCGTTTTGGGCGGAGACCTGTCGGCGATGTCCGAACACGAGCTGGCCGCGCGCATTAACGCGCTCGAAGCGGAGATCGTTCGTTGCCGCGAGGCGACGGTCGAACGGCAATCGACGAAGGCCGCAGCCGATTCTGTCTTTCGCAAAACCTGAATCCCTCGCACGCGAGGCAGTCAATCGTTAACGCGCAGCGCACAACTGCCTGTGTAACCATGATTGTGCATAATCGAATTTCCGTCGCGTCGCGCTCTTTCCGTCGCAAAAACGGTTTGCTAGCTTGCAACGGTGTCGAACGGGGTATGGGGGTTATGGCGCTTGTAGAATCAGAAGAGAATTGCTTTCGCGGCGTGACGCATCAATCACAGATGGATTCGGCGTTGTTCGAACGCACCTTCGACGAGGGCATGTCACTCGTCGAAGAAACGGCGCGCTATCTCGATGGTCGCGGCCGCGAAGAATCGCGTGCTCTGCCACGCCCGGCGGCGTTGCTCTACGCCGGCGAAAGCATGCGCGTGACGACGCGCCTGATGCAGGCGGCGAGCTGGCTGCTCATTCAGCGTGCAGTGCGCGAAGGCGAAATGCAGCCCGAAGATGCGGCCAGCGAGCGCTATCGGCTCGGTTCGAAGGAGATCTGTTTCGGCGGACGCAGCGACGGCGTCGAATCTCTCCCGGCGACCTTGCGCGATCTTCTCGGTCGCAGCGAGCACCTCTATCGGCGCATCGCCCGCCTCGAGCAGGCATTGCTGGGCGAGACGCCGCGCAGAATGCCGCCCGTGCAGGCGCATATCGAACTGTTGCAGCAGAGTTTCGGCGAAGCGGTCTGAGCGGTCTAAGCGAACTCAGGTCTTCACATAATCCTTGAAGCGCTTGTTGAAGCGCGAGAGCCGGCCGCCGCGGTCGACCAGCTGTTGCTGACCGCCCGTCCAGGCAGGGTGCGTGCTCGGATCGATGTCGAGGGTGAGCTTCTGATCCGGTTCTCCCCAGGTGGACCGTGTCCTGTAGGTACTGCCGTTGTTCAGCACGACCGTCACCATGTGATAATTGGGGTGGATGTCCTTTTTCATGATCCGGGCACTCTCGGTCGCGGAGGAAGCGGCGGCTTATAGGCGATCGGTCCGCGCGTGACAAGGCTGGAGCCGGACCCCACTCCCGGGGATCGCGGGCACACTATATAGGTCTCGCAGCAACAAGGGCCGGGCGCATGGCACAGACAGGCGCGGAATTCGCAAGCGAGGTCCAGAGGGTTGCGGCGGCGCGAGCCCGCAGCCGCTCGCTCCGGCCGCTGCGCGATCTCCTGCCCTATCTGATGCCCTATCGCTGGCGGATCGTGACGGCACTCGTCGCGCTCGTCTGCTCGGCGACGGTCAGCCTTCTGGTGCCGCAGGCCCTGCGCATCATGATCGACCGCGGCTTCCACGAGGCGGTGGTGGCGCGGATCGGGTTTTATTTCCTGCCGCTTGTGGTCGCCTCGGGGCTGCTCGGCATCTTCACTGGCGTGCGCTTTTATTATGTGACCTGGCTCGGCGAGCGCGTGATCGCCGATATCCGCAAGGGCGTGTTCGATCACGTTCTCGCGCTCACGCCGTCTTTCTTCGAAATCACGCGCACGGGCGAAGTCCTCTCGCGGCTTACGGCCGATACGACGTTGATCCAGACCGTGATCGGTTCGTCGGTCTCGGTGGCGCTGCGCAACATATTGATGCTCGTGGGCGGCCTGGCCCTGATGTTCGCGACCAGCGTCAAGCTGACGGCCATCGTGCTGGCGGCCGTGCTGCTGGTGCTGCTGCCGCTGATCCTGTTCGGCCGCTGGGTGAGAGCATTGTCGCGCCGCAGCCAGGACCGCATCGCCGACACCAGCGCGCGCGCCAGCGAAACGATCAACGCCGTGCAGACCGTGCAGGCGTTCACGCAGGAAAACGCCGAGCGCGGCCGTTTCTCGCGCGCGGTCGAGCTGTCGTTCGACGTTTCGATCCTGCGCACGCGCGCCCGCGCCGTGATGACGGCGGTCGTGATCTTCGCAATTTTCTCCAGCATCGTGGGCGTCGCCTATGTCGGCGCGCACGATGTCGCGTCGAAAGCGATGTCGGCGGGTCTTTTGTTTCAATTCATCTTCTACGCGTTGCTGGTGGGCCTGGGGGTCGGAGCACTGAGCGAAATCTGGGGCGATCTGCAGCGCGCCGCCGGCGCCTCGGAACGGCTCGCGGAGATTCTCCGCGTCGAGCCCGAAGTGAAGGCGCCGCTCAAGCCCGAACGCCTGTCCCCGCCGGTACGCGGCGCAATGGCCTTTCGCAACGTCACCTTCCGCTATCCTTCGCGCCCGGAGCACGCCGCTCTCGACGATTTTTCACTCGAGGTGAAGCTCGGTGAGGCGATTGCGCTCGTCGGCACTTCGGGCGCGGGCAAAACGACCGTCTTTCAGCTCGCCTTGCGCTTCTATGCGCCGCAATCGGGCGCCATTCTGTTCGACGGCATCGATACGGCGCGGCTCGATCCGGCGGAACTGCGCCGGCACATGGCCCTCGTCGCGCAGGATCCCGTCATCTTTTCGGGAACCATCGCCGACAACATCCGCTATGGCCGCCCGGAAGCGAGCGACGCGAAAGTCCGCGAGGCGGCGGAAGCGGCGGCCGCGGCGGAATTCATCGAGCAGTTGCCGATGGGGTATCAGAGTCTGGTCGGCGAACGCGGCACCACGCTCTCCGGCGGCCAGCGCCAGCGCCTCGCCATCGCCCGCGCCATTCTGCGCGATGCGCCGCTTCTTCTGCTCGACGAGGCGACAAGCGCGCTCGACGCCGAGAATGAAAGGCTCGTGCAATTGGGTCTCACCAATCTGATGGCGGGACGGACCACGATCGTCATCGCCCATCGGCTTGCAACGATCCAGCGGTTGAAGCGCATCGTCGTCATGGATCAGGGGCATGTGCTGATGGAAGGCAGCCATGCCGAGCTTGTGGCGCGTGGCGGCCTCTATGCGCGGCTAGCAGATCTCCAATTCGCCGCAGGTCTGGCAAGAGCGGGCTAGGGCGACGTGTGCAAACCCAATTTCTGCGCCAGATACACGTAGGAGAGCGCCCACATCTGCGCCTCTTCCTCGTGCGTGGCGCCGGGGCCGTGGCCGCCCTCGAGACTTTCGTAGAATAGAACGTCCTGCCTCATCGCCTCCATCTTCGCCGCCATCATGCGCGCGAAGACGGGCGTGACGCGATCGTCGCTGGTTTCGGTGATGAAGAGCGTGGGCGGATATTTCACGTGCGGCTTGAGATTCTCGTAGGGCGAATATTTGAGGATCGCCGCGCGCATCTTCGGATCGGCGGGATCGCCATATTCGTCGATCCACGACGCGCCCGCGCCGTAATGCGTGTAGCGCAGCATGTCGATCAGCGGCCGCTGGCAGACGACAGCGCCGAAAAGATCGGGGCGCTCGACCATCGTCGCGGTCACGAGCAAGCCGCCATTCGACGCACCGACGATGCCGACCTGCTTCGCCGTTGCAAATCCGCGGCGCTCGATATCCGCCGCCTCCGCTTCGAAATCGTCATAGGCGCGCTGGCGATGAAGCTTGAGCGCGGCCTGGTGCCAGGCGGGTCCGAACTCTCCGCCGCCGCGAATGTTGGCCACGGCAATCGCGCCGCCCTTGTCGAGCCAGGTCTGCCCCGCATCGAGCGGCCGATGGCCGTCATTCCAGTACCAGGGCGTGAGCGACAATTCGAAGCCGCCATAGGAATAAAGAATTGTCGGGATCGGCCCTTTGGCCACTTTGGAATGGATCAGGAAATAGGGAATCTTCGTGCCGTCGGCGGAGACGGCATCAAATTGATCCGATTGAAGTCCGCTCGCCTCGAAGCGCGCAGGCTCGAATTTGATCGCAGCGGGCGCAGCGTTGCCGTCATAGGAGAAGAGCGTCACCGGTTGCAGGAAACTCTCGAAGCTGAAATAGGCCTGCTGCGTCCACGAATCCGCGTCCACGACATGCGTCGAACCGGCCTTCGGCAGATCGAGTAATGCATCGCTCCATTTGCCGTCCTTTCCGGCGCGGAACGCGTGGATTGTGCCGGTGACGTTCTCAAAAATCGACGCATAGACCGCGTCGCGCCCAGGCGCCACATCCTCGATCGCGCCGCGCGCATCGGGCGTGTAGAGAACCGCATATTCTGCCGGCGCCTTTTTTGTCGCGAATGCCACCACATTGAAGACCGCCAGAGAGCCTTTTGCGATCGGGTTGCCGCCCTGCGGCGTCCAGGCGTCGCGGAGGGTGAAGACGAGATATCCGCCAGTGATGCCTTTCACATCCGCGCCGGGAGGCAGCGGCAGCTTCTCCGTCTTGCCGTCCGGCATCAGATAATAGAATTCCGAGGTGAAGAAGGTGAGGACGCGCTCCACCAGCGGCACCATGCCGTATGGTCCGTGAAAGACGCGCGGCCGCGACGCGACATCGCTCGTCTTGACCTCGAATATCGTCTTCGCCGCCGAGAGAGGTTCTCCGCGCTTCCACATCTTGACGATGCGCGGATAGCTCGAGGTCGTCATTGAGCCGGGACCGAAATCAGTGGTCACGAGAATCGCGTCGTTGCCGAGCCAGGCGCTGTCGGATTTCGCCACCGGCAATGAGAAGCCCTGGGACACGAATGCCTTGTTCGCGAGATCGTATTCGCGCAACTCGTATGCATCGCTGCCGCCCGGCGACAGGCGCACGAGACAGCGTTTCGTGTCGGGCGAGCATTGCGCGCCCTGCCACACAAACGGTTTGTGTTCCCTTGCGTCGAGATCGTCCACATCGAGCAACACCTCCCATTCGGGCTTGGCCTGCGCGTAACCGGCGGCGCTGACGCGGCGCCACAGGCCGCGCACATGCGCGGCGTCCTGCCAGAAATTGAACACGGTGCCGTTTTCGACGGCGGGCTCGGCGATGCGGTCGTTGGCGTTTAGCACGGTAAGGATGGCATCGTGATCCTTGCGGTATTCGGGGTCGGACCGGAGCGCGGCGAAGGTCTTCGCGTTCTGCGCTGTGGCCCAGGCGAGCGGCTTGGCGCCGTGGATGTCGGCGAGCCACAGCCACGGATCGGGCGAATTGGGAGTGATTTCCCGGGATGCCGAGAGCGCGACGGCCAGGACAAGCGCCGCCAGGACCGCGGAACCGGTTCGAACACGCATGATCGTTTTCCTCCTCGAAATCTCCGCACCCCATATTTCACGGGCGAAGGGCATCGGCAAAGACCCGGGGCATCACATTGGGGCGAGACCCGCCCGTGCCCGGTCACGGGCTCTCGTCGGCATTGATCGTTTGCCTGCGCACTGACAGAATGTGCTTGGGAGGCTGGCGCTCGTCGCCGGCCGGGGCGCCGATGATCTTCAATTCGCTGACCTTTGTTGCGTTCTTCGCGATCGTGCTCGTTTTGCACGCGATGCCGTTCCGCTGGACGGTGAAGAAGATCAACCTGCTGATCGCGAGCTACATCTTCTACGCCGCGTGGAATCCGCCCTTCGTCATGCTTCTGTGGATTTCGACGGTGGTCGACTGGTTCGCTGCGAAGGCTCTCGTCACGGCGACCGATCCCTGGCGCCGCCGCGGCTGGATGTTGATTTCGGTCGTCGCCAATCTCGGCATGCTCGGTTTCTTCAAATACGGGAATTTCCTGCTCGCGAATTTCAGCGCGCTGCTTCTGGCGGCGGGCGTCCACTATCAGCCGCCGCAATACGACATCGTGCTGCCGGTGGGCATCTCGTTCTATACGTTCGCCACGATGTCCTACACGCTGGATGTCTATCTCCGGCGCGCGGCGCCGGCGCGCAACTTTCTCGATTATGCGCTGTTCGTGACTTTCTTTCCGCACCTGGTCGCAGGCCCAATCATGCGGCCGACCGAACTCGTGCCTCAGTTCGCCGAGCCGCGCCGCGCCACCGCGCAACAGCTCCATTTCGGCCTGGCGCTGATGACCATCGGCCTGTTCGAGAAAGTCGTGCTCGCCGACGGCTTCCTTTCCGGTCCGGCCGAGGCCGTGTTCGACAGCGACAAGATACCCGGCGCGCTCGATTCCTGGGCGGCGACGCTTGCCTTCAGCGGGCAGATCTTCTGCGACTTCGCCGGCTATTCGACGACCGCGATCGGCGCCGCCATGTGTCTCGGCTTCGCGCTGCCCGACAATTTCCGTTTTCCCTATGCCGCGATCGGTTTTTCCGATTTCTGGCGGCGCTGGCACATCACGCTGTCGTCGTGGTTGCGCGACTATCTGTACATCCCGCTCGGCGGTAATCGTCACGGGGAAGCCCGCACCTACGCCTCTCTGATGACGACGATGCTGCTCGGCGGCCTGTGGCACGGCGCAAACTGGACCTTCGTCGCCTGGGGCGGATTGCACGGACTCTATCTCGCGGCCGAGCGCGTATTGCGGACGCGCTTCAGTCAGTATCGGCCCGGACCGCTCGCGCTCTTTGCGCTCGGCCTCCTCACCTACACGCTCGTGAACGTCACCTGGGTATTCTTCCGCGCCAAGACCTTTTCGCGCGCCTGGGTCGTGTTGTCGGGCATGTTCGGAATGAATGCCGGGCCGGTGCCGATCCTCGCCGCCATCTATCTCGTCACCATCGCTGCCATCGTCGGCAGCCTCGTCTTGGTGCATTGGCTGATGCGCGACCGCACGCTCGAATCCGTGCTGGCGCGCACGCCGGCAACTGCAATCGCCTGCGTGTGGACTCTGATGGCGACCGCCATCGTCATCGAGCATGGAAGCGGCAATGCGTTCATCTACTTCCAGTTCTGAGCGGCCCACCGCCGCTGACCGGCCGGGCGTCGCGCAACCGGTGCCGCTCAGGCCAATCCCGCCGAAGCCTTGGGCAGCAATGTTCGCGGTGGTTGTCGCACTTACGCTTCTCTTTACGGGGCTGTGGGAATGGCAGATGCGCGCGCTCGAACTCGCGCCCGGCGATCTCGGCGACGGCCCCTCCGCTTGGGCCGAACAGCGCCGGCGCGTCGACACGGAACCGATTCCCGTCGCCATCGTCGGCGATTCGCGCATTCTCTTCGACACCGATTTCAACCGCTTCGCGGCGCTCACCGGCATGCGCCCGCTTCAGCTTGCGCTTCCGGGAACGAACCCGCGCTTCTTCCTCGAAAATCTTGCCGACGATCCCAAATTCAAGGGACTTCTCATCGTCGGCACGGCGGAGACGATCTATTTCCGCGACAAGATCGGGCTGATGCGGGAAGCGCTGACGCGCTTTCAGCACGAATCTCCCTCGCAGCGAATCTCGTTTCTGCTCAATCGCGCGTTGCGCCGGTTCCTTTCCTTCCTCGATGAGGATTATCGCCTGAGCACGCTGGTCGCGCGGCTCGATCCCGGACTTCGCGCGGGCGCCGACGAACCGTATGGCGATGTGTGGAAGCTCAGCAGTTCAACCGACGACCGCTACACCTGGCTGTGGCCGCGCATCGAGCACGATCAGCGCCTGCGCGCCCATGCGCGCAAGGTGTGGCTGACGTCCACGGCCCCGTTTGTAGGCAAGCCCGTGGATGCGGCGACCATCAAATTGACACTCGAAAAAACGCGCGTTGCCGTCGCCAAAATCCGTGCGCATGGCGGCGACGTGATCTTCATCCGGCCACCTTCGGCGCCGGAACTGCGCAAGCACGAAGACGAGCGGCTGCCCCGCGCAAAAGGCTGGGACGCGTTGCTCGCGGCGGCGAAGGTCAAAGGCATCCATGCCGACGACATTTCTGCGATGAAGGGACTCGTGATTCCCGAATTCTCACATCTGAGCCGCGCCTGCGCCGCGGTGTTCACCGACGCCTATGTCCGACGACTCGCTGAGCTGACGCCGCGGATCCGCCTGCGGCCGGACGCGCCTATGGCGCTCGCCGCGCGCGATTGCGCTCCCGTGCCCGCCAAGGCGCAGATTGCCGAGCGGCAATAGGAAAGTTGCGATGCTGAGCCGTGCGCCGCTGAAGGTCGTCAGAAACTGGGTCTGCGACAGCCGCCAATGGGACGGCTACCGGCCGCGCGAAGGCGATATCGTCATAGCAACGGCGCCGAAAGTCGGCACCACCTGGACGCAGCAGATCGTCAATCTCCTGATCTTCCAGTCGCCCGAGCCGCGTCCGCTCTTCGACATGTCGCTGTGGATTGATTGCCGCTTCATGATGCCCATCGAGGCGATGCTGCCCATGATCGAGGCGCAGCAGCATCGGCGATTCCTGAAATCGCATCTGCCGTTCGACGCGCTGCCCGTCTACGACGAGGTCCGCTACATCCATGTGGCGCGCGACGGCCGCGACGCCTGTATGTCGTTTCTCAACCATTTCAACAGTTTTCTGCCCGAGGCGCTTGAGCGCTTCGATGCAATCGGACTGGCGGACGAAACCATCGGACGTCCGATGCCGCGCCCGCCGCGAACGGCGCGCGAGTTCTTCCGCTACTGGCTTACCGACGAGGCCGACGAGGAAAAGCCCATGATGTCGCGCCGGTTCTTCGACATCGAGCGTTCCTTCTGGAGCGAGCGCGGGCGATTCAACCTGCTTCTCGTGCACTACAACGATCTGAAAGCCGATCTTGGGGCGGAGATGAAACGTATCGCAGCTTTCCTCGGAATCTCCGTTAGCGACGCGGTGTGGCCCGAGCTCGTCAAAGCCGCGTCCTTCGAATCGATGAAGCGCGAAGGCGATGCGCTCCTTGGCGGATTGAAGCGCGGATTCAAGGATGGCCACGAGACCTTCCTCCATAGCGGCACCAATAACCGCTGGCAGGGCGTGCTGACGGAAGAGGATCTCAGGCTTTATGATGAAACCATCCAGGTGGAAACGACTCCCGGTCTGAGAAGCTGGCTCGAGAAAGGCCGGCTGGGCGCGGGCGATCCGAAGTCTTCGCCGGATTGACGGACGAAGTGGGGCGGCGTGGCTTCCATGGCCGGATCGCAACGCTCGCCGATGCCTGCGCGGCCGATTATCTTGTCGTCGTCACCTGTGAAAAATGCGGCGCGAAACGGCAGATGCATCCCTACAAGATCATGTCCCGGCGCAAGGCGCTGACGGAGGCGGCGCTCGACACACCTTTGCCTGGCTTCCACTGCAGGGCCTGCGGCAGAAAGGCGAGCGTGACGATCTCCTGCCTCCATAAGCATCCGGGCAGTCTCTGATGTGCGGAAAGTTCACGGCGATGGCGTCTTGGCGCAAGGTGTGGGACTTCTCCCAGCCCTTGACCAACCAGCCAGTCGACGGCTCGCCGGAGGAAATCGTCACCTACCGGCCGATGAGCGCGCTTCCGGTGATTGTCTTCGACCGCGAAACCGGAGAGCGCCGCGTCGTGCCGATGCGCTGGGGTTTCCCGCATCGCAAGAATCCGCGCGTGCCCCAGCCCATTCACGCCCGCTCGGAATCCATCGACGAGACCGCCGCCTTCCGCGGCGCGTTTCTCGACGGGCAGCGCGGCATCGTGGTCATGCGCACCTTCAACGAAGGCGAGGACATCGGCTCGCGCACCGTCCAATGGACCATCGATCCGGGCGACGGCATCCCGCGCGGCTTTGCCTTTCTATGGCGGCGATTCGAAATCCCCGATTTTCCTGCGCCGCTGCTCGCCTGCGTGATGGTCACGGTGCCCGCGAGCAAACTCGTCGCCCCGGTCACCGATCGCATGCCCGCGATTCTGGAAGACAAGGACTGGTCGGTCTGGCTCGGCGAAACGCCCGCATCGGCCAATGCGATCAAGGCGGTGCTGAAAACAGTCGAAGGCGTGAACTGGAAGATGGAAAAAGAACCGAGGAAGGCGAAGCCCGCCACGTCCGGCGGAACGTTGCCGTTCGGGCGCACGGCTTGATTCCATGGTGTCGTCACGCCAGAGATTCCGAAGCGGGTAGAAATTCTGGCGGCGCGAATGAACTGGAAATATCTGAAAGTGATGGTCGGTCTCGCCAGCCTGGGTCTTGTCTTGATGGCTGGCACGCCGATTTCGTCAGCGGGCGACGAGCCAGCACCAATTCGTCAATTCGACATTCCAACGACTCAGCGGCTCGCGCGGGCCATGTATCAGCAAGATCAGGAAGCGTGGAAAGCGACCGACGTTCTTATGGCCCAGCACACTGAGACGGACTTAAAGGCAGAAAAGTTGCACGGCTGGATCGTCGAAAATATCCAGGGCGTGGACACAAGTTCGCTTTGTCCGCGACGGTGCGAACGGTCCAGAGATTCTTTGTGATGTAAAATTCGCTCAGGGAGTTGCGATATCCTGCTCTGATCCGCGGGATCGCACACTAAACCCGGACGAGCTTGCACAATTCAATGCCCGCTCGCTTGCACTCGCTAACGTGAAACTGCCGTGTTCGGATCGCTATAACACCGTAGCGCTCAACGATCCGCAGGGGGACGGTTGGCTGGTATGGGCAATGGCGGCAACGAACGATCCGAAGGCGGTTGTAATCGGCGGCCACTATCGCTTCACAATTTCTAAGGACGGAAGGAACATTCAACAAGGGGATGCGCTCTCACGGGCATGTATGACACTCACAAGGCCTGCGTTGAGAGACGCGACAGAACAGGGCGTTTTCGTCAGTCAACTTGTCGCACTCACGCCTGTCGAAACCCACCTGTTCGCAAGTTTGGAATACAAGTTGCCGCTATTCGTGGGGACATTGGACGGCAAGACTTGGAAGATTGATCAGGGTCAAGTGAGCGAGGTTGAATCGGACGCGCCCGGCGTTGACGGGTTTAACGCGCGTATTCACGCTGGATATGAGGAGAATTGCCAAAGCCTTCTCTCGAAACCAACCGACGGCGCGCTGAAATACTTCACCGGTTCGTCAATGAAAGTGATTGAACTGACAGAACACGACAATAAATTCACGCTCGATACGCCCTAAGGCACAACTGCAGTTTCTGTAATGTGCGCTCGCCTTAGCATCGTGCCCGAGCCCAATGACTACAAGATCGTGACCGCCGGCTATCCGTTCTATATTTCCGATCGCGGTGCCGAACACCCCAAACGGCTCGGCGTTCTGGAACTGACGCGCGGCCAATTTGAATTTCACATCAAAGTCGGCAACGCTTTGACGCCCGACCTTCAGGCGCGCGTCGATGCGCGGCTAGCATTGTTCCAAAAGGCGATGTCCACAACTCATTAAAAGACCCGACGCAATGGGCGTTCAGGCATCGAGCCTTTGCTATTGCTGGGATGTCTGTGCCCACGCGCCTTGCTTAACCCCCCACTTCGACCACATCTCACTTGCTTCGCAGGAAGCCGTGGTACACGCCGGTGCTGTCTGCGTAATAGCCCGCGATGGCGTTGGCTTTGGCGATGCCCTCCGGCCTTGTGTAGGCGGATCCCGGAGGATCGAACGTCCTGATCGTGCCGTCGGCCTTGCGGAGAAAGCCGTGCGTCACAAAGCTTCTGTCGCTGTAATAGCCGCCGACCGCGCCCTTGCCGTCTATACCGGTGGGGAAGGTGCCGCTCGATTCCGGCGGATCGAAGCTCGTGATCGTTCCATCGGCCGCGCGGACAAACCCGTGCAACGCGTTGTTCGTATCCGCATAGGTTCCCGTGATGGCGCCGGTTTTGTTGATGCCGGTTGGCGCGGTGTATTTCGATCCTGAAGGATCGAAGCTCGTGATGGCGCCATCGGAGGGCCGCACGAAGCCGTGATAGACATTGGAGCTATCGAGATATTCTCCCACGATCGTCGACTTGCCGTTGATGCCGAACGGAAATGTGGCGGTCGACCCTGAAGGATCGAAGGTCGTGATCCTTCCGCCGGCGCGACGCACAAAGCCGTGGTAGACATTTCCGCTATCCTGATAGCTTCCGGCAATCATGCCCTTGCCGTTGATGGCCGCCGGGACCGTGTTGATCGAGCCCGAAGCATCGAAGCTGGTAATCGTTCCGTCCGCCGCGCGAACAAAACCGTGATAGCTCGTATCCTGCGAATATCCCGTGATCACGCCATTGTCGTTGATGGCTTTGGCGTAGGTGTAGGCTGCCCCCGAAACATCGAAGCTGGTGATCGTTCCATCGCTGCCGCGAAGAAAACTGTGATATGCGTTGCTGCCTTCGGCGTAATATCCCGTGATCGCATCCAGATCATTGATGCCGTAGGCGAAAGTGTCGGTCGATCCCGAAGGATCGAACTCCGTGAACTTGGACGCGGCATTCGCGGTCGACCCTGCAATGCAGAGTGTCAACGCGCAAACCTGCACCGCACGTGTCGACAGTCGCATGATAGTTCTCCCCAAGAGGGATTCTCTTCCGAAAACCAGGCCGTCCCCCGGAAACCCCGGGATCCGGCATTGTTTTTCATGGTTGTTTGGAGCGGGCGACGCGAATCGAACGCGCGACCCTAACCTTGGCAAGGTTATGCTCTACCCCTGAGCTACGCCCGCGTCCAAAGTGGGCCTTTATGGCAAGGGGAAGCCGGGTTTTCAAGGCTCGCCGCGTCCTCACCCTTCGACATGCTCAGGGTGAGGGCAAATACATGGCCGTGAAGTGCATTTTCAGGCGCTACGGCGTGAATTCGAATACCGCGCCGCAATCGCAGGGTCTTTTGCCCTGGACGGCGCCGCCTTTGGTCGTCGCACCGTAGAAATTGCCGACGGCATCGCGAACAAGACCGGCCACCGGCTGATACCCATCCGCGCCGCCGCCCAAGCTGGCGAAATTGTAGACGACGGACTCGCTCCATCGGCCACCGCCCTGTGGCGTGAGTTGGTAAATCGTGCCGCAATCGTCGTAGCAGGAACCGATATTTCCGCCTCCGTAGGTCGTTCCGAAAAGATTGCCGCCTGAGTCGAACTCCGGATTCTGGAACGGCAGCAGGCCGTCCGGGGAACCGTTGAAGGTGTGGAGGATATTCTCTGTCCACTGGCCGCCGCCCGCGGGGGAGAATTCGTAAATCGCTCCGTCGATGTTCGGGCCGCCATCGGCTTCCGCGCCATAGAGATTGCCGGTGGAATCGATTGTCAGCCCGCCATCGGCAACGCCGCCTTCTTCCTGGGTGAAGTCGTGGATGGCGGTAAAGGCCCACTGGCCGCGACCAAGGGGACTGAGTTCGAAAACCACACCAACGCCGCCCGCGCCGCCGAAGCCCGTCGTGCCGTAGAGATTGCCTGTGGTATCGAACACCAGAGCGCCATAAGCGGGAGCCTGACCATCGCTGCCGCAAAAGTCGTGGAGCTCATGCTTCTTCCAGCCCGTGCTCGTATGCTTCAATTCGAACACGGTACCGTCGTAGCCGCCGCCGCATGTGTCGTCGCCGGTCGTCGTCCCGTAAAGATTGCCCTTGCCGTCGAACGTCAAACTGGCAACCGGACCGCCTTCCCCGCCATGGACCATTCCGGGAAATTGGTACAGCACAGTCTCGTTCCATGTGCCGCCCCCTGCGGGACTCAGCTCATAGACAACGCCGCAACCGATGCCGTCGCAATTCTGGTTTCCGCCGAAGCGAGTACCTCCGTAAAGATTTCCCTTCTTGTCGACAATGACGCCGCCCTCGGGATCGGAGCCATCGCCGCTGCCGCCGAAACTCCAAAGCACGGTCTCTCTCCACGACCCGCCGCTGGTACGATGGAGTCTGTATGCGATGCCGGCGCCGTAGAGGCCGCCGTAGAGTGTCGTGCCATAGAGGTTGCCGTGCGCGTCCATGACGGGCGCAGCGTAAGGGGTGTCCCCGTCGCCAGCGCCTTCGCCGAGAAAGGAATGGAGAACTGTTTGGGTTCCGGCGGCCGCCGTGATCGGGACCAATGCGGCTGCAGTCAACAAGGCCGTTGAAGAAATAAGGCGCATGCCAACTCTCCTCCACGCCCAACCCCGAATGAGTTCGGCTCATTTGCCTGTGCCGTTACAAGGGGGAGGCAAACTCGTATCTGCCGGCGCGGGAACTTTGCCGAAGCGCGAGCGCTCCCCCGCCTCGAATTATTGTGTGACCGATACGAGCGCGTCGAGGCGTGTCCCATAAAAGGTTGAAAGGCAGGCAAGCAGGGCGCTGCCCGTTTTGCCATTGCACGCGGTGGCGCGTTTCGCGAGCCAGGCGCGCTGCTCGCCGCGCAACGCGTCCGCCGATGTGCCCACGCTTCCATCTTTGATCCAGCCGAGATGTTCGAAATAGGTCTCCGCGACTTGGCGGTCGAGTCGTGCAAGACGTGCATCGGAGCAGATCATCTTCTCGATCTCGGCGCGCGCATGGCTGCAGTCGAATGAAGCCTGCGGAGCACGCCAGTTCGGTCTTATCGCTGGGCGAAGCTTCGCCAGCGGAATCTCCACGGACTGCGGGCCGGCCGCGTAAGCCGCCACTTGATAGGGCGGGAATTCGATGCGCAGCCTATCGCGTTGCAATATGAAATTCTCGAAATTGGGTGCCGTCGGCGCAGTGCCGCGCGCGATCCAGTCCTTGTCGCTCAGTCCATCAGGACCCAAAAGCTGGCGATCGAGATCGGCCATGGCAAGAGCGCTCACCAGCTTCAATCCTCTTTCGCCGTCGACTATTTCGGGCAGATAGATTCGCCAGCCGTCTGGGAGCAGATATTCCGCCGTGAAAATCTCGTGCGAGGGATGGGCCCCATGGAAATCGGCTTCTTCATTCCAGACGACCGCGAAGGCTTCCGAGTCGTTGCGCGCGATCTCGTAATGCGCGTCGTCGGTATAGACCCCTTCGCCTTTCAGATAGTCGCCCTGCGCAAGACTTCGGAACTCTTTTGCCTTGTCCACAACGATCGACCTGATGTCGTTGTCGATCCCCGCGAGCCCCGTTGCGGGATAGGCGAGGGAAATGTGGGTAATTGCGGTCTGCTCGGCGAAGACGCGATGCGCGACGCTCAGCCCGCCGCCCGCATGCACGACATTCGCCATGCACGCCGCTACAAGTGTCACGATAAGGATTTTTGGGCTCATGCATCAGCCCCCGCTGCCCGATGTTGAACCGTCGAAGCGCGCAAGTCGAACTTCCTCCGGCACGGAACGAAAATGATCCGCCAGGATCTTCCTGGCGGCCTGGCGGTTCTTCGTCCGCGGATGCTTGTTACTCCGCGGGCTGCGGATGGCCGGCGGGCGTGCGGCGGGCGAAGCGGCGCGCGAGCGCGCGCACGGGAGCGACGAAGATTTGCGCCAGGAACCAGCGAAAACCGCGATGCGTCTCGCGCACACGATGAGGCAGCGCCAGCATCGCCGGCACAAGGCCGAGCGTGATGCCCTTGGAGAAGGCGAGCCCGAACACGATGGCGGTGGAAAGCTGGATCCACATCATCGCGAAGGGATCGCCGATCGTCACCTGCCGGGTCGAGAAATCAAGTTCGAGCGCGATCATCATAGGCAGAAGGCCGAAGATCGCCGTGATCGTGGTGAGAAACACGGGGCGCAGGCGCTGCGCGCTCGAGCGGATCACCGCTTCGATCGGATTCATGCCCGAAGCCAGCAGTTTGTGATAGGTGTCGATGAGCACGATGTTGTGGTTGACCACGATGCCTGCTAGCGCGAGGAGCCCCGTCCCCGTCATGATGATCGAGAAGGATTGCCCCATCACCACCATGCCGAGCAGCGAGCCGATCATGGCCAGGATCACAGCAACCAGGATCAGGGTCGCGTGATAGAAGCTGTTGAACATCGCCAGCAGCACCACACCGATCAGAAACAGCGCCATGAAGGCGGCCTTGACGAGGAAGGCGCCCGATTCCTGCTGCTGCTCGTCGGAGCCCTTGAAGGTGACGCGCACGTCGCGCGGAACCTGTTGTGCGGCGATCCAGTCCTTGATCTTCTGTGATTCGCCGTTGACGTTAATACCGGGCTTGACGTTGGCGCGCACGTGATAGACCCGATGGGCGTTGACGCGCTCGATCGAATTCACCTGCGGTTTCGGCTTCACCCTTACGAATGTGCTGATCGGCACCATGCCCTGCGAGGTCGCCACGCGCACATTGTCGAGCGCGTGAATGCCGCGTTCGGCGGCAGGGTAGCGCACGCGAATGTCGACGAGCCTCGTCGAATCGGCCGGGCGGTAGCGGCCGACGAATATGCCGTCGGTCACCAATTCGACTGCTGCGCCGATCGCCTGGGTGCTGACGCCGAAGCGCTGGGCCACGTCGCGCTTGACGTCGAGGTCCCATTCGATGCCGGGGAGCGGCCGCGTATCTTCCACGTCGCGCAGTGTCGTCATGCCGTCCAGGTGGCGGCGGATCTTGTCGGTGGTCGCGGCAAGCGTGACGTAATTGTCGGAGTTGACGTCGATCATGACGTCCTTGCCGGTCGCGGGTCCGCTGTCCGGCTTGCGCACTTCTACCTTTAGTCCGGGAATGTCGGCGGTTCTCTTGCGCATCTCCTCAAGGATGACGTCGCCCCGGCGGCGCTGACCGTAAGGCTTCAGTTCGACAGTGATGCGGCCGATATTGTCGACCGGCGTGTTAAGACTTCCCGGGTTTCCGCCCGAATTGGCGTAGATGTAGTCGACGCCTTCTATGTTCTCGAGGCGGCGCTCAACGCTCATCACAAGGTCGCGCTTCTCGTTGGCGGCAAGGTTGCCGCGCGCGGAGACCAGAACCGTCGCCTCGGTCGGGTCGGTGTCCACGAAGAATTGCGTGCCGTGATTGTGGGTGATGAACAATCCGAGCACGGTGGCGGTAGCGAGGATCGCCATCGCGATCACCTTGCCGGGATTGTGGGTGATCCAGTCGGAGAGGTGCGCATACCAGCCGGTGACGCCGGGGATCTCGCGCCAATCCCCGTGTTCGGAAGCTTCGATCGCCTTCTCGTGCTTCTCGTCGCGAGGTGGCGCCTTGCCGAAGAAGCCGCCGAGCACCGGCATGAAGATCAGCGCCACGATCATCGAGCAGGACAAGACGACGATCAGCGTGATCGGAAAGAAGCTCATATATTCGCCGGCAATCCCGGGCCACAGAAGCATGGGCAAGAAGGCGCCGATCATGGTCGCCGTCGAGCTCACCACCGGCCAGAACATGCGCTGCGCCGCTTCGGCGAAGGCCTGTTTGGGCGCGACGCCTTCGGTCATCTTCCGATCTGCATATTCGACCACGATGATGGCGCCGTCGACCAGGATGCCGACCGAAAGCAGCATCGCGAACATGATCATGAAATTGAGCGTGAAGCCGCGCGCATCGATGACGAGAAAGCTCATCAGGAACGAGGTCGGAATGGCGACGCCCACAAGCAGGCCCGAGCGCAGCCCGAGCGCCGCGACCACGATGATCATCACCAGAACGATGGCGAGGATGATCGCGTCGGACAGCGAGCCGAGCTGGTCGCGGATGTCGGTCGACTGGTCGCCAACGAATGACACGTGGACGCCGGCGGGGAAATATTTCTGGGCGGCGGCCAGCATCTGGCGCACGGCCAGGTTGTTGGCGATGACGTTGGCGCCGACGCGCTTGGTCACGTCGATGGCGATGGCGCGCTTGCCATTGATGGTGGTGTAGGTCGTCGCGTCGTAGAAGGTCGGGTGGACCTGGGCCACGTCCTTCAGCGTCACCGTCGCTTCGGGCGTGGCGCGGATGGGCAGATTGAGCACGTCTTCCGGGTTGTCGATGACACCGGGCACCTTCACGGCGAAGCTGCCGTGGCCTGTGTCGATCGCGCCCGCGGCGATCAGCGTGTTGTTGTTGGTGATCGCCTCGAACATTTCCTGCTGGGTGATGCCATAGCTTTCGAGCTTCGCCGGATCGGGCAGGATCTCCAGCATCTCGTCGCGCGTGCCCGAGAGCTGCGCATCGAGCACGGAGGGGATGGTCTTGAGCTGGTCGCTGAGATCGCGCGCCAGGTGAAAAAGGGTGCGCTCGGGCACGTCGCCCGACAGCGCCACCGAAATCACCGGAAACAGGCTCGTGCTGATTTCCTCGACGGTCGGTTGCTGGACGTCAGCCGGCAATTCGGCGCGGGCGGTATCGACTTGCGCGCGCACGTCGGCGAGCGCGCGGTCCTTGTTGAAGGAGACGTCGAATTCCATGATGACGACGGCGGCACCCTCATAGGCGCGCGCGGTCATCTCCTTCAGACCCTGAATCGAGCGGAGATAGTTCTCCATCGGCTTGACCAGAAGCCGCTCGCTGTCCTCCGGGCTGATGCCAGGGTAGTAGACCTGCACGACGATGTAGGGAATCGGGATGTCCGGATCCGATTCCTTGGGGATCGCGATGAAGGCGATGACGCCCGCGATGATCGTGACCGCGAGCGCCGCGATCACCAGCCTGGTGTTGCTGACGGCCCAGGAAACGATCCGCGTCATGCGTGCGCTCCCAAAAAGACGACTTTCACGTGCGAGCCCTCGCTGACGAACTCCTGGCCCACGGTGATGACGATGGCGCCGTCCTGGATGCCGCTCACCCACATGCCGTCGGGGCCGTCGGAAACGATCTGCACGGGCTTGAAGCGGACCACGCCCTTGTCGACCGTGCGTACGCCCACCACGCCGCTGTCATCCAGCACCAGAATCCCCGGAGAGATCTTCTCGGCCCTGAGATTGCGGACTGGAAGGTGGATGTCCGCGCTCACGCCGTCGCGCAATTTCGCCTCGGGATTGGGCAGCTCGACTTCGAGCCGAAAGGTTCGCGTCGTCGGGTCGGCGCGGTTGGCAACGAAGCGAACATGACCCTGGACGGTCTCGCCCGTCACCAACGTCGCGCTCGCCGGGTCGCCTGGCCGGAGACTGCTCACGTCCTGCTCGGACACCATGCCGATGGCGAGAAACGGCTCCGGCGCGATCAAGAGCGCGCATTTGTCGCCGACGCGCATATAGTCGCCGATGTTGACGTAGCGGTCGTCGACAAGTCCGTCGAAGGGCGCGCGAATCTGCGTGTTGGCAAGATCGATTTCCATCGTGCGCTGGCTTGCGCGCGCGGCCTCGAGCGCCGTCGCCGACTCTGCGAGAAGCGTCTTTGCAAGATACCCGTTCTTCGCCAGCGAGACATTGGCGGTGTGTTTCTGCTCCGTCTCGGCAACCATCGCGCGCGCCTGCTCGACCTTTGCCGCGCGATCATTGGTCTTCAGTTCGCACAGCACCTGCCCGGCCTTGACGAACCCGCCCTTCTCGAAATGCAGCGCCTGCACCACGCCGTCCACCTCCGCCTTTACATCGACAGAGTGCAGTGCCTCGGTGCGGCCCCTGACAGTAATGGAGGCATCGCGGGCGTGAGCGACGAAACGCTGGACCTGCACGCTGGCCACGGAGGCGGATTTCGATTGCGTGTCATCCGATTGCTTGGTGCCGCCGTCGGAGAACACGCCGGAACCGATCCAGAGAACCACGATGATCGTGATCGCTGTCGCCGCGCGGTAACTCGGCTTCATGCGACGCCAGAAGCGCGGCTGAATGCGATCCCAGAACCCGCGGAGCCCGACAATAAGGTTGCGCAACATTTCCATTTCCTACTCCGCAGCTTCCTGCGCACGGATTTCGAATTTGCCCCGATGGGCACGCAGATAGTCGACCGTCGCGCCAGCAATCGTCTTGCCGAGATCGCCGACGAACCTTTCGCCGCTTGTTTGAGCCGCCGCCTTGCGCAGGTTCATCCGGGCAAGGTCCTCTTCCTTTGATGCGAGATAGGCGTCAATCAGCGCCCGCACGCTATTTTCCGGCAAAAGGTCCGAAAAAAGCATTGCAAAGGCGAAGGGCGAGCGGTGGCGGTCCTCCTTGAGCGGTCCAAGCAGGGCGTTCACCAGGGTTTCGCGGCCGGCCGGGCTTATCGAATAAACCTTGCGGTCCGGGCGCTTTTCCTGCGGCTCCTCGCGAACGGAAACGAGGCCCTCCGCGGTCAGGCGGGCGAGGGCGGGGTAGATCGACCCGAAGCTCGCTTCGGCGAAATGTCCGAAGCCGTCCACTTCGAATTGCTTCTTGATCTCATAGCCAGTGGCGTCGCCGCGCGTCAGCAGCCCCAGGCAGATCGTGCGAACGTCCATGGATTGCGCCCCGACGCGGCTATGCTGGATCGATATAGCTGGGCGTATATATTTTTGGGCCGGGCGATTGCAAGACCGGCCACCTCGAATCGAGCCCGCGCCCGGTGCAGAGCCAGCCTGCCCCCAGCTTGGAGATAAAAAATAGCTGTCGCCGGTAGTCCGCTCAGATCGCCTCGATCCGATCGACCTCCACCCCTTTCATGCCCTGCCGGGTGGAAAAGCGGATCCGCTGCTCCGGAGCGAGCGCAGTCAGGCCCGAACGCCGCAGCGCACTGGCGTGAACGTAAATGTCGGCGCCGCCATTCTCGGGCATCACAAAGCCAAAGCCCTTCTGGTCGTTGAAGAACTTGACCTTGCCTTCGACCATCGGCCCCGGGGGGCCGTGATCGCGCTCCCGGTGCGGCTGAAATCTGTCTCCGCCATGAAATCTGTCGCCGCCGAAGCGATCTCCCCCGCCGAAACGGTCGCCACCGCCGAAACGGTCGCCGCCGCCGAAGCGGTCACCTCCGCCGAAGCGGTCGCCCCCTCCAAACCGGCCCCCGGTGCGGGGACCGCGCGTCGGTTGGGGATCGGCCGTGCTGGTGTCGACATTGTGTACCGCTACGACCTGCAGGCCGCGCGGCGAGTCCTGAAGGTCGCAAATCACCGTTGCGCCGGGGGGAACGGTTTGAGCGCCGGTCTCCGCCAGCGCCGATGCGTGGCAAAACGCGTCGCTGCCGTTTTCCAGCGTGACGAAGCCATATCCTTTGGTGGTGTTGAACCATTTGATCGTGCCCTTGACCGAGGCCATGGCCAGGGGCCGCGTACCTTCATTCTCGAGATTTGTCATGAGACTGCCAATGTGACTCTGCCGGAAACCACAAGACGCGCCACGCACGACCGGCGTTTGCGGGGCGCTCTCGGACGCTCATCATGCCCAAAATCACCGCTGGACCGCAACAAGGAAGGGAACGCCCGAGCCGGGAATTTGCCAGGCTGAAAAGACGGATTTGCGGGCGTTCACACACTCCAGGTCGTGGCAATGAAGTCCGGGTCCTCCTGGCGGCTCCGCTCGGAGCAAAGGAAGTCATAGTAGCCGCAGCGGCCGCCCGGATAGGAGCGGCAGGTCGATGGCCTCGCCGCATAGACGCCGCATCGCCGTTTCTCGGTATCGAAGAAGCGGCACACCATGCCGAAGATTTCATCCTTCTTCCGACGCATCGCGTATTTTTCTCCGTCTCTTTCGATCGTGAATTTTCGACGGGCATCGCGAAAGCTCAATTGGAAATGGCGTGCAAGGCGCTCTACGTCGCGCTTCGTCAGCGGGATCAATTCATAGGAACAGCAATATCCCGGGCACTTCGCGCAATTGTACATGGGTTTCATCGATGGGTGTTTCGCCCGGATTGGTGCTTCGCCCGATCCGCTTAGCACAACGCGGAACAAAGCAATAAGTGCGTGCGAAGAACGCTGGGTCTACGAGAGCGTCTTGGCGACCATCGCCGGCTGCGAAACAACGGGTACGACCGCAAAACCCAGACGGCCGATCAATCTTCCATCCGCCGAATCGATGTCCACGCGCCAATCGCCCGCTCTTGGGTCGGATTTGAGTGAATAGGCGCGATAGCCACGGTCGCGCCCGCCGGCGATCTGGAAGCTTACGATGCTCTGCGTTTGCCAGCTTCCCGCGCGGGCGTTCCACCATTGCCAGCGGTGCGAGATCCGCGTCGTCATCTTGATGGGCGCAAAAACGGCGCTGTAAAGGGCAAGTTTTTCTCCCGGCACGACGTGAATTACCGGCCGCGCCAGTCCCAGCCGCGCCGCCAGCGGCTCGTTTTCGCCTTGCGCCTGATAGACCGCACCCTCGCGATGAATTTCGTGATAAATCCCCACATCGGAAAGCGCGAGCGGCAGTGGCGGAAGGATTCCGGTGAAATAGAAGGCGTTCATCGCGACGACGATGGCCAGTGCGCCGCCGATCAGTTTCCAGCGCGACTGGGCGTAGCGGGCGCGATCGATTTTCCGGAGCAGGTGCAGGAAGAGGAAGAAGGCCCCGCAGGCCAGCACTCCGCTGGCGACGAAGGTGACCAGGCCGAGCGTTTTGGTGAACACGGGAACGACGAAGACCGCATAGGAATAGAGCGCAAAGAAGAGCAGCAGCGAGGCGAAGACGAGACGGGAATGGTAATGGCGAAAGGCTTCATTGCCGATCAGGAAGCAGAGCAGCAACAGAAGAAACGGCCACGATGCGGCGAGCACTGCGCTGCGCGAATAGAAAACGAGAAAGCCGCTCCATAACCCCCCCAGCGCGAATTGCGTGGCGGCTCGCATCCACAGGCCGAGGCGCGAGCGTTTCGGCGGCAAGGGAGTTTCGTCGCTGGTTGCCCGTGCATTCTCTTTTTCGCGAAGTGCGGCAAGTTTTGCCTGTTCGCGGTCCCTGCGCGCCCGCACCGCATGCCCGAGCGCGATCGACAGGACCGCAACCGCCAGGTAACCGATGAAGACAATGTGCGCGCCTGGGTGATCGACCCTGCCGAAGGCGAAATTGTCGACGGCAAAACCGGCAACCATCGCCGCCGCGGACAAATGCCGTTCATAGCGAAGGAACGGCGCCTTCCACGCGCTGACCGCGTCTCCCATCGTCCGCAATGTCATGAACCCGCCAGCATCCATTCTTGTGGAGCCGAGAATTTCACCCCTTGTGGGTATTTTTTGGGCGCCGACGCCAACGAGTCGAATTCCGCGCTTGCCAGCCCTTGGCGCTGTTGTTCCCGCCGCCGCCAATCTCGCACTCTCTGCGTTTGAGAATTATTCGCAGCAGAACTGGCGAAACAGGTAGGGCTCACATGTACGAATTCCCGAGGCGGCCGCGCTAGGCGGACCGGCCGGACGCCAATGAGCGTGCTCCGTCTGCTCCGGCGCACGAAACGAAGGCGGGCGCGCGGAGCGCATCCGCTCGCGTCTGATGGCAAGACGGGCGCGCCACCGAAATATGCTTGTGCGCCTGTGAGCAGGATCCGGGTCGGCGGCGCAAACGCTCGATGCCTTTGCGTCTGAGAATGATTCGCAGTATTCTTCGATAAACAGGGAGGGCTCTCATGAGCGCATTCGCGAGCCGATTTCGGACGGCGATTCTTGCATTCGTTCTCTTTGCCACTTTTCCCTGTTTCGCCTTTGCCGGGACCGATCCGTGCCCGCGCCCCGTGCTGGGCAGCGCGGTGAAGCAACCGCCGGATATCTACAGCCAGAACGGCGTGCTGCTCGTGACGCTGAACTATTACAATACGGTGGATGCCTGGGGGCGCACGCTGTTCTGCTATGTGACGCCAGATGGCCTGGAATCTCCCACGCTTCACGTCAACCCGGGCGACACCATCGATCTCACGCTGAACAACATGGAATCCGGCCGGCCCCTGGGCGCCGGCGTCGAAACCGTGTCGGCAAAATCGACTCTCTGCGGTTCGTTCTATATGTCGCCGCTGACCGTCAACCTTCATTTCCACGGCCTCAACGTGACGCCGAAGTGCCATGGCGACAACGTGGTCCGCACCCTTGTCAATCCCGGCGAGAGCTTTGAATACAAATTCACGGTCCCCACCGACGAGCCGCCGGGCATGTACTGGTATCACCAGCATGTACATGGAATTTCGAGCCCCGCCGTGCAGGGCGGGGCTTCCGGCGCCATCGAAGTCGAGGGAATCGCCAACCTGCAGCCGGCGGTGGCGGGACTGCCGCAGCGCTTCATTGTGCTGCGCGACCAGCCACTCGCCTATCCACCCAGCAACGGTAATCTCTCCCCAAGCACGCCATTCTGGGACGTCTCGATCAATTACGTTCCCATTTCCTACCCGAAATACATTCCCGCGGTGATCAAGATGCAGCCGGGCGCGCAGGAATTCTGGCGCGTCGTCAACGCCGCTGCCGATACGGTGATGGATCTCGTCGTTCTGTACGACGGCAAGCCGCAGCCCCTGCAAATCGTAGCGCTTGACGGGGTGCCCACCGGCTCGCACGACGGCCACCACAAGGGCACGATCATCACGCAAAACGACATCCTGATTCCGACCGCCGGGCGCGCGGAATTCATCGTCACAGGACCTTCGTCGAACGTAAAGTCCGCGGTCCTGTTCACAAAGAAAATCGATACCGGACCTGCCGGCGACAATGACACTGCACGGCCGTTCGCCGTCATCAAGACGACGCACGATACGAACGAGATTCCCAAGGCGATTCTACCAACGGGAATTCCGGTTCAGGGCCAGCGTTTCGATGGCCTCAGCGACTCGATGGTTACAGCCCACAGGGAACTGTATTTCAGCGAAGCCATCCATCAGGACAAGAAGCGGCCCGGCGCCAGTGGGGCTTTCTTCATTACGGTCGAAGGGCAATCCCCGGTCGTGTACAACGCCAACAATCCGCCCGCGGTCGTCACTACCCGCGGCGCGGTAGAGGATTGGGTCATCGAGAACCACGCTCACGAAGTCCATGAATTCCACATGCATCAGATTCACTTCCAGTTGCTGGCGGTGAACGGTAAGCCGGTTCCCACGGAACAGCGGCAGTTCTACGATACCTACCAGGTCGGATACTTGCCGGCCGGCCAAAACGGACCCTATCCCAAAATCAAGGTGAGGATGGATTTCCGCGGCGCGGTCGTGGGCGAATTCGTTTATCACTGTCACATCCTCGACCACGAGGACCAGGGCATGATGGCCAATATTCAGGTGCTGCCGCGCGGTACCGCCATTCCCCGCGCAGCGGGCGGCGGTCAGCGCGCCGGGACCCAGCAATCTCATTCTACAAAAGTAGGCGCTCGCGGCGCAGCGGCGCGCGCATGAAGCCATGGTCGGCGGCCTTATTCGCGGTGCTGCTCGCGGTCTCCTCGCCGGTGCGGAGCGCGACTCCTGCCGCGATCGAGGGCGGGTTCGAGCTTACCACGCTCGACGGTCGCGACGTCACGCTCGCCGATTACAAGGGCAAATGGGTCCTGATCTATTTCGGCTACACATTCTGCCCCGATGTGTGTCCGACGACCTTGAACGAACTCGGTGGTGCGCTCAAACAGCTCGGCGTCAAGGCAAAGCGCGTGCAAGCCCTTTTCATCACTGTCGATCCGGTGCGCGATACGCAGAGGGTGATGGCGCTCTATCTCAAGGCATTCGATCCGCGCATCGTGGGTCTGCGCGGCGATCCCGACGAGATCGAATCGGCAGCGAAGAATTTCCATGTCTATTATCGCGCGCGAAGCCTCGGACACGGGGAATACGCGATCGATCACAGCTCCTACATCTACGTGATCGATCCGCAGGGGCATTTCGTCCAGCTGTTGGCGCCGGACGCCCCGGGGCACAGAATTGCCCAGGAACTGCAAAGATTGATCCGTTGAAGGTTGGCGTAACCCTGTCGGCTGCGTTATTCGCGGTCAAAGCCGCCGTCGCATCGCCTGCGCATTTCGCCGACGCCGACAATCGCGCCCTCGTGACGGCCGGCGGGACGGTTTACATGACCACCTGTTCCTCCTGTCACGGCCGAAGGCTTCAGGGGCAGGCGCTTTGGCAGGTGATGGACCAGTACGCGGGCCGGCGCGCACCCGCGCAGGACGCAACCGGGCACAGTTGGCAGCATTCCGACGAAGACCTGTTTCGCATGACGAAATTCGGCCGCTTCCCATCGGCGCCGCCGCGCGCGGTATCGTATATGCCCGCTTTTGCGGGGCATCTTAGCGATCACGAGATTCTGGCGGTGCTGGCTTTCATCAAGTCGAGCTGGCCGATCGGCGTCCGCGCTTCGCAGGCCATGCTCAATCCAGGTTCGGCCGGCATGCCAAAGAATCTCGGCAGCGCAACCTGGACTCTTCCACCCAATTGCACGGGATCTTCGTTTCTCCAATGGAGCACAGGCGAAAAATGATTCGCTTCCTTCGCGGCCACTTCCTCAGCGCAAAGAACGGTCTCCGGTATGCGCTGCTTGCGCTGTGCGTGTTCGCCGTCCTGCCGCACGCGGCTCTCGCCAGCAGCGCCGATCCGTGCCCTCGACCCAGGCAAGGCAGCGAAGCGATGCCGCCGCCCGATCTCTACAGCCAGAATGGCGTTCTCAAGCTGACCCTCTACTACTACACCGGACTCGACAGCCGCGGCCGTACGCTGTTCTGTTTTGTGACGCCCTCCGGTCTCGAATCGCCGACGCTGCATGTCAATCCAGGTGACACGATAGACCTGACCGTGAAGAATCGCGTTCCCCCGGCGGGGGGTGGGGGCGCCGAGATCGTGTCGGGAAGCGGCGAGATCTGCGGCGATTCCGTCATGACGATATCCTCGGTAAACTTGCACTTTCACGGCACCAACACGGCGCCGAAGTGCCACAGCGACGAAGTCGTCCACACGCTGATCAATTCGGGGCAGTCGTTCCACTACCGGTTGAAGATTCCGGCGAACGAGCCGCCCGGCATGTACTGGTATCACCCGCACGTGCACGGCATCGCAGAATCAGCGGTGCGCGGCGGCGCCTCGGGCGCCATCGAGGTGGAAGGCATTGCCAATCTTCAGCCAGCGGTGGCGGGATTGCCGCAACGCTTTCTGGTCATCCGCGACCAGGCTCTCGCCTACCCGCCCAAGAACAATCTGGGCCCCGTCGTCCCCAGCTGGGACATTTCGTTGAACTACGTTCCTGTCTCGTTTCCGAAATATGTGCCTGCGGTCATCAAGATGCAGCCGGGTGCGCAGGAATTCTGGCGCGTCGTCAATGCGAGCGCCGATACGGTGATGGACCTGCAAGTTTCCTACGACGGCGTGGCGCAGCCGCTCGAGATCGCGGCGCTCGACGGCGTGCCCACCGGCTCGCAGGACGGAAAGCACCAGGGCGTCCTGATCACGCAGACCGATATTCTGATTCCCCCGGCAGGCCGCGCCGAATTCATCGTCACTGGCCCCGCAACGTCGGTGAAGAAAGCCATCTTCTGGACCCATCGCATCGATACCGGCCCGCTCGGAGACAGCGATCCTCCGCGACCGCTGGCGATGATCGAACAGACGCAGGACCCGCGCGAAATTCCGCCGCCGATCGAACCGATCGCAGGCAGGGCGGACGGGCAGCGCTTCGCGGGGCTGAGCGACGCGATGGTGACCGCGCGCCGCCATCTCTATTTTTCCGAACTCCAGAACGAGGTGCCCTCGGGCGGCGGCCATTTCAGGTTCTTCATCACGGTCGAGGGCCAGACGCCGACGCTCTATTATGCCGACGAGCCGCCCGCGATCATCACGACGCGCGGTGCGGTGGAGGACTGGACGATCGAAAACCAGTCGAAGGAGGTGCATGAGTTTCATATGCACCAGATCCATTTCGAGCTGCTGGCGGTAAACGGCGTTCCGGTGCCGCCCGACAGGCGTCAATTCTTTGACACCCATCAGGTCGACTACTGGAAGGGCAGCGGACGCTATCCGAGCATCAAGGTCAGAATGGATTTCCGCGGAGCGGTGGTGGGCGAGTTCGTCTATCACTGCCACATTCTCGGACACGAGGACGGGGGCATGATGGCCAATATCCTGGTGCAGCCCAAGACGATGGTTCCGCGCGCGGTACGGGAGAAAAAAGTCAGACTCACAATGAGACAGTGAGCTTTTTTAGCGCACAGCCCCCGCTCCGGCGTCAGAGCGAGAATTCGCGCACTTTCGGTTGAAGCGTCGACAACTCGTCCTTCAGCGCGTCCCACGCCGTGCCGTAGTGGTAGAACGGAAGCCGCGGATAGAGGTGGTGCATCAGGTGATAGCTGTGTCCGCAGAACACAAAATCCATGATTCGCTGGAAGGGTGGCGGAAACAGAAGAATTGCTGAGTCGGCATAGCGACCGCGCTCGGAATGGGGATGATGCACCGGCCAGTCGAACATCACGGGACACATCACCATGCCGATATAGCCCGGGAGAATCCAGAGCAACATCATCTCCTTGCCCACCCCGAACCGGAACGCGGCGGCGACGATCGCAGCATATATCGCGAGATACACCATCTCCCACGCAAAGGCGCGCCTGGTGTGCGGATCGCGCGCGATCTTCCACAAATGCAGGATGTAGACGGGCTGGATCACCAGGCTGCGCATGAGCTGGCCGATCCAGGTCGGGCTCTTTACCCAATAATCCGGATCCTCATCGGGATCGTTGGTGTTGGCATGATGATGCAGGTGCAGCGCGCGAAATCCGGAGTAGGGGGCGAGCAGCAAGAAGCCGCCCGCATGCCCGATCAAAACTTCGAGCCACAAGAGGCGCGGGTTGCCCCGCGCAATATTGCCGTGCACGGCCTCGTGCATTGGCGTGAACACGAAATAGATCAGAATGGCGTTGACGGGGATGGCCACCCACCAGGAGAGATAACCGGTTACCGCAAGTGCTGCGACGCCGATCACGCCTAAACATGCGCCCACAAAGGTCAGGATTGTCGGCCATGGAAAATGGGCGACGAGAGGCTGGATCGTCATCTGCGCGCGCTTTTCGAAGGCCCGAGTGCGCGTAAGATAGGCGTCGTCCACGTCCGCGGCCCCCGCCGCCGCCATGGCCCAATCCTGGAATACTTTTCGATCCACGATCGACGCCCCCTCGGCGGCCGCGCGCCTTACGGCAGTGCGAGATTCAGGAGGAATCGGGTAAAGGAATCATGAAGCGATGAGGCTTGCGAGATAATCGTTGTCCCAGGCGGCGACCATCCAGCGAAGGCGCAATGAATCCTTGCCCGGAGCCTTGCCTATAAGGTTGGGAGCCACATGCTCAAGGGTGGCGAAATTGTCCGGGGCATGATCCTTTTGCAGGCGACATTCCTCGTCGCGGAAGGTTCTCCAAGATCTGTTGGGCGATAGCGCCATGGCAGTCCCCCGCAACTCGGTCCATCTCGTCTTCCTGATGAATCAGTTGACTTCGACACGTTCAGCACTTCAGCCCGTTGTCACGAACTTCTTCACCCGATTGCCCTGGCGCCGACTGGTTAATGGCTGGCTAACGGCTTGGAATTCCCGGAGTAATCGTTTATTCTTTATCAACTTTGGTTGGGAGCGAGTCCGGGATGGGTGGAGCGGGCGCGGTGACGCGCGTGCGAGCCGGCGAGCTGCGGAGCGAGTTTGTTCTGCTCGCCAAGCGCCGGATATTTTTGCCGTTGCTGATTTTCGGCGCCGATTCCGCACTCTACGCGACGGGAATCGTTGGCGCCGTGGAATCGCGCGGGCTGGCCGAAAAACTTGCCTTCGCTTTGCTCGCCGGCGTGTTCACCGCGCTGCTTGCCATCGTGGGCCACGACGCCGTCCACCGGAGCTTCACGTCATCGCGCGTCTTGAACCGGCTGATCGGGACCATCGCGTTTCTGCCGGCGCTGCATGCCTATTCGCGATGGGAACATCATCACAATCACGTCCATCATCGTTTCACGGGCCAGCTCGGCCTCGATAACGCCTACCCGCCGATGACCGTGAGCGAGTACGCGCACGCATCGCCTGCGCAGCAACGCTGGTATCGCTTCAAGCGCAGTCTTGGCGGGCAGGCGGTCTACTATCTCATCGACACCTGGCTGCCGAAAATCTTCATGCCGGGCCGCGCGGAACGTGCAGGTTTCGGCCGCACCGACTGGATTGATCTGGCCGTCGTCTATATGTGGCTGGCAGGGCTCATCGCCGCTCTGACTGCCCTCGCATATTTCGGAGCGAAGCTGACGCTTGCGGCAGCAGTCATGGACGCGGCCCTCTTCGGCGTTCTTCTGCCGTTTCTGGTGTGGAACGTATTCTTCTCGTTCCTGACGTTCGTGCAGCACACCGGGCCCGATGTTCACTGGATTCTGCCCACCGGCCATCCGTCGACCTCCAGCGAAAAACTGCGCGGCACCGCGCACGTTATCTTGCCTGGAACTGTCGACTGGTTTTTTCATCGCGCGATGCAGCATCCGGCCCACCACATCCATTCCGGCATCGCGCTCTATGCACTGGAGCGGGCGCAGGCGGAGGTCGCAAAGCGCTGGCCCGGGGAAACGATCACAGCACGCTGGACGCCGTCCTATCATTGGCGCCTCACGCGCGACTGCAAGCTTTACGATCCCCAAGCCGACTGCTGGTGCGATTTCGCGCTCCGCCCGACGACCGGGCCTCGCGCGGTTTGAGATTCGGATCAGGCGCTTCACATCTTGTGTTGGCCGGCCTCACTCGCCGCGGCTCGCACGTCGGTGCGGGAGGGTCAGCGGGGAAGGGCGCGGGCTTGGGCCTGACGCGCTCGACGAAACGCGCTTTGCCCAGCCCAGAGTCACCACGAACACGATTTGCGAATACCACCGCAACACTTAACCTGTCGCCGGATTCGGTCGCCCGACTTTCTGCATTGAATTGCCGGCGTTGACAGGTCGCCCACACGCTTCTTTGATTGCGGCACCGCAGTCTGGAGAAGTCTTGAAGGACAACGCATCGCCTCCCAGCGGCTCGCTTGCGACGGCCCTCCGTCACGCGGCGCTGCTGCTCCAGCAGCGGCCCGAGCTTGCGGAGGCGCAGGCGCACGAGATTCTGGCGGTTGTACCGGGCAATCCGGATGCGCTTCTGATTCTCGCTCGCGCCCTCGCGGCCCAGGACAAAACCAGAGACGCGCGCGACTGCGTTCAAAGGCTCGCGGCCGTTCGGCCAAAGGACGCGCAGATTCAGGCGGAGATTGGCGCTCTGCTGGGCCGGCTCGGCGACACCTCGGGCGCGATTGCGGCGCTCGAATATGCGGTCGAAAGCGACCCGCGTCTTTCCCATGCCTGGCGCGAGCTTGGAGACCAGCGCCTGCTCGCCGGCGATGCGCAGGGTGCCGATGCCGCGTATGCGCGGCACATTCTGGAATCCGTGAACGATCCGCAATTGATGGAAGCGGGCCGTGCGCTCTGCGACAACAAGCTCGCAATCGCCGAGCGGCACTTGCGCGAATTCCTTAAACTTCATCCGACGGACGTCGCCGCGATTCGCATGCTGGCCGAGACGGGCTCGCGACTCGGCCGCTACGAAGACGCCGAGAAACTGCTCGCGCGCGCACTCGAGCTGGCGCCGGGCTTCCGCGCGGCGCGTCAGAATTATGCGACCGTTCTCTATCGTCAGAACAAGGCGGCGGCGGCCATCGCCGAGGCCGACATTCTGCTGCAGGACGATCCTCACAGTGCCGGCACCCGCGCGCTCAAGGCGGCGGCGCTCGGGCAGATCGGCGAATATGCGCGCGCGGTTGCGAATTATGAATTGCTTCTCGAGGGTCATCCGGGTCAGCCCAAGGCCTGGATGAGTTACGGACATGCCTTGAAGGCGCTTGGGCGCCAGCCCGAGTGTATTGACGCCTACCGCAAAAGCATCGCTCTGCTTCCGGGGCTCGGCGAAGCCTGGTGGAGCCTCGCCAATCTCAAGACGTTTCGGTTTTCTGCGGACGAAATTTCACAGATGGAGGCGCTCCTGGCACGCGAAGGCCTGAGCGACGAAGACCGCTGGCATTTCCATTTCGCCCTCGGCAAGGCGCTCGAGGACGCGCAGCAGTACGAGCAATCGTTCGCGCATTATGTCGAAGGCAACAGATTGCGTCGTACGGCGCTCGATCATGATGCAGAGGAAATTGCCAATCATGTGAGGCGCAGCCGCGCATTCTTCACATCCGATTTTTTTGCCGCGCACGAAGGGATGGGCTGCGATGCGCCCGATCCGATCTTCGTGGTGGGCCTGCCGCGCGCGGGTTCGACGCTGATCGAACAAATCCTCGCGAGCCATTCCGAGGTCGAGGGCACGATGGAGCTTCCCGACATCGCCTCCATCGCGCGGCGCCTGGGTGGCAAGATGAAGCGAAGCGACGTTTCCGCCTATCCCGAAATGCTGGCCGATCTCAACGCGGATGCGTTGAAGGTTCTCGGAACGGAGTATCTCGCGCGTGCCCGCATCCATCGCCGGCTCGGCAAGCGATTCTTCATCGACAAGATGCCCAACAATTTTGCGCATCTTGGCCTCGTGCATCTCATTCTTCCCAACGCCAGAATCATTGACGCGCGACGGCATCCGCTCGCCTGCTGCTTCTCCATCTTCAAGCAGCATTTCGCGCGCGGACAGGGCTTCAGCTACGATCTGGAAGATATCGGCCGCTACTACGCCGATTACATCGCGCTGATGAATCACTTCAACGCGGTGTTTTCCGGAAAAATCCATCTCGTGGTTTACGAGGAAATGGTCGCGGAACCGGAAAAGGAAATCCGCCGCCTGCTCGACGCTCTCGGCCTGCCCTTCGAAGATTCCTGCCTGCGTTTCCACGAGAATGCGCGCGCAGTGCGCACCGCGAGTTCCGAACAGGTGCGCCTGCCCATATTTGCGGATTCGCTCGACCAGTGGCGCTCATATGAACCCTGGCTCGCGCCGTTGAAAGCCGTTCTGGCCGATGTGCTGGCCGCGTGGCCCACCCGAACGCGTTCCGGTGGATCAGCGGCTTAACCCATTGACGCCAGCCGCGGACCGGGGTCAACATGACGATGCGATGACAGCTTCGAAAGGGGAAGTTCGAAAGCCGCATCGTTGATCAGAAGGGGCGTGATCATGAGGGGGATTTTGCGGGGCGGCCGCTACGGCTTGCGTGCCGCGTTGCTGCCGGGCTTGCTTGCTTCGACGACGCTGACGGGTCCGGCACTTGCGCAGGTCCAGAGCCAGCTCGAAACGGTCGTGGTGACGGCGCAGAAGCGTACGGAAAATCTTCAGAACGTCCCCTTCAGCATCCAGGCGCTGAACGCCGAAAAGCTCGAGCAGCTCGAAGTCGTCAATTTCGCCGATTACGTGAAATTCCTGCCGAGCGTTACCTATCAGCCGGGCGGAACCAGCGGCGGCTCGGGCGCAGGCAACGGCGCGCCGGGATTCGCCAATGTCTATATGCGCGGCGTGGTGGCGGGCGGCGACGGCAACCATTCGGGTTCGCTGCCGAGCGTCGGCACCTATCTCGACGAACAGCCGATTACCACGATCGGCGGCACGCTCAACGTCCATGTCTACGACATTGCCCGCGTCGAGCAACTCGCAGGTCCACAGGGAACGCTCTACGGCGCCAGTTCCGAATCCGGAACGATCCGCATCATCACTAACCAGCCCGATCCGAGCGGGTTCGCGGCAAGCTACGATGTGGATGGAAATTCCGTCGATCACGGCAGCTTCGGCTACACCGCCGAGGGAATGGTCAACTATCCCATCGCCGAGAATGCCGCGATCCGGCTCGTCGCCTGGGACGAGCACGATGCGGGCTTCATCGACAATGTGCGCGCGACGCGCACCTATCCGACCTCGGGCATCACCATCAACAATTACAAGATCGCCAAGAACGATTTCAACGATGCCGACACGATCGGCGCGCGCGCGGCGCTGCGGATCGACCTTAACTCGAACTGGACCATCACGCCCAGCATCATCCTGCAGGACGAGAAGACGAACGGCGTCACCTCGGCCGACCCCAAGGTTGGTGATCTCGCCGTCAGCCAGTTTTATCCCGAGTTCGTGCATGATGGCTGGTGGCAGGCGGCGCTGACCGTTCAGGGCAAGATCAGCGATCTCGATCTCGTCTATTCCGGTGGCTACATGGACAGGCGGGTGCGCGAGGAATCCGACTATACCGACTATTCCTTCTGGTACGACACGCTTTACGGCTACGGCGCCTACTGGACCAACAATGCCGGAAAGCCCGTCGATCCGTCGCAATATATTCTCGCCCAGGATCATTTTACCAAGACGAGCCACGAGCTTCGTCTGTCGTCGCCTTCGACCGACCGCTTGCGCTTTGTCGCCGGACTTTTCTACGAGTTGCAGACACATTTCATTCTGCAGAACTACACGATCAACGATATCGGCACGGATATTTCGGTGCAGGGCTGGCCCCACACGATCTGGCTGACTGACCAGCAGCGCACCGACCGCGACTATGCGGCCTTCGGCGAAGTGTCCTACGACATCCTGCCGAATCTGACGTTTACCGGCGGTTTGCGCGTCTTCGAAGCGGTCAATTCGCTGGAAGGATTCTTCGGTTTCGGCTCGGGTTACAGCTCGCACACGGGCGTGTCGCAATGCTTCGCGCCGACAAGCGTCGATGCGGGCCCCTGCACGGATTTGAACAAGGCGGTCACCGAAACCGGCGAGACGCACAAGGTCAATCTCGCCTGGCACATCGACGATGCGCGCATGGTCTACGCCACCTACTCCACGGGATTCCGTCCTGGCGGCATCAATCGGCGCGGAAACATTCCTCCCTATCTGCCTGATACGCTCGACAATTATGAGGTGGGCTGGAAGACGTCCTGGTTCGACAATCGCTTTCGCTGGAATGGCGCGCTCTTCTACGAGCAATGGAACAATTTCCAATACGCCGTGCTGGGCCTGAATTCGTTTACGGAAATCCGCAACGCCGGCCAGGCGGTCATCAAGGGCGTCGAAACCGATGTGGACTGGCTGGTCGACGATCATCTGAGCATTGCCGGTTCCGCCACCGCCGTCGATGCCAATCTCGTGACCAAATTATGCGGCGCGACGGACCCCGTAACGGACCAGAACGTGACGATTTGCCCGGGCCCTGTCGATCCCTATCCGCCGCAGGCACCGGCGGGCACGCAAATGCCGGTGACGCCGAAATACAAGGGCAATATCACCGCGCGCTATCAATGGAACATGGACGATTTTCTCGTCCATCTGCAGGGTTCGCTCTCGGGACAGTCGAGCAGCTGGGCCGATCTGCGCATCGAAGCGCCCAATCCCGTCAATGGCGTCGAGACGCCGATACGCGGGCCTCTCGGGAAGCAGCCGGGTTTCGCGCAGATCGATCTAACTGCGGGGGTCGAACGAGACAACTGGCACGCGGAAGTATTCGTCGAAAACGTCACCGATGAACGCGGCGATCTGTTCAATTTTTCGAATTGCACGACGCAGACTTGCGAGCACCAAGTCTACAACACGCCGATCACTCCGCGCATGATCGGCATCAAGTTCGGACAGAAGTTTTAGGACGCCCCCTCCGGCGCTTCGCGCCAGCTCCCCGCAAGCGGGGGAGGAAATCCTCGCGAATATCTTTTCCTCCCCCGCTTCAGCTGGGGAGGTGCCGCCCCCCGGGGGTCCGGCCGAAGGCCGGCCCAAGGACAGGCCCCGGCGGCGGAGGGGGCAAGCGACCTCAGTCACCACTCCCCGATAATGATTCCGCTGCCGCGTTGTCGTCTGAGGATGTAGGAATTGGAAACCGTGATACGCGTCCGTCGCGCGCGCAGCCATTCGAACAACATGTCGGCGTGTTCTTCACAAATAGCCGACAGGGCGGAATCGCCGCCCCGGTCCTCCAGTTCCTGCGGATCGTTTGCGAGATCGAAGAGTTGCGGGCGAAATCCTTCCCAATAGACATATTTCCATCGCTCGCCGCGCAGCATCCAGGCGCGGGCGCGATCCGGGGCGGCCTGTAGCTCGGCCCGAGCGGCTCGAAACGAGTAATCGAGCTCGGAAACTGCGACATCGCGCCAGGAGGAAACGGGGGATCCGCGCAACAGCGGAAGCAGCGACCGGCCTTCGAGAATGTGATCGGGTGCCTGGCCGCCCAGCGCTTCGATGAAGGTCGGCGCCAGGTCGATCGCCTCGACGAGCTCGTCATTGACGCTGCCGCGCGTTGCGTCGGCCGCCGGATCTGGATCGTAGACGATCAGCGGAGTGCGGACGCATTCCTCGTGAAACAGCTCTTTCTCGCCGAGCCAGTGGTCGCCAAGATAATCGCCGTGATCGGAGCAGAACACGATAATGGTGCGGTCTTCGAGTCCGCGTTCCCTCAGGAAAGCGAACAGACGCGCGAGATGATCATCGATCTGGCGGACCAGGCCCATATAGACAGGCGCCATGGCCATGCGGACCTCTTCGCGCGAAAACGTGATGCTTTCCGGTAGGCGCATATACGTTTCGAACGCCGGATGCGGGTTCGCGCGCTCCTTTTCCGAACGATTCACCGGTTGCACATCCTCGCGGCCGAACATGGCGTGATAGGGCGCGGGCGCAATGTAGGGCCAATGCGGCTTGATGTAGGACAAGTGCAGGCACCATGGCTCGTCCGCCGCATCGCGTATGAAATCGATCGCGCGGCCGGTCATGTAGGCGGTTTCGGAGTGCTCTTCCGCCACGCGCGCCGGAGCGCCCGCGTTGCGCATATACCAGCCGCTGAGAAGAGCGCCGTCCACATCTTCTCCGGCGTTCGCCGCGCTGTGCCACGGATTGGGCTCCTCGTAGCCGAGCTTCCTGAGATAGCGGTTGTAGGCGAGATCGGGATCGACGGTTTCGTCGGGGTGCAAGCCGTCGTCGCGCTCAAGTGGTTCGAAGCCGCATTCCGCCGCCAGCACACCCTCATACGAATTCTCAGCGACCCCGAGGCGCTCCATTCCCTCCCAATCCGCCGCCATGTGTGTCTTGCCGACCAGAGCGGTGCGTGTGCCCAGTGCGCGCAGATGATCTCCCAATGTCGGTTCACCGACGCGCAACGGCACCGTGTTCCAGGTCGAGCCGTGCGAGGTCATACTGCGGCCGGTGTAATAGGACATGCGCGAGGGACCGCACACCGTCGCGTTCACGGTGGCGCGCGAGAAACGGACGCCCCGCGCCGCCAATCCATCGAGCGCGGGAGTGTGAAGGCGCTTGTGGCCGTAACAGGAGAGATGGTCGGCCCGAAGCTGGTCGGCCATGATGAAGAGGATGTTCCGCACATGCCCCATGAAATCGTCCTGCCGGCGCCGCAAAAAGCATGCGTCGGCAGGCGCGGCGGAGCAAGCAGGAAGGCTACATCGCTCCGCCGGGCAGCGGTTGCTGCGACATGTGGATGATGTTGAGCGCCAGGAGGAGGCAAACCGTCGACGACGTATCCGAGAGACTCTGGCACGCAGCGGTCGTCGCGGACCCGTAGCGCAGCTTGGCGTGAATATTGCGCGCCGTGTCACTCACC
Organism: Rhizomicrobium sp.; assembly: GCA_036495845.1. Taxonomy (GTDB): domain Bacteria; phylum Pseudomonadota; class Alphaproteobacteria; order Micropepsales; family Micropepsaceae; genus Rhizomicrobium. Next base: position 36,820 of record DASXMF010000115.1, read on the forward strand.
TGAGTGGAGATGGCACGCGTGTCCAGAGTCCGGTCGGCTGCGTGAGCAGTCCCAATGGCTGCCGATGCCATCAACAATGCTATCGCCAACCCGGCTGTAAAATCCCATCTCATCTGCATCGCCCCTGTTCTTGACGCGATGCCATCTTGCGCCCTGCCGGCTTAACGGAAATTTACGCCGCTCGTGCGGATTAGATGGCGATTTTACGCAAAAACGGTCACTCATACGGGCATTCTGGGCGTTTCCGCGAGGCGACGACCCTGCGCCGGTCATAATCTCTTAAGGAGCTGGGCAAAATGCGGTTGAGGCTGGGCTACAAGGCGTCGGCGGAGCAATTTGGGCCGAACGAGCTGCTCGGGTTTGGCATTCTCGCGGAAAAGCTCGGATTCGACTCGGTTTTCGTCAGCGATCATTTCCAGCCCTGGCGCCACACCGGCGGGCATGCGCCATTCTCGCTCTCCTGGCTGGCTGCGCTGGGCGCCAAAACCTCGCGCATCCTGCTGGGCACGAGCGTGCTTGCGCCGACCTTTCGTTACCACCCGGCGATCGTGGCGCAGGCCTTTGCGACGCTCGGCGTTCTTTACTCCGGCCGCGTCATCCTGGGCATGGGAACCGGCGAGTCGATGAACGAGACCCCGGCGACCGGCGCCGCATGGCCCGAACAAAAGGAGCGCACGCAACGCTTTCGCGAAGCGCTCGACCTGATCGAACGCCTTTGGCAGGGCCAGCGCGTTTCATTTCAGGGGCAGTATTACCGCACGTCCAACGCCACCATCTACGACCGTCCGCCGGAGCCCGTGCCGATCTATGTTGCGGGAGCGGGTCCTCTGATGGCGCGGATGGCGGGCGAGAAGGCGCAGGGCTTCATCTGCACGAGCGGCAAGAGCCGCGATCTCTATACCGAAACCCTGCTGCCGAACGTTTTGGCCGGACTGGCCAAGGCAAGCCGCGCTCCGGACTCGATCGACCGCATGATCGAGATGAAGGTCTCGTTCGATACCGACAAGAAGCGCGCACTCGACGACACGCGCAACTGGGGCGCGCTCGCCCTGTCGCAGCAGGAGAAGCACGATGTCGAGGATGCGATGGAGATGGAGCGCCTTGCCGACGCCCTTCCCGTCGGGCGCACGGCGAGCCGCTGGATCGTTTCCGACGACGCGCAAGAACATGTCGAGAAGCTCAAGGAGTATCTCGATATGGGATTCGACCATCTCGTCTTTCATGCGCCCGGCCAGGACCAGGAACGATTCCTGAATCTCTACGCCGAACGCGTGCTGCCTTTGCTGCGGCGGCTATCGCGATAGATCCGCCAGGTCTTCGGGCATGTCGACGTCGTGGGCGAGACCCGGACGCGACACGATGCGCGGATCGAAGCCGATCGCTCTCGCTGCCGCTTTGTGGTGCGCGAAACTGTCTTCGCCGAAGAAAAAGCCGAGCAGTGGATTCGCGGGCCAGAGCAGGGCATTGGTGCCGCGTCTGTGCCGATCTGGCGCGATCGCACAATCGTTTCGTGTCATCGCTTCCACATCGGCGCTGCTCAGCAGCGGCAGATCGCTCGCCACGACAAGCAGCCTCATTGCGCCTGCGTCGCGCGCGAATCGGGCTGCCTGCTCAAGCGCCGCGTTCAGGTCCGGCGCCGAAGTTTCCTCGAGCGCAACCGCGCCGTCCGTAGCGGCCAGTGCCAATATTTCCGGCGCGCGGCTGACGACGATGACGTCTCGGGTTTCTGCGAAACTTCGAATCGTCGCGAAGACATGCAGGAAGAGTTGGCGTGCCAGTTTGGCGCGCGCCTCGGCGTCCATAACCGGCGACAGACGCAGTTTCGCCTCGGTGAAGGGCTTGACCGGGATGACGATCTTCAGGCTCAGCGGAAGAAATCCAGAGATTTGTCGCGAATCAACTCGCGCGCGCTGCCGTCACGGCGTTCATAGGGAACGCCGCGGGCAAGGACGAGCGGCCGGCCTTCGCCCGCCTGGCCCATGAGAAGGGACGCGGCCGCGGCGATCTCGTCGGCAAGGCCAAGGTCGGTGGTGTGCAGCCTGCGCCCGAAAAGATCGGGTCGTCCCCGCAGGTCGAGCAGCCCGGGCAATCCGCTGGCGCCGATCGCGGTGCCGATAGT
>DASXMF010000116.1:0-6134 GCA_036495845.1 Rhizomicrobium sp.
CGCTGTTGTCGGCGTCGATGATCTGGAGCACGCCATCCTTCAGAATGAAGCCGTGCGTGGTGATCGCGTCCGGTTCGTAGTAGAAGCCGGCGAGCGCTCCGTGCCAGTTGCGCGAGCGCGGATTGGTCGAGAAGACGTCCAATCCGAGATTGACGTCTTGCTGATAGATCCCGTCATTTGCGAGATAACCGTTGCGGACTCCGGTATTGGGGTCGACGTAATCGCCCGTCGACGCCTCGTCTTTCTTGATGATCCCCTGGGCGACGCCGTCGAACGGAACACCGTTGTTCTCGAAGGTGACGATCGTGCCGTCCGCCTGCCGCAGGAACTCCACGCCAACGAGATAGTTCGGGGCCGCGGCGAAGCCTGTGATGTTGCCGTCGTCGTCGATCGCCCGGGGCGCCGTTCCGGTCGTCCCGTTGCCGTAATCGAAGCTGGTATAGGTTCCGTTGAGCGGACCGAAGAAGCCGTGCGTAACGCCGCTCGAATCGATATAGGCGCCGGCGATGACGGCGTGCTTGTTGATTCCGAACACAATGGTCTGCGTCGCCCCGGTCGGACCGGTAACCGGAACGATGGTTGCCGCCTGCGCCTGGCCGAAAGCCGTCATGGCCGCGGCGGCAAGAAAAATTCCACGTAGTGCGTGCATGAGAAGACTCCCTCTATGCCCGCAGCCCGAGCCGCGGAGTAGGCGCGCGATTTTTGCGAGCGTCAATCGCGCGATGGCTTTGCGTTAGCGATTGGGAAATCGGACACGTCAAACAGGAATTGTTAAAATTGTCCCGATTGATGGAAAATCGTGGGAAGAAGCTTCAATGACGCTCGCGCCGCGCGTGGTCCGGGCGCCCAAAAAGGGCTACAAAGCGGTTCATGACCAGCGTTTACGATTTCACGGCGACCACTCTTGATGGCCGTGCGAAAAACCTCGCCGATTTCCGGGGCGGGGTTCTTCTCATCGTCAACACCGCGAGCAAATGCGGGTTCACGTCGCAATATGAGGGACTCGAACAGCTCTACAAGGACCTGCACCAGCGCGGCCTGACCGTGCTCGGCTTTCCCTGCAACCAGTTCGGCAATCAGGAGCCCGGTTCGGCGAGCGAGATCGGAGAATTCTGCGAGGTCAATTACGGCGTCAGCTTTCCGATGTTCGCGCGGATCGATGTCAATGGCGGGGCCGCGCATCCGCTCTACAAATATCTCAAGCACGAGAAGCCGGGGATTTTCGGCAGCGAGCGCGTCAAATGGAATTTCACGAAATTCCTGGTCGACCGCCACGGCGCGGTCGTCACGCGCTTTGCACCGCGCGACAAACCCCAATCGCTGCAAAAACCGATTGAGAAATTGCTGTAGGCAGCGAGCAAAACCGGGGAAGGGCAACAATACGCTTCGACGGCCATCGAAGCGTCGCATCTCGCCGCGGACTAGAATGACCAATCTGAAAGCTGGGGAGCGTGTCCGTGACGATGGAAGCCGATGCGAAGTGCCGGGCGGGAATGCCGACGGGATTCGTCGAAGACGAAGCGGCGCTCCGCAGGATTTACAAGCAGCCCACCCCGATCGCACGCGCCAAGGAGATCGGCCACATCGACGGCCATTGCCGCAGGTTCATCGGGCTGTCGCCCTTTGTCTGCATCGGAACGATGAGCGCGGAGGGCGCAGCCGACGTCTCGCCGCGCGGAGGCGCGCCCGGATTCGTCGAGGTGCTCGACCCGCATCATCTCGCCTTGCCGGACCGGCCGGGTAACAACCGGCTCGACACTCTGCTGAACGTCCTGCGGCGGCCGAGCGTGGGCATGCTTTTTTTCGTGCCGGGATTCGAAGACATGCTGCGCGTCAACGGCACCGCGCGGATCACGACCGACGAAACGCTTATCAATCGCTTCGATGTCGGGGGTAAATTGCCGCTCTCGGTGATGGTGATCGCTGTCAGCGAGGCGCAATTGCATTGCACCAAGGCCATCAAGCGCGGTGGTCTGTGGGATCAGGCGGCCCAAATCGAGCGCCGGAGCTTTCCGAGTCTCGGACAGATTCTGCACGATCAGCTTTCCCTGGACAGGGACATCAGCGAACTCGACGAAAGGCTGCGCGAAGGCAGCCGCCAGCTTTATTGAGCTAGCGCCGTGGGCTCGACCACGAAGGCGAGGCTGCGAACCTCGGGACTAAACAAGTTTCGGTGAGGGGCGTCCGTCAGACTGACGCGGACAATTTATCCACAATGCGTGGTGCAACCAGGGCTTCGACGCGCATTGCCTCATCGGCAGCTTCCGCCGCCATTTCCACCCAGTGGGCCGCAATTCGCCGGTAGGAAGCACGAAGGTGAAGATCGAGAACCGCCCTGGCCATCTCCTCGGCTCCGTCGGCGAAGAGCAGGCAGCGTGCGGCGCGCTCCCTGGGAGTGAGGTCGAATAATCCGCTCGCGCTTTCCATTGGGCAGAACCCTCCAAGCCGCCAACGCGCGTCCGGGCAAGGGGGTTCCCAAAAGACTCTTCAAAATCAAAGGGATGTGGCGAAAATGCCGCGCCCCTGCCAGTGGCGGCTCGCCAAGCGACCGCTCCGCGCGACAGGAAAGGCCGGAATCGGAACGCCCTAAATCTTGTCAGCGTAGATGAGGCGGCCGGAGCCGAGCCGCTCCAGCACCTCCGGCAGGCCGGCATTCGACAACGCAAAACACCCTTCGCTGCGGCCGAGCACCCCATGCGTGCGCGCCATCTCGGGGCTCACATACCAGGCGGCGTGCACGACGATCGCGCGCGCGAGCGCGTTGTCGTTTGTCGGCTCGAGACCGGCGAGGCGTATCGACCGGCCATGGGCGCCGGAATAGAGGCCGTCCGTCCGGTAGGCGCCGGCGGATGTCGCATGAGATTGGCACTCGTTCGAAAATCGCTGCAACCAGCCCGTATGGGCGGGGTCCGAACCGCGGCCATGCGCCACGAGTTGCGAGTCGACGCGCCCGTTGGCGATGTCGACAAGATGGAATCGCGGGCTGCGCGACGGCAACGAGAAATCGGCGATTGCGATGAGATCGCGATTGGGAATAACGGCGGCATGCCTGTCGAGCGCGGCAAGCGCGCGCCGCAGCAGAACGGGCGCAGCGCCGGCGGGATCGGCGAGCGACGGAAGCGGCTTCAGTAACGCGGCCGCGGCAAAACTGCCGGTCGCTGCAAACAGAGAGCGCCTCGAAACGTTCATATGGAAGCTCCCCCCGCGCGCGTGGCGGGTGCGAAATTGATTTTTGTTTAGATGTCGAGCCCCAGCATGAGGCAGCGAAACAAATATCGTTATTGCATCGGCAGCGCAACGATTCGCTTCATCGCCGCTTGCGCTTGTCTTTTGGCAATCGCCGCGGCGCCTGCGTTCGTTTCGCGCGCCTGCGCGTCGTCGGTCTCAGAGGCCGATGCGAGCGAACTCGAGCCGGGCGAATTCCTGTGGGATCCGTCGCGTGCGCCGGACGGACCGATGACCGTGATCGTCAACCTTCGCAATCAGCGAGCGTATGTCTATCGCGATGGCGTCCGCATCGGCATCAGCACGATTTCGTCCGGCAAGCGCGGGCACGAGACGCCGACCGGCACGTTCGCCGTACTCGAGAAACAGAGGTTTCATCGCTCGAACAAGTACGACGACGCACCAATGCCGTACATGCAAAGGCTGACCTGGGGCGGACTTGCGCTGCATGGCGGTCATGTGCGCGCCCATCCGGCGTCTCACGGTTGCGTGCGCCTGCCGCCGGACTTTGCGGCGGCCTTGTTCAGGGAAAGCACGCTCGGGATGAAAGTGATCATCACCGATCAGGAGCCGGGTGATGAAGACACGCTGCTTTCCAGCGGGGAGAACGCGCGGACGGAATCGCCATGTTGCGAAGGAGATCGCTCGCCCTGAGAAACAGGCGATTTTGGCCTGACCCACAAATTCAGGGGCCGGCAACCGAAACGCCCGACGCTTTCAATCTGTCGAGCACGCCCTGTTTGCGCAGCAGGATGCCGATGTCGACGACGGCGAGAGTCTGTCCGCCGTCCGCAAGCGCGTCGTTGATCGCCGCGACCGTGTCGTCGATCGAGCGCGCATCGATTGCGGTGGCATGCGACGACAATTGGATCAAGCACTCATAGTAATTCGATGGCGACCAATTCGCCATCATGCCCGCCACGTCGCCGATGGCCCAGGCATTTGCGGCAGCCGCCACGTGCCGGCTCTGAAAATCGATATCGCGGATTGCGGCATCGATGCATTTGCCCGTCGTTGCGGGCGGCAGTTTCAGCAGCTCCTCGCCACTCGGGACAAGATCGTAACTCGCAATGGTGCGCACGGTCACGCGCCGTGCACGCGCGAGAGCGCGGATCGAATCTTCCGGCTCATGCGTCGTCAAATATTCGACGTGCCGGAAATCGCTCCCGAGCCGCATGGCCGCGCGAATGGGGGAATCGTCGCTGTACCGATCCTTCGGCTCGCGAAGGAAATCGCAGGCTCGCGCCAGCCCGGCCGCGACGCCTGGATCGAGTACGTCCCAGAGCGTCTTGTTGCCACGCGGGTGCAGCAGATCGCTCTTTGTCAGATAGAACCAGGCGCCGCTCAAGACTCCCATCTGAACCTGCGGCGGCAGCAGCACGAGATGCGCTCCACCCATGATCGCTTCGAGCGGCTTCGTGTTCCACGCGAAATTGTCGGGAAGCGGCTCGACAACTCCCAGGATGGCGACATCGGCTCCATCTTTCGTCGCGTGCCAGATCGCCGGGCCCCTCGCATTGGCGATGACGGTAACGGTCTCGGTCGGCGCAGGCGCGGTGGGCTGCTGCGCCATGGCCGCAAACGAGAGGCCCGCAACAAAAGCGCCCGCGAGAATCAGGGACAGGCGTTGCATATGAAGATCATCGCTGCCGGCGGACGAGCCGTCCAGCGTGTGCGGTTCGCGCTCTGTTTCCGCCGTTCACCGTCTTTCGCGTCCGCCCATTTCGTCGAGCCGGACAAGCATCTCTTCTGGCAGTGCGAGTTCGGCGGCGGCGAGATTCTCGCGCAGATGATCGAGCGACGAGGTGCCCGGAATGAGCAGGATGTTGGGCGCGCGTTTGAGGAGCCACGCCAGCGCCACCTGCATCGGCGCGGCGCCGAGCCGCTCCGCCACATGGGACAGCGTCGAGGATTGCAGCGGGGTGAAGCCGCCGAGCGGAAAGAAGGGCACATAGGCGATGCCATCGGCCGCGAGGGTGTCGATCAGCGTGTCGTCGTCGCGGTGGGCGAGATTGTAATTATTCTGTATACAGACGATAGGCGCGATGCCGCGCCCCTCCCCGATCTGCGCGGCAGTCACGTTGCTCAGGCCAAGATGCCGGATCAGGCCCTGCCGCTGAAGCTCGGCGAGCGCGGTGAGCGGCGCCTCGATCGATCCTTCGGACGGACCGTGGATTTGCCCCGGCACCCGCAGATTGACGACGTCCAGCACGTCGAGCCCGAGGTTGCGCAGATTGTCGTGAACCGCGCTCGTCAGCTCGGCGGGCGTCAGCGCCGGGTTCCATGACGCGTCATCGCCCCGGCGCGCGCCGACCTTGGTCACGATCGCCAAATGGTCCGGGTAAGGGTGGAGCGCCTCGCGAATGAGCAGATTGGTGACATGGGGTCCGTAGAAATCGCTGGTGTCGATGTGGTTGACACCGTGGGCCACGGCTTCCCGCAACACGGCGAGCGCAGCCTCGCGGTCCCTCGGTGGTCCGAACACGCCGGGCCCGGCGAGTTGCATGGCGCCGTAGCCCACACGGTTCACTGTGCGCGTGCCGAGCGCGAACGTGCCGGCTGTGGTGATATCGGTCATGTGTTCTCCAGGGTTCGAGAAACCGGCTAGCCGTTATGCCTATGGGTGAGCACGCGCTCGCATGCGAGTGGCAATCGCTTCACCGCATGATGCCGGTGTGGCCGAGGCAATAGCGGCCCGGCTGCGGCCACACGGCGAGGCCGTGCGGTTCGCGGCCCACCGGGATCGTGCGCACCGCGCCGGTTCTGGTGTCGATCGCATAGACGACATCGTCGAAGCGGCCCGACACCCACAGATACCTGCCGTCGGCGCTCATATTTCCCATGTCGGGGCTTCCGCCTCCCGGAATTGGCCAGGTGCGAACGACGCGCCGGGTCGCGAAATCGATCAC
>DASXMF010000117.1:0-10117 GCA_036495845.1 Rhizomicrobium sp.
CCGCAGAACTCGATCGGCAGGTCGGCCCCGCGCAGAATCTGCGCCGCACCGCGCACGGCATCGTTGCCCTTCACATCCTCTGCGCCGACATTGAGCAGACCCACGATCGGACGCTCGAGCCCCAGAATGGCGCGGGCGAAAGCCTCGCCCATCACCGCAAAATCCACGAGCTGCTCGGAATCGGTGGCGATGTTGGCGCCAACGTCGAGTACGACCGTCTGTCCGCGCCTCGTCGGCCACAGGGCCGCGATCGCCGGCCTGTCGATTCCTTCGAGCATGCCAAGCTGAAACATCGACATCGCCATCAGGGCGCCCGTGTTGCCGGCGGAGATGGCGACCTCGGCTTCCTTCCTGGCAACCGATTCGATCGCGCGCCACATGCTGGTGTTTCGTCCGCGGCGCAGCGCCTGGCCGGGCTTTTCCTCCATGCGCACCTGTTCGGCGCTGTGCCGCAAGGTCGCGCGCTGCGCGAGCTTGGCGCGCTTGGCGAGAAGAGGCTTCAGCTGCGCCTCGTCGCCATGCAGCAGGAAGCGCACGGAGGGGTGGCGCACAAGCGAACGCGCAAGGGCGGCGAACACCACGCCGGGGCCCGCATCTCCACCCATCGCATCGATCGAAACCGTCAGTTCGCGGCTCACCCTCGCCTCGTCGCGCCAGCCCGCGGCACCCGCTTGCGGCGTATCAGGCTTCGGCCTTCACAACCTCGCGGCCGCCATAATGGCCGCATTTGGGGCAGACGTGATGCGGCCGCTTCTGCTCTCCGCATTGCGGGCACTCCACATGCGAGGCATGGGCAAGCCGGTGATTGGCCCGGCGCATATTGCGCCGCGACGGCGATTTTTTTCTCTTGGGAACCGCCATGGCGGTGCAACTCCTTCAAACTCTGGCCGAATCCGGATGGCCTGGCGTCTTTCGGCGCTTTGGCCTCTTTGGGAACCGGGCGGGCAAAACGAGCGGGGGAGTGAACAGGAATCCGGCCGGAGATTCAAGGCGTCCGGCCGCCTATGCGGTCGCATAGCCCGCCAGGCGGGGATCCGGCGGCGGCACGAACTGGTGCTCATGATCCCAGACGAAAACGAATGTGCCGAGTATCATGTTGGCTGTTTCGCCGTCGTCCGACATCGGCGCCAGCAGCGCGTCGAAATATTTGGGGTTCTGCCCGTACCAGGAGCCGGCGCCGGTGATCCGCATCAGCGCGCGACGTTCCACGACGGCACCATAGCACGCCAGCGTCGCCTGGACGGTCTCGGCGCCGAAGGGCGCGATGGCGTCGCTGATCAGCTTGCCGGTGGGCTCGAAATAGAAGAACTCGCGAAGCTCTGTGCCGACGACGCGGTAGCGGAAATCCTTTCCGTGATCGATGACATCGGCGAGAAGGATGTAGGGCAGGAATGGTTTGATCTGCGCAGGCGAAATGTCGCTCCGGCTCGGCATGAGGCGGTCGCCGCGCTTTTCGTTCCAATAGTCGCGCACCGACGAAAGGACCGCGGGCCAGCGCGTAGGGCGGTCGATCTCGACATTCGGCAGTGCGAGTTTCGTCAATGCGTTCCCTCGTTCGGACGCCCGAACTGCGTGCCGCCGAATTGCAATCTAGGTCGAGTCCGTCCGGCGGATCAGATTGTAGACCGAAGCGAGCGCGATGGCGATGACGACGCCGGTGATCATGGCGCCGAACACAAACCCGCTCCACCAGCCTCCCGAGGCAAGGAATTTGCCGCCGTTTTCCACGCGCCCGGCGAAGGCCATGATGATGCCGAGCGCGGCGCCGAAAATCGCCGCGGTTCCGATGCGAATTCTGTGCGGCATGTTCGCTTCTCCACTTCGCGCTGCGACTGTTTCACGATTTGGTAAAGGAACAGTGGTTCGACAGGCTCACCATGAGGGCTGGTTCGACAGGCCCACCATGAGGATTTTCCCCTCATCCTGAGCTTGTCGAAGGATGCGCCCGAGCCCTCGCCGGTGACGAGAGGCGGAGGGGGCACACGCATGAACGCGATTGTAATCTGCCCTACCGCGCGCTCTTCAGCTTCTCGAGTACCGCGAACGGGCTTTCGGGCGCGTCCTCTTCACGCGGCGCCTTGAACGATTCGCCCGGTGCGCGCGGATAGGGATCGATGGCCAGCGACAATTCCTCGCGCAACGGCAGGGCGAGATCGTAGCGCGTGCTCTCGATTTCCTCGGGCGCGTCGTCGCCCACTGCGGCGGGCGCCACCATGCCGCCCCTGTCGGCGAAGGCTTCCGGCGACAATTGAAGCGTGCGCGAGAAATCCCTCGCAATCTTGGAGCGAACCGGCTCGAGCGTGATCACGCTCTTCTGCACGATTTCGGCCTCGAAGGCCGTCTCGATGATAAACCGGGATCGGGACAGGCGGCGGACAGCAATTTGTCCGGCGAGCCGCACGACCTCTTCGACGCCTGCCCATTCGGCCAGGCGGCAGAGTTCGTCCGCACCCGGAGCAATCGCGCATTCGAAGCCCGCGTCCGGCACATCCGCGAGATCGTACATTCGTTCGAGAGGAGCGGTAATGGTCATGTTGCCTGGCTCACGTTGCCTGTCCCGACGGCGCAGGGAGAGCGCCGAAACTCAACTGCCCCCGATCGAGCCGGGAGCCCGAGACCTCCGCTCGTGCGCTGGAGATATAACTGGCGAGAGTGCCCGCGAGTTCAACCCGCGAAAGATTCTCGCGGTAGAGGTTGCGCATGATCGCGGCGGCGAGCTCCGTCTGGTCCGTCGCTTTGCGGTAGGCGCCGAGCCGGCCATAGAAGGCGCCAGCCAGGTTCTTCAGCCGGCGGCTCATACCCATGTCGCCCGCGCCCTGCTCGCGCAGCGCTTCTTCGAAGCGGGTGAAGATGGCATCGACCAACGCCTGCGCGAGAGCGGCTCCGCCCTTGTCCGTGAGGCATTCGAGCACGGGCCAGGCGTGGAGTGCGATCAGATCGAAGCGGCCGTCGATGGTGTCGGCGACCTCGAATTCCCTGAAGAACAGCGGCTCGCGCGCACGGGCGGAAATGCCCGCGCAAAGTCTGGCTGCGATCTTCTTGCGCTCGCTACGGGTCCGAAAGGTTTCGAGCATCGCAATCCGGCTCTTGCAACATCCAGGGGCCGACGCTAGCACATGGAAGACGGGGCTGGGCGTTTTGAGGTGTCTTCGATGCGGCGTCCTGCGATTGCGATGACGATGTTGCTGCTCGCGGGCTGCGTGCCGGTGACGAGCCAGCGCGGCTATCTGCCCGACCCCGCGGGAGAAGCCTCCGTCAGGGTCGGGACCGACACCGAAACCTCCATACAGGCGAGACTGGGCGACCCCTCGACGCGCGCCGTCTTCGGCGGCGATTCGTGGTATTACATTTCAAGCGTCGAACGGCAGCTCGCCTTCTTCGATCCCAGGACGGAAACGCGCTCGATCTTCGCCATTCATTTCGACAAGGACGGCAAAGTCCACGATATGAAGCACTACAGTCTGAAGGACGGGCACGTGATTGCATTCGAGTCGCGCACCACTCCCGCGCGCGGGCGCGAGCTGACCTTTCTGCAGCAGCTGTTCAACGCGACGCCGGGCGTGCCGATCGGCAACATTACCGGCAACGGTCAGGGTCCCGGCCAGGGCGGCGGCGGACCGGGCGGCGGCGGCTCGCCGTATCCGTAAGGCGTCGAGCTCAACTCACCCCTCACCCGGGTCTGAGCAGAATTCATCGCACGTAGTTGCACCCCTCTCCCACAAGGGGCGAGGGGAATTCTGAGTCCTGCATCAGCGCCGAAAAATCAGCACACGGAGTTCCCTCTCCCCTTGTGGGAGAGGGGCCAAACGCCACATCCATCCAGCGCTTCGGCTCGGGTGAGGGGTACCGAGCCGTTCTCAAATTCCGTGTGCGAGCGTGGCGAGCAGCAGGAGCGCCACGATATTGGTGATCTTGATCATCGGATTGACCGCCGGCCCGGCCGTGTCCTTGTAGGGATCGCCGACCGTGTCGCCCGTCACTGCAGCCTTGTGGGCGTCCGATCCCTTGCCGCCGAAATGCCCATCCTCGATGAACTTTTTCGCATTGTCCCAGGCGCCGCCGCCCGAGGTCATCGAGATCGCGACGAACAGACCGGTGACGATCACGCCTAGCAGCATCGCTCCCAGAGCCGCGAAGGCCTGGGCTTTCCCTGCGATGTTGTCGACGATCACATAGAGCACGATCGGCGACAGGACCGGCAGCAGCGAGGGAATGACCATCTCGCGGATCGCCGCCTTGGTCAGCATATCGACGGCGCGGCTGTAATTGGGCTTTTGCGTGCCCTCCATGATGCCCGGCATTTCGCGGAACTGCCGGCGCACCTCTTCCACCACCGCGCTCGCCGCGCGGCCGACGGCCGTCAGCGCGATGCCGCCGAAAAGATAGGGAAGCAGCCCGCCGATGAAGAGCCCGACCATCACCCACGGATCGTTAAGGGAGAAGGTCGGCAGGGCGAGGCCGCGGAAATATCCGTACACGTCGGAATGGGCGATGAAATATTTCAGATCCTCCGTGTAGGCGGCGAAGAGTACGAGCGCGCCTAGGCCCGCGGAGCCGATGGCGTAGCCCTTGGTCACGGCCTTGGTGGTGTTGCCGACCGCGTCGAGCGCGTCGGTGGTCTTGCGCACGTCGCCTTCGAGGCCCGCCATCTCGGCGATGCCTCCGGCATTGTCGGTCACCGGCCCGAACGCATCGAGCGCCACGATCATGCCCGCAAGCGAGAGCATGGTGGAAACCGCAATGGCGATGCCGAAGAGACCGGCGAGCCAGTTCGCCACCACGATGCCCACGCAGATGACGAGCGCGGGCAGCGCGGTGGATTCCATCGAGATCGCGAGGCCCTGGATGACGTTGGTGCCGTGGCCCGTCTTGGAGGCTTCCGCAATCACTCTTACGGGACGGAATCCCGAGCCCGTATAATATTCGGTGATCCAGATGATTGCGCCAGTGACCGCGAGACCGACGGCGCCGCAGAAGAACAAGGACCGGCCCGTGACCGCGTGCCCCGAAATGGTGCCGAGCGCGGTGTCGAGACCGACGAACCAGTCGGTCAGCGGCCACAATCCGATGAGCGAGAGAACGCCGGTCGCGATCACGCCCTTGTAGAGCGCGCCCATGATCGAATTGCTCTTGCCGAGCTGCACGAAGAATGTGCCGATGATCGAGGTGAGAATGCACATCGCGGCGATGCCGAGCGGGAACAGCATCAACGCGCTGCGCAACCCGCCCGTGAAATAGATGGACGCCAGCACCATGGTGGCGACGGTGGTGACGGCATAGGTTTCGAATAGATCAGCCGCCATGCCCGCGCAATCGCCGACATTGTCGCCGACATTGTCGGCAATGGTCGCGGGATTGCGCGGATCGTCTTCGGGAATTCCCGCCTCGACCTTGCCCACCATGTCGCCGCCCACATCGGCGCCCTTGGTGAAGATGCCGCCGCCGAGCCGGGCAAAGATCGAAATGAGCGACGCGCCGAAGCCGAGCGCGACCAGTGAGTTCGAGATCAGCCTGCCCTGTGCTTCGTCGTTGATGTCGAGACGAAGCCCGTAGCGCAGGAACGCGTAGTAGCCGGCGACGCCGATGAGGCCGAGGCCCGCGACAAGCAGCCCGGTCACCGCGCCCGAGCGGAAAGCAATCGACAGCCCCGCCGCCAGGCCGTGCCGCGACGCCTCCGCGGTGCGCACGTTGGCGCGCACCGACACGTTCATTCCGACATAGCCGGCGATGCCCGAAAATGCCGCGCCGATCAGATAGCCCAACGCCACCTGCCAGCCGAAAATCGCAAAGGCGACGATGAGAATGACCACGCCCGCGATGGCGATGGTCGTATATTGCCGATTGAGATAGGCGGCCGCACCTTCCTGAATCGCCGCGGCGATCTCCTGCATGCGAGCATTGCCCGGGCTCAGGCTCATGACGGCGCGGCTCGTCCAAGCGCCGTAGAGAAGCGCCAGAACGCCGCTGGCCAGGATGAGTTCAAGCTGCAGGCCCATTATTACTTCCAATCCGATAGTTCTGTCCCGCGCCAGGACGGCGCCGATTCCCCTGCTCCTGCGCCGGCCGGGCCGGGCAAAAAGCGGGGGAACATGCCAAATGACCCGCGGAGAGGCAACGCCGCGATGGCCAGTGCGACATCGGAGCCGGGGGCGGGTCGTGCAGTAGCTCGAACTGCGATCAATTCAACGCGGTTCGCCCTCTCCACCGCGGAGTTTATCCTCCGGCCGCGCTTCGCGCGGACCGGGGGGCGGTCCCCCTCCCCCACGCGCAAGCGCGCGGGGGAGGAAAAGGTTTTGCGAGCGCCGCTATTCCTTTCCTCCCCCGCGCGAAGCGTGGGGGAGGTGCCGAACAACCGGCGAAGGCCGGGTCGTGAGGCGGAGGGGGCAACAACGCTTCGATCCCCGATCACGACTCTTTCTAGAAATGCGTGTAACCCCTGCGCGCGACGGGAATCTCATCGCCGTTCCCGTCGACAAGCGCGACGCCCTCGCCCGCAACGACACGCCCGATTTCGGTCACACGAGTCGAGGCCGTATGCGCCGCATCGAGTATCGAGTCCCGCTTTGCTTCCGGCGCTATGAATGCGATCTCGTAATCGTCGCCGGCTGTCGCAGCACGCGCAACTCCGTCGGCGCCTGGCCAGAGCTGCCGCAATTCTTCGGACAGCGGCACTCGCGCGGCGTCGATCTCGATACGCACGCGCGACGCGTCCGCGACATGGCCCAGATCGGCGGTCAATCCGTCAGAGACATCGATCGCAGCATTCGCAATGCCACGAAGCTTCTGCCCGAATGCCATCCGCGGCTCCGGCACAAGATAGCGACGCGCCAGATACGAATCCGTGCGGTCGTCCGATTGCCCACGCAGCAGGGTGAGTCCTCCGCCGGAGTCTCCGATGGTGCCGGTCACGAACACCAGATCGCCATGCCTGGCGCCGTTGCGCCGGATGAGCGCGCCTTTGGGTATCGATCCCATCATCGTGACGGAGATCGTCACCGGACCCGGGGTCGCATTGGTCTCACCTCCCGCGAGAACAATGCCGAATTCGGCCTGGTCCCCGGCCAGCCCGCGCGCGAACGCCTCGAGCCAGGCCATGTCGGGCCAGGACGGCAAGGCAAGGGCGAGAAGATAGACGGAAGGTTCGGCGCTCTTGGCGGCGAGATCGGAAAGCGCACGGCGCAACGCTTTTTGCGCAACTCTCGCCGCCGGATCGCCGCGCAGGAAATGCACGCCCTCGATCACCGAATCCGTCTTGAGCACGATCTCGCGGCCGCTCGCCGGCTCGAGCAGAGCTACGTCATCGGCGAGCGCGAAAGAGCCGGGGAAATTCCGCGCGAGCGGCGCAAACAGCTTCGCGATCAACTCGAACTCGCCCAGGCGTTCGGGACTCTCAGGCGGCCGGCTTGTCATCGGGGAATTCCGCTGCACGCATTCTGCGCGCGAGACGATCGAGAACCGCATTCACGAAGGCGCGCTCCTCGTCACCGCAGAAGCCGTGTGCGATTTCGATATATTCGTCGATGACGACGCGCGCGGGAATGTCGTGCCGGCCGATCAGCTCGCAGGTGGCCGCGCGCAGGATCGCCCGCAGGATGGAATCGACGCGCTCCAGCCGCCAGGTCGACGTCAGGCAGGAGGCAATCGCACGATCGATTTCCACTTGGCGATGCGGAACGCCCGTGACGATTGCACGAAAGAGCTCTACGTCCGGCGCGCCGGCTTGCGCCAATTCGGGCTCGCGCTCGAAGCGGTGGTCGAGGAATTCCTGGGCGACCAGTTCCGCGCCCTCTCCGGCCAGCTCCATCTGATAGAGGGCCTGGACGGCGGCGAGCCGCGCCGAGCGCCGCTTTGCGTGGACGGCTTCTTCGCGGTGCTGCACGATCAAGGCTTTTCACGCAGCCGCGCGCGCGTTTCGATCAACGCCAGACAGGCGCGCGCCGCGTCGCCGCCCTTGTCGAGCCCGTCGCGGCTGGCGCGGGCGAGAGCCTGCTCCTCGCTCTCGCAGGTGAGAATGCCGTTGCCGATGCACAAACCATTTTCGAGACTGAGTTGCATCAGCCCGGCTGCCGACTGGTTGGCCACGATTTCGAAATGATAGGTCTCGCCGCGGATGACGCAGCCCAGCGCAACATAACCGTCGAAACTCTTGCCGCCGTTGCGGGCGGCCCCGGACGCAAACAGAATGGCCGGCGGAATTTCGAGAGCGCCCGGCACGGTGACGCGCTCGAACCCGACAGCAGCCCGCTCGAGCGCGGCGATCGCGCCTTCGAGCAGCGAATTGGAGATGTCCGCATAGAAGCGGGCCTCGACGATGAGAATGTTCGCCCTCACGACGAGCCGCCGGGCGGCCGTGGTCCGCGGATCGCGTGCGTGCCCACGATGTTGAGACCATAGCCTTCGAGTGCGACGATCTTCTTCTCGGGCGTATCGGTGAGCAGGATCATGTTCGAGATGCCGAGATCGAGGAGTATCTGCGCGCCAACGCCATATTCCTTCACGCGCCGGCGGTCGATGTCGTCGGACATGCGCCGCAGCAGAAGGTCGGAGACGAAGGTCGGGCGCGCCTGTCTTAGGACCACCACGACACCGCGGCCCTTTTCCGCCACGATGCGCATGGATTCGGCGAGAATTTCCTTTTCGAAGGGCTCGTAACCCAGCATGTCGGTGAAGATGTTGAGCGCGTGCATGCGCACGAGCACCGGCTCCGTTCCGCCAAGATCGCCCTTCACCAGCGCGATGTGTTCCGCATATTCGATCGAGTTGACATAGACGATCAGCTTCCACTCGCCGCCGAAATGGCTGTGAAAATCGCTTTCGACGGTGCGCTGGACGAAATGGTCGTAGCGGCGGCGGTGGGCGATCAGCTCGGCGATGGTGCCGATCTTGAGACCGTGTAACTGGGCGAACTGCACGAGATCGGGCAACCGCGCCATGGTGCCGTCGTCGTTCATGATTTCGCAGATCACGCCGGCGGGATAAAGACCGGCGAGCCGCGCAATGTCGACGGCGGCTTCGGTGTGGCCCGCGCGCACGAGAGAACCGCCGTGCCGCGCGACGAGTGGAAAGACGTGGCCCGGCATGGCGATGTCTTCCGGCCCTTTCGTTGCATCGATGGCGACCGAAATCGTGTGGGCACGGTCGTGAGCCGAGATGCCGGTCGAGATGCCTTCCCTGGCCTCGATCGACACAGTGAACGCGGTCTGATGCGGCGTGCCGTTGAACTGCGTCATCATCGGGATTCGCAACTGATTGGCGCGCTCCTGGGTGAGCGCGAGGCAGATGAGGCCGCGGCCATATTTGGCCATGAAATTCACCGCCTGCGGCGTGCACATCTGTGCGGGGATCACGAGATCGCCCTCGTTTTCGCGATCTTCGGCGTCCACGAGAATGAACATGCGCCCATTGCGCGCGTCCTCAATCAATTCCTCCATCGAAGACAGGTAGTCGTGAAACATGGTGCTCCTACCGGGAATCCATCACGGATGACACAGGGAAAGTTTTAACGCAGAGGACACGGAAGCAGCGCATGCTTCGACAAGCTCGGCATGAGGATATCTAAAAATTCCTCTTCCTGAGCTTGACGAAGGGCTCTGCGTCCTCTGCGCTGCCTCCGCGTCCTCTGCGTTAAATATTCCTTCGTCCATGAGCCACCCAAGTCGAGAAATTCATGCTAGCCAGCGGCCAGGCGCGCCACATAGCGCGCCAGCACGTCGATCTCCACATTTACATGCGCGTGCGCGCGCGCCCCGCCGAACGTCGTTACCTTCAGGGTGTGCGGAATGAGGTTGACGCCGAAACTTGTGCCATCGGCTTCGTTCACGGTCAGCGAAACGCCGTCGAGCGCAATCGAACCTTTCGGCGCGATGAAGCGCGCGAGTTCGCGCGGCGCCTTGAAAATCAAGCGCATCGATTCCCCTTCGGCGGCGACGTCCACGATCTCCGCCGTCCCGTCGACATGGCCGGTGACGATGTGGCCGCCGAGCTCGTCACCGACGCGCAGAGCGCGTTCGAGGTTGAGCCGCGCGCCTTCGCGCCACAGCCCCGGCGCGGTCCTGGCGACGCTCTCGGCCGAGATGTCGACCGAGAACCAGCCGGCGCCGCGATCGACCACCGTCAG
>DASXMF010000118.1:0-5656 GCA_036495845.1 Rhizomicrobium sp.
TCAGCGATCCGCCGAACAGGCCCATGACCGCGGACAATGTCACCGATGACCTGCACGCCCTGCTGCGCGCGGCGGGAATTGCCGGCCCGCTGGTGCTTGTCGGCCATTCCATCGCCGGTCTTTACTCGACGCTCTACACCGACAAATTCCCGTCGAAGGTCGCGGGGCTCGTCCTGATCGATCCCTCCTTTGCGGGCCGGGAATACCCCGACTGGAACGCGGAGGAAACACAGCGCGTGCGTGCGGAATTCGATCATTTCGTTACGGGCGCGAAGACCTGCGCGAACATGGCGCGCGCCGGGATGCTGAGTGAGGCCGAACCGCATGGCTGCTTCCAGCTGGACCGTTTGCGGACGCCGTCCGAGACCGCCTATCTCATGCGGCAATTCCTGAAACCATCCCATTACGAGAGCGCAATAGCGGAAGCGGAGAACCATTCCGGCTTTGCCGCCGGAAAGAACGAAGACAGCGCCGAAGAACAAACCGCGGCGCGCTCCTTCGGCGACAGGCCGGTAATCGTGCTGACGGGGAGCGTGTATCCGCCGGATCCCTACGAGACGCCAGCGATGGAGAAGGCGTTTTACGGCAATTGGAAGGCGGGGCACGACCGGCTGGCCGCGCGCTCGACGCGCGGAGAATCGCTCGTGGTTCCAGGCGCCGGACACGCCATCCAGATCGACCAGCCGCAAGAGGTCATCGATGCGATTAAGCGGGTTGTTGTTGAGGTTCGCGAGTCGGGCGCAACCCGCTGACGCCGGTTCGGCTTCTTGGCCGGCGCATGCCGGTCAGCGCGCGAAGCCGAATCTGCGAAATCATGCTCACGCGCCGGATTGCCCAGCCGGTGTTGGCGGGAGATGCCCGTCATGTCCCGGTATTTCCGTGTGAATCCCGCACTCGCTGCGCCCGGTTCCGCGCCAACGCCCGGCACGCACCCCTTCGCGCTCGGAGACCGACGTCGTGCACGGAATGCAGCCCACCGAAGCGAATCCTCTCGCCGCAAGGGGGTGCTTCGGAAGCCTGGCCGAGCGGAAGATGGCCGCAATGGCTCGCGGCGAAACGCGTGCGAGCGGATTGAACTTCAGCCGATCGCCGTCGGACTCCACGACGGGCATCAGGGCGCGCTGGCCGCCATGGAATCGCTTGCGCCCGCTGATCCACGCCTTGAAGGGCGCCAAAGCTTCGGCGAGCGGAGCGACCTTGCGCAAATGGCAGCACCCCTCCGGATTCCGGGCCCACAGGTCGAAGTCGGGGTCTTCACGATTGGCGGCCGCCGGCGACGGTCTGATCGTTCGCACATCCGTCAATCCGAGATGGGCAATCAGGGCGTCCCGATAGGCGAGGGTTTCGTCGAACAGCCATTCCGTATCCAGAAAGATGACGGGCAATGAGCGGCTCACATCGGCGACGATTTTGAGCAGCGCCGCCGATTCGATTCCGAACGAAGACACAATCGCGAGCTTGCCGCCCG
Source organism: Rhizomicrobium sp. (assembly GCA_036495845.1). GTDB lineage: Bacteria > Pseudomonadota > Alphaproteobacteria > Micropepsales > Micropepsaceae > Rhizomicrobium. The sequence goes on from DASXMF010000118.1 coordinate 1,469, forward strand.
GCACAAGCCGGAGCGCCTGCGCGACGACCTCCGCCGGCTCCGCGTCCGCGAGCTGCCGGTCGAGTGTAGCGGCATCGAGAGCAGCAAGCGGACGACCTGGCATGCGCGTCGTGCGCCGCTCAATGCGCAGTCCAGCCGCCGTGATTCCCCCATCGCTCGTCGATTGGTAACGGACGCTGTAGCGGCGAACCGCCTCCATGAAAAATGGCGCATCGCCCGGCTTGCGCACATCGAAACTGTCGAAGCCGCTGCGCAGCATGAACAGGAACTGATCGCGCAGCACGTCCCCCGTGGCGCGCAATTCTCCACGGTAGCCGAATTGTTCGCGCAACCGGCGCGCTTGGCTGTAGGCGCGTCCATCCCGGAAGTTGGGAAAATCGAGCGCAATCAGCGCCAGGCCACCGAGATGGGGCGCAAGAAGAGAGACATCGCGACTGTTGGGCCAGGCCACGCCGACCGCCGGCGCACGTTCGGCAAGGCTTTCGGCTTCCGCGAGGTATCGCGCTCCATCGAGCAGAATCGCGCCCTCGGATGGCAGCGCAACGTCACCGGAAATCGGCACGAAACGGTCTGCGGCAATCTCGCCACTGTCAGTGAGCAGCATAGACTCTGTCCTTGAATGGTTGGAGCCCCAGCCGCGCTACAGCGTCGATGAACAGCTCATCGGAGTTCTCGCGCAGTTCGACATAGACATCGACGATATCTTCGACGGCGCGGGAGACTTCGTCGTACGGCACCGCCGGGCCGAGCAGCGCCCCAAGACCTGCTTTCTCGTCTGCGCGGCCGCCCAGCGTGATCTGGTAGAATTCCTCGCCGTTCTTTTCCACGCCCAGCAATCCGATGTGACCGACGTGATGGTGGCCGCAGGCGTTGATGCAGCCGGAGATATTGATGTGCAGACGGCCCAGATTACGGGCGCGCGCGAGATCCCGGAATCGCCGGGTCAACTCCTGCGCCACGGGAATGGAGCGCGCATTGGCGAGGCTGCAATAATCAAGGCCCGGACAGGCGATGATGTCGGACGCAAGGCCGATGTTGGGCGTCGCCAGATCAAGCGCATCGAGCGCACGCCAAAGCGGAAACAGATCCGCGCGCGCCACGTGTGGGAATACGAGATTCTGGTCGTGCCCGACGCGGATCTCGCCGAAACTGTATTTGTCCGCAAGATCGGCGATGCGATCCATCTGTTCGGCCGTGGCATCGCCCGGCGGGCCGCCCTCGGGCTTCAACGACAGCGTGACGATGGAAAAACCGGGCGCCTTGTGCGCATGGACGGCATTGCCCTGCCACGCTAAAAATCGCCCATCCTCAAACGCCTCTCCCCCGCGAATTCTCGGGCTCGCCGCTGACACGTAATCCGGCCGACGGAATCGTGCTGCGATTTCTTCCACCACCGCCGGATCGAGCGCCAGAGGGCCGTCCCTGATCGTCTGCCACTCGGCTTCGACGTCTTTTGCAAATGCTTCGGCACCAAGTTCGTGAACGAGAATCTTGATGCGCGCCTTGTAGATGTTGTCGCGGCGCCCGTATTGGTTGTACACGCGCAGGATCGCCTCGAGATAGCTGATGAGATCCCGCTTGGGCAGGAACGACCGGATCGTCTTGGCAAGAAACGGCGTCCGCCCCATTCCACCGCCGACCATAACTTCGAAGCCGGTTTCGCCCGCATCGTTGAGAAAAAGCCGCAGGCCGATGTCATGCAGGCGCAAAGCGGCGCGGTCGTGCTCCGAAGCCGCGATGGCAATCTTGAATTTTCGCGGCAGAAACGAAAACTCCGGATGCGCGGTCGTATGCTGGCGCAGTAGCTCCGCCCAGATGCGCGGGTCCTCGATCTCGTCCGGCGCCACGCCAGCCCATTGATCGGTAGTGATGTTGCGCACGCAATTGCCACTCGTCTGGATTCCGTGGAGACCTACGCGGGCAAGATCGGCCATCGCGTCGGGAAGTTCCGCGAGCTTGATCCAGTTGAACTGAATGTTCTGGCGGGTCGTGAAATGGCCATAGCCGCGGTCGTAGCGCCGCGCCACATAGGCGATCGCCCGCATCTGTTCCGACGACAGGGTCCCATAGGGAATTCCAATGCGGAGCATGTAGGCGTGAAGCTGCAGATAGACGCCGTTCATCAGCCTGAGCGGCTTGAACTCATCTTCCGTCAATTCGCCCGAGAGGCGGCGCCCGACCTGATCGCGGAACTCCGCCACCCGATCGGCGAGAAAGGCGCGATCGAACTCGTCATAGCTGTACATGCGCGTTTCCGATCATGGTTTTCGCCGGGAGAGCGAATGTCGGACCGTTGCGGCGGATGCGTTCGCGCAGATTTGCCGGTGTGAGGCATCCGTCCGCGCGCCTGTCGACAGGCGCGACATAGGCGCCGATCGCATGCGTTTCGTCGCCCGCTGCCCGGGCAAGCAGCCGGCCCGCTTCGGGCGCGCCCGTCGCCACGACCGCATCATCGAGATCGGTGCTCCAGCACCCGTCCTTCATGAGATAAACGACCGCGCCATCGCCCAACCGGTTTGCGGTGACGACGACTGGTCCGCTCACTTTGAGCTTTTGTTGTTGCGGCGCTGTCATGCGACCAAAGCCAGATCGGCTGCGCGCGACTGCGCGAAAAGGGGCGAATGGGCCATCGCCTCGCCGATCACCAGAACGGCGGGGCCAGCGCCGACACGAGCAGCAAGCAAAGAGAGATCTGCGAGCGTACCGACCGCGACGCTCGAATCGCCCAGGGTTCCGCGAGCCAGAACCGCGGCCGGCGTCGACGGGCTGCGTCCGGCAGCGATGAGCGCATCTCGAACCTCGCCGGCAGCGGAGAGGCCCATATACACGACGACAGTCGTGTGCCTGTCGGCGGCGCCCGACCAGTCGACCGGTTCGCCGCCGGCGTTGTGCGCCGCGATAATAAGGACGCGTCGCGCTTCGCCCCGAAATGTCAGCGGCAGCCTTGCATCGGCCGCGCAGCCCAATGCGGCCGTTATGCCGGGCACGACCGTCACGCTGACGCCGGCCCGCGCCAGCGCTTCGAGCTCTTCTCCGCCGCGGCCGAAGATGAAGGGGTCGCCGCCCTTGAGGCGCACGACGCGCAGTCCGCTCCGGGCCGCCACGATCATTCTGCGATTGATGACGTCCTGATTCTCGCCGGGGCGATCTTTACGCTTGCCGACAAAGACCTTGATGGCATCGCGCCGCGCGCGGTCCAGGATTTCGGGGCCGACAAGATCGTCAAAGAAAATGATGTCGGCATCCTGCAGGGCACGCAACGCTTTCAGTGTCAGCAGGTCGGGGTCGCCAGGCCCGGCGCCTACCAAGGCGACGGAACCCTCCCTGCGCGTGCTTGTGCCCTTGCCTCCCGCCAGCAGCGCGCGCATCTGCGCTTCCGCCTCGAACTCATCGCCGTCGAGGAGGTGCTGAAAGATCGGACCGTCGAGAGCATCCTCCCACGCCGGGCGGCCGTAACCAAACTGCTTCAGCCGGTCGCGCCAGCGCGAAAGAAACGTCGCAACATTGCCGAGCCGCGCGGGCAACATGGCTTCGATGCGTTCGCGGAGCCGGCGCGCCAGCACGGGCGCCGTTCCACCCGTACCGATGGCGACAACCACATCGCCACGCGCCACAATCGCCGGAAAGCTGAAGGTCGAAAGATCGGGCCGGTCGACGATGTTGACGGGAATGGAGAGCCGGCCGGCGGACGCTGCAACGCGCTCTTCGAGTTCTTTACTGTGCGCGGCGACGATGGCAAGCGCGCCCTGCATTTGTTCGCCGCGGGGTTCGCCGTCCAGTATCTCGATCGCACCTTTGCCTTCCGGCACGTCCTCCGGTTTCACGAACGAGATGGGAAACCAGCTTATGTCGGCGCCAAGAGACCGCAGGATCGCAAGCTTGCTCCGTGCACGCGCACTGGAGCCGACGAGGACGATGCGACCGCGCTCGAGATTCAGGAACAGGGGAAGAGACGACATGGGCCCTCGCGGATTCCGCTACGGAGGGCAATGGATATAGGCGCAGAAATCGCGACGTAAAGAAGAAGTTTTTTTTGCTACGGCGTGGATTCTTGCTGGAAGAACATTCCAGAAAACCGGCGGCAGAAAGAACACCCGTCATGCGCCAATGGCGGGTCACGTGCGAGTCTGTGCAGAAGCCCCCGCCGGTGATTTGGCCACGGCGAGTCACGCGTGTTTACGAAATGGG
>DASXMF010000119.1:0-4826 GCA_036495845.1 Rhizomicrobium sp.
CTGGTGCACGACCTTGCCGCGCAGACCGGCGTGGAGATTTCGGAATTCCGCAAGATTGTGCACATGGTGCAGAAGGGCGAGCGTGAAGCCCGCCAGGCCAAGAAGGAGATGGTGGAGGCCAACCTGCGCCTCGTCATTTCCATCGCCAAGAAATACACCAACCGCGGCCTGCAATTCCTCGACCTGATCCAGGAAGGAAACATCTGTCTGATGAAGGCGGTCGACAAGTTCGAGTACCGCCGCGGCTACAAGTTCTCGACCTACGCCACCTGGTGGATCCGGCAGGCGATCACCCGCTCGATTGCGGACCAGGCCCGTACCATCCGCATCCCCGTGCACATGATCGAAACGATCAACAAGATCGTGCGCACTAGCCGCCAGATGCTCAACGAGATCGGCCGCGAGCCAACCCCCGAAGAGCTCGCCGAGAAGCTCGGCATGCCGCTGGAGAAGGTCCGCAAGGTCCTGAAGATCGCGAAAGAGCCGCTCTCGCTCGAGACGCCCGTCGGCGACGAAGAGGACAGCCACCTCGGCGATTTCATCGAGGACAAGAACGCGATCCTGCCGATCGACGCCGCGATTCAGTCGAACCTGCGCGAAACCACCACCCGCGTGCTGGCCTCCTTGACGCCGCGCGAAGAACGCGTCCTGCGCATGCGCTTCGGCATCGGCATGAACACCGACCACACGTTGGAAGAAGTCGGCCAGCAGTTCTCGGTGACGAGAGAGCGCATCCGCCAGATCGAAGCGAAGGCGCTGCGGAAGCTAAAGCATCCGAGCCGGTCAAGGAAGCTGCGGTCGTTCCTCGATAACTGATCGAGCGCTCGCCTGCCCACCGCAGCCTTGGCGTGGGCGGGACCCGGGCATTCATCGAAAAAAGGCGGGCGAAAGCCCGCCGTTTTCGTTTTCCGCCTTAGGCTACGAAGGCAGCGATTGATCGAAGGTTGAAGAGCGAAATCGGGGTAGGATCGGTTCGCCCATCCGGGCTACTGGCCGGCCTTCTCCCGGTAACTCCGACGGGTTCATCCCCGTTGCATTGCGAAACACGCGGGTGAAATGGGCTGGGCTGACGAAGCCGACGCGCACGCAGGCTTCCGCAATCGAAACATCCCTCTCGGCGAGCATCGACATCGTCATGCGAACACGTCGCTCCGTGATGAACGCCAGCGGGGTTCGTCCGGTCGCCATGCGAAAGGCGCGATGAAAATGGCCTGGCGTCACGTCGGCCACGCTTGCGAGGTCGGCGATGCGTAGCTCCAGATGCAGATTGGCCTCGATGTAATCGAAAACCCTGCGCAGCTTCCACCGAGGCAAGGCGCGTGCCCCGTTAATGCGGGTCGGGCTGTGGGCGTAACGGCGCAGAAGATAATTCGCCATCGCCCTTGAAAGGGCGTCGCAATAGAGCGTATCGAGCCCGTTATCGAGACGGTAGAGGCGCGCAAGCTCGAGCACGGCCGCGCGCAGGAAGTCGTCGCTCGCGTTGGTAAAGGCCGCATGATCGAGCAGATCCGTTCGCGAAGGTGTATCCGCCTCCAGGAGCGCGGGCTCGATCGAGACCGACGCCCATTCGGCCGTGACGCCTTTCAGCTTCAGATGACGCCGGCAATGCGCGGGCACAAAAGACACCGTGCCCGCGTGGTCGCTGCCGACAAAGCGATGACCACACGAGGCTTCGACCTCCTGATATTCTGCGCCGCCCTTCAACGTAACCATGATGAGATGTTGGGGCACGCAGATGATGCCCTCAACGCGTTCGGTGAGGGATCGACGTGCTGTGTCAAAGGCGCCGCCGCTCCATTGAAAGGAGCGCCATTCCGTCGACAATGGCTCAGCCCGCCGCTCATAATGCATCGCGATTTGGCCGCTCAGGATCGCGCGCGCAACTCCGCTTGGGCGCGGCCAATGATACCGTGATATTGCTTGCCGGGGTACCAGGGCATCTCGGCGATCCGATCAAATCCCGGTAAGTCCTGCATGGAACGCGCCATCCGTTCGCGCGTGTCCGGATCAGGCAGCGGCCCGCGCAAGGCCCTGACATTCTCCAGCGCATGCTCAGGATTGGACGTCGATGGTAACGCGCAGGTGATCACGGGGTTCGAGATGACCCATTTGAGAAAGAACTGTGCCCAGGTGTCGATCCCGATCTGCCGGGCGAAATCCGGAACCTGCCTTCCCTCGACAATTCGAAACAGCCGCGCCTTTTCAAAGGGCATGTTGATCATGACCGCGACGCCATGGTCGGAGGCGGCGCGCAGCAGCCTCCGTTCTGCCACGCGGTTGAAGATCGAATAATTCACCTGCACGAAATCCACCTCGCCACGCTCGACCCAGTCGGCGAGCGGCTCATGATAGGCGTTTTCGTAATGCGTCACGCCGACGTAGCGAATCCGTCCCTCCTTCTTCCAGGCCTTCAAGTAGGGGACGATGACATCGACATTGACCAGGCTGTGACATTGCATGAGATCAATCTGTTCGCGCCAGAGGCGGCCGAGCGACAGATCGAGGCTCCGCAGGGCATGGCTTTCGTCGCTCAGAAAATCTCCGGTTGACCAGATCTTGTCCGCAACGAACATCGCCTGGTTGATGCCGAGGCTGGTGGCGAAATCGCCGACCGTGTTCTCGGCCGTGCCATAGAGCGGCGAGGTATCGATCAGCCGTACACCCGCGTCCCAATAGTGCTGGATCACGTCGCGCAGATTGTCGCGCGGCTGTCCGGGGATCGTGTCGAAGGCAAGAAAGGTCCCGAGCCCGATCGCTGGAAGCGTTTCATTTGTCTTTGGGACGACGCGCGTGTTGATATCTCCCGACGTCGGCGTGTTGGCTGCCAGCGACGCGGCAGCAGCCTTCGGCCGCGAGGATGTGCCGATCGATTGAGCGGCGAACAGACTCGCGCCCACCGCGCCCCTGATGAGGTGTCTGCGAGAGGGACGCCAGGAAGGAAATCGCGCCATTGTGCTCTCCTGTTGCGTTGCGGCCATCCGGCGCATTTGGCCGGCTCGCCGAAAATAGCAACGCGCCACAACGGGCCTTGTCGGATGCTGATCTTGCTTGTCCGATCCTGATCTTCAGGTTTTTCGCGCGGGAGAGGGCACGATCCCTGCGCCCTTGATTTCTCGAGGTGAACGAGATGCAAAGCTCGGGCAATTCGTGCCGCGGGAATGCGAAGTCATGTCTCGTAGCCTGCACGCCTTCTTCGCGCGCCCATCCTTCAAGACGCAGCTCCCCAGCTCCTTAGGATGAGGTCGGAGTGCGCGGCGCGACGTCAAACCCTCATGGTGAGGAGGCGCGCAGCGCCGTCTCGAACCATGAGGCCCGGGAAGGTGCGGCAGTATCTCGTATGAACGGCTGGAAGCTCGAACCGCAGGCCTTATTTCTTCTTCGCCCCGACCCGTTCGATGCTCTTGATCGCGAGTGGGGCGCGGCCGCTTTTCTCGGAGATCTCGCGGTCCTGCTCCATGATGAAGCCGCGCGCCGGTTCGTCGCCCTCGAGGCCGCCAAGCAGCTCGCTCGGCACCCGGCGGTTGGAGCGCACGGAATCGTCTTCATAGACGACGTTGAAGAAGGCGAACTCGCCCTTGGGATTGGTCCCAGGTTTTTTCGGCATGGGCGGCTTGTCCTCGATTGCCGGGCCCAAGTCAAAGCAAATTTCAGGGCAAATTGCGCGCGTTGGGGCGGGCAAATTCGCGCCCGCCCTTGTAGGGTGGGCAAAGCGATTCACGAAAAACGGTATTTCAACATGCGAGGGCGAAGGCACCATGGGTGACGGTGCTGCTGGCGGTGGGCACGGCGCAAAAGCGCCTTTGCCTACCCTACAAGCTTTCGGCAAGATCGCGCCTCATGACGATTGAACGTTCAGCTGCCGCTGCCGCGCCCACCACGCTGCCTTCGTCGGCGCGCCGGCGCATCTTCGTTTATCTCGGCGTGCTCATCGTGCTGCTGGCGTTCGGCTCGCCGGCGGGCGGCCTGATCGACATCCCCGTCAGCTTCCTGCTCAAGAACAAGCTGCACCTTCAGGCGCATGAGGTAGCGACCTTCCGCCTGGTGGCGGCGATCCCGCTCTATCTCTCCTTTGTCTTCGGCTTTATCCGCGATAGCTGGAATCCGCTCGGGCTTCGCGATCGCGGCTTCATGCTGCTGTTCGGCGCCACCAGCGCGCTGCTCTATGCCCTGTTCGCGGCGACCTCGCTCGGCATGTCGACCCTGCTCATCGCCGTGATCGCGCTCACCGTGAGCTTCCTTTTTGTCGCAAGCGCGCAGAACGGGCTGACCGCGGCGCTGGGCCAGCAGCACGCGATGACCGGCCAGATCAGCGCGCTCTGGAACATCGTGCTCTCGATCCCGACCATGGCAGCGCTGCTCGCCGGCGGCCTGCTTTCCGACCGGCTCGAGCATCAGGCCGGCGACGAGGCCGTGCGCACGCTGTTCCTGGTGGGAGCCGCGATCATGGCGACCGTTGCGGTCTATGCCCTGTGGCGGCCGCGTGAGGTGTTCGACAATGTCCATGCCGAGAATGGCGAGCGCGCTCATCCGATCGTTGACCTGAAGCGACTGGCGCGGCATTGGCCGATCTATCCGGCGCTCTTGATCTGGCTGCTCTGGAATTTCGCGCCGGGCTCGACCACGCCGCTGCAATATCACCTGCAAAATACGCTACACGCCACGGATGCCGAGTGGGGCGAGTGGAACGCGATCTTCGCCGCTTCCTTCATTCCGACCTTCATCATCTATGGCGTGCTTTGCCGCAAGGTCGCGCTGAAGAAGCTCTTGTGGTGGGGCACGGTGATCGCGGTGCCGCAGATGGTGCCGTTGCTCTTCATCCATTCGGT
>DASXMF010000120.1:0-5503 GCA_036495845.1 Rhizomicrobium sp.
AGGGTGCGCTGTCCGATGACGGCGAATTGCATCGCGCTCTCAAGCGCCTCAACCACCGCTCCGGTGTGATGGACCGGCGCGTAGAAGCCCTGGGCGCAGAACACGATGAGCGCGAAGGCGAGAAACACCAGCTCGTTGAACCCCGGGATCAATTGCGCGGGCCTTAAGCCCTCCGGGCCGAAGACGCGCACATGGCCGGCCGACAAGCCGTAACCCGAAATGAACAGCAATCCCATCGCGCCGAAGAGCAGCACGCAGACCGAGATCGTCCACAGCAGATCCGCGGCAGGAATCCCCTTCGTCAGGGCCCGAATGAGAGCGAGTCCTCCCGCGTAGAGACAAAAGATCACCCAACCCTTCGCGAGCAGGCGCGCCGCGCCCATGGATCTCCCCCTCTCCCTCGGCCCGCGGGCCTCAGGCCGAGGCCGCGAAGCGTGCGCTCTTCAAGCGCTCGGCGCGCAGACTTTCCGCCATCAGGAAAGCAAGCTCAAGCGCCTGGTTGGCGTTGAGTCGCGGATCGCAATGCGTGTTGTACCGGCGCGACAAATCCTCTTCGGAGATCGCCTGCGCGCCGCCCAGGCACTCGGTCACATTCTGCCCCGTCAACTCGAAATGCACGCCGCCAGCGTGAGTGCCCTCCGCGCGATGCACATCGAAGAAGGTTTTCACTTCCTTGAGAATGCGCTCGAAGGAGCGTGTCTTCAGCCCCGTTTGCGAAGTGATCGTGTTGCCGTGCATGGGATCGCAGGACCATACGACGGCTGCGCCCTCGCGCGCGACCGCGCGAATGAGTCGCGGCAGTTTTTCGCCCGCCTTGTCCGCGCCAAAGCGGCAGATCAGCGTTACACGCCCGGCCTCGTTGTCCGGATTGAGGATCGAAAGCAGCCGGATGAGGTCGCTCTCTTCGAGCGACGGGCCGCACTTCAGCCCGAGCGGATTCTTGAGGCCGCGGCAGAATTCCACATGTGCGCCTGAGGGGTCGCGCGTGCGGTCGCCGATCCACAGGAAATGCGCTGAGGTGTCGTACCAGTGACCGCTTGTCGAATCGATGCGCGTGAGCGCCTGCTCGTAGCCCAGAAGTAAAGCTTCGTGGCTCGTATAGAACTCGGTCGCCCGCAATTGCGGGGTTGAATCCGGCGTGATCCCGCAGGCTTCCATGAATTCAAGAGTTTCGGAGATCCGTTGCGCAAGCGCGCGGTAGCGCTCGCCGGACGGAGAACCGGCTATGAACCCCAGCGTCCAGCGATGCACATTGTGCAGATCGGCATATCCACCCTGCGCGAAGGCGCGCAGCAAATTGAGCGTGGCGGCGGACTGCGCGTAGGCCTGCATGAGCCGCGCCGGGTCGGGCGTGCGGCTCGCGGAATCGAACTCCATCGCATTGACATTGTCACCGCGGTAGGAGGGCAGCGTCACCTCGCCCCGCGTCTCCATATCCGTGGTCCTGGGCTTGGCGAATTGTCCGGCGATGCGTCCGACCTTCACGATCGGCATGGCCGCGGCGAAGGTCAGGATTACGGCCATCTGCAGCAGAATGCGGAACGAATCGCGAATATTGTCCGGGTGAAACTCGGCGAAGCTTTCCGCGCAATCGCCGCCCTGCAGCAGGAAGGCCTTGCCTTCGGCGATCTGAGCCAGGCGTGCCTTCAGGCTTCGCGCCTCGCCGGCGAAAACGAGCGGCGGATGAGTCTTCAGCCGCAGCTCGACGGCCGCCAGGGCCTCCGGGTCCGGATAGACAGGCACCTGGCGGATCGGTTTTCCCCGCCAGCTCGAAGGGTTCCAGTTCAGCGTCATAGCGCAGGGTATACGTCGGAAAGGGGCTAGTGTCGTGGTTTCGAAGTTCGTCCTATGATCGATATCACCTTCTTGGCAAACTTCGAAACCAAAACGACACTAGAATCAATGGATTGCTAGTGTCCTTCGATTCCGAAATTCGCCCAGGGCCCGATATAGGGATCGTGCGAATTTCGGAATTGGGACACTAGCTCTGCGAGCCGTTTCTCCCCGAAGCGTGTAGGGCGTGCCGGTCTGGCAGAGCCCCCTTCCCTGCCCTAAAAGGCTTCCCGCGATCCTCGTTGACCAGCGGACACATGAAAAAAACGATCGGAGTGGCGATGGCGCTCGCCCTTGCAGGCTGCGGCACCGTCGGCAACATCAGATACGAGTTCAGCTCCGGCAGCTTCGGCGACAAGACCAGGGCGGCGATTCAGGCTTGCTCGGCCCGGGCGCACGCTCCGGCGCTGGATCCGATCCGCGGCAAGGTCGAGCTATTCAAATCACCCGCCGACGGGCCCGTGCCGTTTGCGGTCCTGACGAATTCGAGCCTGCCGGACGCCACGGAACGCCAGGCGATCGGCTTGTGGGCGGAGGCGATCGACCTCTGCCAGTCCGAAGCGCGGCGGGTACTTGGCGAAGCTCCCATCCCTCCCGACGCAACGCAGTTGAAAGTCGACAAGCTCGTCTCCTACATCACTGACGCCTGGATAGAGAGCGGCAAATTGCGCGTCGCTCTCTATGACGGACAGTTGACCTATGCGGACTATGCGAGCCAGCGCGTGAAGATCGCAGAAGATGCGTTTCGCACCGCCACGCGCTATGCGCAGGACATGGACGAAGAAAACGGCACACACGATCTCGAAGATGCCGAAGCCGCGCTCGAACCATTTGCGTCGCTGATGTGAGACTGAAAGCTACTCCGGCCCTTTCGAATGGGCCTTCACGCGCATGGTCACCAATTCCTCGGCGAGACTTGGATGCAGCGCCACCGTCGCATCGAAATTCGCTTTCGTTGCGCCCATTTTCATCGCCACAGCGACGAACTGGATAATCTCGGCCGCCTCCGCACCGAACAGATGGCAGCCCAGCACCCGGTCCGTCTTCGCATCAACCACGAGCTTGAACAGCGCGCGTTCGGCGCGCCCGGACACCGTGTTCCTGAGCGGACGGAAACTCGACTTGTAGACATCGATCGCAAAGCCTTCTGCGAGCGCGCGTGCCTCGCTGATCCCGACGGTTCCGATCTCCGGCTGGCTGAAGACCGCCGTCGGCACATTGACGTGATCGACGGGCGTCGGATCGTTTTCGAACACCGTCTTCACGAATGCCATGGCCTCGTGAATCGCAACCGGGGTCAGCGCCAGCCTGTCGGTCACGTCTCCCACCGCGTAGATGTGCGGAACGTTCGAGCACGAGAATTCGTCGACGCGGATCTGCCCGCGCTTGCCGAGCGCCACCCCGGTCTTCTCGAGGCTCATTCCGTCGGTGTTGGGCACGCGGCCGATGGCGAGCATCACCTCGTCGGCTTCGAGCATGTCGTCCTTGTTCGTGAAGGCAAAGACCTCGTCACCGCTTCTCTCGACCTTGGTGAAGGCGCGGTCGAGCAGAACGCGGATGCCGCGCCGCTGGCTTGATTGCTGGACCGCATCGCGCATGTCTTCGTCGAAGCCGCGCAGGATTTTCGGGCCGCGATAGACAAGCGTCACTTCGGCGCCCAATCCGTGGAAGATGTGCGCGAACTCGACGGCGATATAGCCGCCGCCCGCGATCACGATGTGCCGCGGGAATTTCTCGAGGTAGAAGGCTTCATTCGAGGTGATGCAGTGCTCCGCGCCCGGCGCCGGACCCATGTCGCGCGACGGCCGCCCGCCCGTGGCGATCAGGAAGCGTTCGGCGGAGATGCTGCGGCCGCTCTTTTTCAGGCGCACAGTATGTGCATCTTCGAACTCGGCATGCTCGCGGAAAATCTCGACACCGGCATTTTCGACATTCTCGCGATAGACCTCCTCGATCCGGGCGATCTCCTTGTTCTTGTTTGCGATGAGCACATTCCAGTCGAAACGCCGCTCGGGAACCGTCCAGCCGAACCCCGCGCTATCCTCGAAATCCTCGCCGAAATGGCTGGCGTAGACGAGCAGCTTCTTGGGAATGCAGCCGCGGATCACGCAGGTGCCGCCGAAACCGTATTCCTCGGCGATCGCCGTGCGCGCGCCGGCCCGTGCGGCAAGCCGGCTCGCGCGCACGCCGCCCGAACCGCCGCCGATGACGAAGAGATCGAAATCGTATTTCGGGGGCATGAGAATTGGCTCCGATGCCAACCCTCCCCTTGAGGGAGTGTCGAAATTCCTCTTGGAGCGAAAGCGACAAGAAGAATTTCGGGGAGGGGTGCCGTTGTGGCCTCACCCCTCCCCGAAATTTGCTTCGCGCGAGAGCGCTCGCAAATTTCGACCCCTCCTCAAGGGGAGGGTGGGCGATTCATTATATCTACGCCGCTTTCGCCCGCGATGACGAGGGTGGAGGCGAGCCCAATGAAAAGCCCGTGCTCGACCACACCGGGAATCACGCCGAGAGCGGCCCCGAGCGCGGGCGCGTCCGCGATGGCGCCGAAGGCACAATCCACGACCAGATTCTCGCTGTCGGTGGTGAACCAGGTGCCGGCGATCGACCGGACGGAGACATTCACGTCCCGATAGCCGAGTCGCGCCGCAGCTTGGGCGATGCGCCGCGCGGTCGTTTCATGACCGAAGGGCGTCACTTCGACGGGCAACGGAAAGCGGCCGAGTTTTTCTACCAGCTTCGACGAGTCCGCGATTACGATCATGCGTTTCGAAGATGCCGCAACGATCTTCTCGCGCAACAAGGCACCGCCCCCGCCCTTGATGAGATTGAGCGCGCGGTCGGCTTCGTCGGCGCCGTCGATGGTGAGGTCGAGTGGCGCCAGCCGGTCGAGATCGTCGAGCGGAATGTGCAGCGCGCGGGCCCGATCCTCGGTGCGCTTCGACGTCGCCGCGCCCGTAATCTTGAGGCCAGCCCGAATCCTTTGCGCCAGCAATTCGAGAAACGCGTCCGCCGTCGAACCCGTGCCGAGGCCGAGCTTCATTCCGTCTTCGACGAGTTCGAGCGCTCTTCGTGCCGCCGCGATTTTGAAAGAATTGTTCATGACTCACTTCTGCCAATGCAGGAAAGCGTGTCATTCCCGCGAAACCGGGAACCCAGAAGCAGTGCGCTCCGACTGGAGTCAATAATACGGGTGTTGCTGGGTCCCGGGTCTCGCCTGTCAGCTCGCCGGGGATGGCACGCCAACGAAGACAATTCTCCTTCCTCCGCGTCCCGGCGGACGAATGTGACGGCTCTCCGCAGCCGGGATGTCTTAGTTCGCGGACCCGATACTAGGAGTGCGGAGGCCAAGGAGCACATTGATGCCTTATGAAAAGTTCGTGTCGAAACTCGACCGTTCGAGCATACGTCCAGTCGGGGTGTTTGTTCTTGGCCCAATACAGAAATAGACCAATCTTCCACATTTCGTCCCTTTCTGGGTTTGGCAACGTGTCCGGACATTGGAACTGAGCGTCCACACCTGCATCATCGAGCTTAAGTATGGCTTGCTTTTGTTGCTCGGCATCTGGCGGAATCAGAGCATCCTGCGCCAGCGCGGCTACCAAATAGACTGTGGCGAAAACTAACATTCTTCACCCCGCCACTCTCCCCGCAAGCGGGGGAAGAAAAA
>DASXMF010000121.1:0-21923 GCA_036495845.1 Rhizomicrobium sp.
CTGCACATGTACCAGGATCAGGTCTTCTGCTTCACGCCGAAGGGCGACCTGATCTCCTTGCCGCGCGGCGCTACACCAATCGATTTCGCCTATGCCGTACATACAGATCTTGGACATTCGACCGTGGGCGCGAAGGTCAACGGCGCGCACGTTCCGCTTCACACGCCGCTCAAGAATGGCGACCAGGTCGAGATCATCCGCACGAAAGACCAGACGCCGTCGCCCTTGTGGGAACAGTTCGTCGTCACCGGGCGGGCGCGGGCCGAGATTCGCCGGTTTCTGCGCCATGCCAGGCGCGACGAACATGCGAGCCTGGGGCGAAAGATTCTGGAGAAAGCCTTCAGCGACGAGAACGTGGAATTGACGCGAAAGGCGGTCGACGAGGTGGCAAAGAAACTGCGTCTCCCTCGCGCCGACGAAGTCTATGCGCAGGTAGGCCGCGGCGCCCTTCGCGCCGACGATGTTTTGCACGCCGTGTTTCCGGAGATTCGCCGCAACCCTGCGCGTGTTAAACGTACGGGCGCGCGGGACCGCAAGCCGATTTCGATCAGGGGACTGACAGAAGGAATTTCTTATCGGCTCGGGGAGTGCTGCCATCCCTTGCCAGGCGACCGAATTGTCGGCGTGATGATCCCGGGCGAAGGGGCCATCATTCATACGATAGATTGCGGAGCGCTGGAGCAGGCGCAATCGAGCATGAATGACTGGCTCGACGTGCGGTGGGACGCGCATTCCGCCGACGCGGGAAACTCGGTCGCGCGGGTGCGTGTGCGGGTGAAGAACGCCCCGGGCTCGCTTGCCGTTCTTGCCAGCGTCATCGGCAACAATGGCGGCAACATCTTCAATCTCATGGTCGCCAGCCGCAATCCCCTGTTCTTCGAGTTCCTGATCGATATCGAAGTACGCGACGTTGCGCATCTGCAGAATATTCTGGGAGCGCTGAGGGTAAATGCGGCCGTCGAGTCGGTGGATCGCGTGCGCGGGCCGCAGGATACCGCCGGGAGCGAGGCGACATGAGCCGGGTGCGTCTCGGGGTGAACATCGATCACGTCGCCACCATCCGCAATGCGCGAGGCGGCAGACATCCAGATCCGGTTCGTGCGGCCAAACTGGCACAGCGCGCAGGGGCGGACGGGATTACCGCTCATTTGCGCGAAGATCGCAGGCACATCTCGGATGAAGACATCGAGCGGCTGAGGCGGGAGATACCGCTGCCGCTCAATCTCGAAATGGCTGCCACCGCCGAGATGGAGAGCATCGCGCTGCGCCATCGCCCGCACGCCGCGTGCATCGTTCCCGAGCGGCGCGAAGAACGCACGACCGAAGGCGGAATCGATGCCGCCGGACAGTGTGACAGATTGCTTGGCGTCGTGCGCCTGCTCGGGGCCGAAAATATCCGCGTTTCGCTGTTCATCGAGCCCGATCTCCGGCAGATCGAAGCGGCAAGGTCTCTCGGTGCGCCGGTGGTCGAACTGCACACGGGAGCGTATTGCGAGGCCGCCGCCTCGGACGACGCCAACGAACGTGAATTCCAACTCGCGCGCATCCGCCTGGCGGCCGAACGCGGTGCATCTCTGGGTCTGGAAATCCACGCCGGTCACGGGCTCGGTTACGACACGGTTGGCCCCGTCGCCGCCATTGCCGAGATTTGCGAACTCAATATCGGACATTTCCTGGTCGGAGAGGCAATCTTTTCGGGGCTCGACGCGGCGATCAGGCGCATGCGAGCGCTCATGGACGAGGCGCGAGCCAGGAGCGAAGGACGCAATACGGCATGATCCTGGGTATCGGTTCAGACCTCATCGACATAAGGCGGATTGAGAAAAGCATCGAGCGTTTCGGTGAACGCTTTCTCGCTCGAGTATTCACGGCGACCGAGCGTGCCAAATCCGAACGGCGCGCACAGCGCGGCGCAAGCTATGCCAAACGCTTTGCGGCCAAGGAAGCCTGTGCCAAGGCGCTTGGAACGGGATTGCGCAAGGGTGTCTTTTGGCGCGATATGGGGGTCGTCAACCTGCCGGGTGGGAAGCCGGGCCTGACGCTGACGGGCGGCGCGCTTGCGCGACTGGCAGAAATCACGCCGGCGGGACACGTCGCCCAGATAGATTTATCGATCACCGATGATTTTCCCCTGGCGCAAGCGATCGTGGTCATTTCCGCTGTTGCGCGCTCGCGCCACAATGACGCAAACACCTCGCGCAGGCAGAGTGCAGCTTGACGCGCCGCCAGGTATTTCGTTTCTCCAACTTCGGAACCTTGAACATGTCGACCCCGCCTGAAATGAACGATGCAGCTTCCGCGCCCGTCGAGGGTCAGGGCATCTCAAGACAGGCGGTCCCAAAACCAGCTGAACTCATCCCGCCCGGCAAGGCGCCGCCGCCGGTCAAGGAAAAGGCCGAGGGCGAATCGTGGATCGAGACGGTCAAGACGATCGTCTATGCGCTATTGATTGCGCTCGTGATCCGCACGTTCCTCTTTCAACCGTTCAATATTCCCTCGGGCTCGATGGAGAATACCCTGCTCGTGGGCGACTATCTCTTCGTCGAGAAATTCGCGTACGGCTATAGCCGCTATTCGTTTCCCTTCGGATTCCCGCCGTTTCCCGGACGCGTGTTCGGTACCGGGCCGCAACGCGGCGACGTGGTTGTTTTCAAGATGCCCAACGCGAATTCACCAGACTACATGAAGGATTTCATCAAGCGTGTCGTCGGCCTGCCGGGCGACCGTGTCCAGATGATCGATGGACAAGTCTGGTTGAACGGCAAGCCGATACCGAAGGTGCGAGCGGCCGACTATGTGGAGACCGACCCTTATGGGGGCGTGAACAATGTGCCGCGGTATCGCGAGACGTTTCCGGGGGGCAAGAGCTATTATGTGCTGGACCGCATCAGGAATGGTCCGAGCGACAACACTCCGCTGTACGTGGTGCCGCCCGGACATTATTTCATGATGGGGGACAATCGCGACAATTCCGCAGACAGCCGAGCCGATGTGGGCTACGTCCCCGCCCAGAACATCGAAGGCAAAGCCGTGCTGATCTTCTTTTCGAACGATAGCAGCGCCCAATGGTGGGAGCTTTGGAAGTGGCCGTGGTCGATCCGGTACGATCGCCTGCTTACCGTCATTGACTGAGCGGGCCCGTCACTCTGAGCTCGAGAGAATCCTCGGGCACGTCTTCGAGAATCCCCAGCTGCTCGAGCGATCGCTGACCCATGCCAGCGCGAGCTCGACTGCTTCCAACGAACGCCTGGAGTTTCTCGGCGATCGCGTATTGGGTCTCGTCGTCGCGGAAATGCTTTTTGCGAATTTCCCCGAGGACCCCGAGGGCATGCTCGCGCTCAAGTACAATGCGCTCGTGCGAGGAGAAACTTGTGCGGCCGTGGCCGAGGCCGCGGGCCTTTCGGAGCACGTGTTGCTTGCCCCTTCCGAGGCAGCGAGCGGAGGGCGCCGAAAGAGTGCAATTCTCGGTGGGGCCTGCGAGGCGGTTATTGCTGCACTGTATCTCGATGCGGGATTTGAAGCGGCGCGCGCGTTTATTGCGCGCCACTGGGCAAGAGCATTTGCCGACCTTGCCGCCGACATGCGTGACCCCAAGACCATGCTCCAGGAATGGGCGCAGTCGCGTTCGCGCGCGCCGCGCGGCGTGCCGGTATATCGGATCGTGACACGGGAAGGTCCCGATCATGCACCACATTTCGTGGTGGAGGTGAGCGTGGCCGGAGAAAGCGCCGCGCTGGGAGAGGGCCGCTCAAAGCGCGAGGCCCAGCAAGCGGCGGCGAAGGCCATGCTCGAAAGGCTGGGGCAGGGCTGGGAATGAATGGAGGGGATTCCCGTTGCGGGTTCGTTGCCGTGATTGGCGCGACGAATGCTGGCAAGTCGACGCTCGTCAATAACTTGGTACGATCGAAAGTTTCGATCGTCACGCCAAAAGTGCAAACGACACGGATGCGAATCCGCGGCGTTTCAATCGAAGGCGAGACGCAAATCGTCTTTGTGGACACGCCGGGAATTTTTCGCCCCCGGCGTCTCCTGGATCGGGCGATGGTGCGCGCGGCCTGGAGTGGCGCGAGCGAGGCGGATGCGGTGTTGCTTGTGATCGATGCTGCCGCGGCCTCGCGCGACAAAAGTGCGGCGGTTGCCGACTGCCGGGAGATCGCGGAAGAATTGCACAAATCCAGCCGGAGGAACGTCGCGCTCGTGCTCAACAAGATCGATGCAATGGCGCATGAACGTCTCCTGCCTCTTGCGGAAAAGCTTCACCAGCACGAATTTTTCGAACGCGTGTTCATGATTTCGGCGCTGAACGGCGATGGTCTCGCGGAGCTTCGGGCGTGGTGCGTCGACAAGATGCCTCCCGGCGCATGGCTTTATCCCGCCGATCAGGTTGCTGACATTCCCTCTCGGCTCCTTGCTGCGGAGATCACGCGCGAAAAGCTTTATCTCAGGCTTCACGACGAACTGCCGTATGAATCGGCCGTGGAGACCGAGAGCTGGACGGAGCGCAAGGATGGTTCTGTCCGGATCGAACAGATGATCTACGTCCAGCGCGACAGCCAGAAGGGCATCGTGCTCGGACAGGGCGGTCAGGCCGTGAAGGCGATCGGCGCCGCCGCACGGAGAGAAATGGAAAACCTGTTCGATCGGCGCGTGCATCTGTTCCTGTTCGTCAAAGTCCGCGAGCATTGGCCGGAGGATCGCGCCTATCTGCAAGCCATCGGACTGGACGATCCGGGGAATTAGATTCAGTCCCATGGAGTGGAACGACGATGCCATTGGACTTTCGGTGCGCCGTCACGGCGAGAGCGGTGCGATCCTCGAGGCGCTGACCCGGCAACATGGCCGCCATCTCGGCCTGGTACATGGGGGTGCGTCGCGCCGGATCAAATCATTACTCATGCCGGGAAACAGCGTCGCCGTGATATGGCGGGCGCGGACTTCCGAGAATCTCGGAAGTTTTGCCGTCGAGATGCGCCGCGAGAGGGCGGGAGCACTGCTGGAGCGGCGCGAGACGCTGATTGGCCTCAACGCCTTCGCCGCCGTTGCGCGCGGCGTGTTGCCCGAGCGTGAACCTCACGCATCGATTTTCGACGCCGCGGAAATTCTTCTCGATGCGATGGCCGTCGCGGATTTTGCCCATTGGGGACCGGTCTTTGCGCGCTGGGAATCCGGCGTTCTCGAAGCGCTCGGTTTCGGACTCGACCTTGCCCGGTGCGCGGCAACGGGCAGCACTGAGGAGCTGTGTTACGTGTCGCCGAAAACTGGCCGTGCGGTATCGCGCCAGGCTGGCGCGCCCTATCGGACGAAGCTGTTTGAACTGCCGCAGTTCCTCGCCCATCGCGGGGGTTGTGCGGCAACCATTGCAGAGACGGCAGCCGCACTGCGTCTGACGGGCCATTTTCTGGGAGCGCGTGTTCTTCATCCGCAGGACCGGCCGATGCCGGCAGCGCGGCTGCGTCTGGACGAGCTTGCCGCGCGCGAATCGGCGTAAGTCTTCGAGTAAGGATCAACGATGGGCGAACTGCCGAACCCGGACGACATCAGGCCGGCGCCTTTGAACAAGGCGCTTGGCGAACGTTATCTGGCCTACGCGCTTTCCACCATCATGCAGCGGGCATTGCCCGACGTGCGCGATGGGCTCAAGCCGGTCCACCGCCGCCTTCTGCATGCGATGCGCGAGCTGGGATTGAACCCGCAGGCCGGGTTCAAAAAATGCGCGCGAGTCGTTGGCGACGTGATCGGCCGCTTTCACCCGCACGGAGAGCAGGCGGTCTACGACGCCCTGGTGCGTCTGGCGCAGGATTTTGCCGTTCGCTATCCGTTGATCGAGGGGCAGGGCAATTTCGGAAATGTCGACGGCGATAATCCCGCTGCGATGCGCTACACGGAAAGCCGGCTTACCGCAGTCGCCCAGGCGCTGCTCGACGGCCTTGACGAGGACGCAGTTGACTTTCGCTCCACATATGACGGCGAAGACCGCGAGCCGATCGTTCTGCCCGCGGCCTTTCCCAATCTGCTTGCCAACGGCGCCACCGGGATCGCGGTGGGCATGGCGACCTCCATTCCCCCGCACAATGTGGGCGAGATATGCGCCGCATTGGCAGCGCTCATCGAGAATCCTGCGCTCCAGGATTCGCGAATTCTCAAGCATGTGAAGGGTCCCGACTTTCCGACTGGCGGCATCATTGTCGACGATCGCGCCACCATCGCCGAAGCCTATCGTAGCGGCCGCGGAAGTTTTCGCGTGCGCGCCCGCTGGGAAAGAATCGAAGGCGCGAGAGGCAGCTATCAGATTATCGTCGACCAGGTGCCCTACCAGGTTCAGAAGGCGAAGCTGATCGAACGCATTGCCGAGTTGATCGAGCAGAAGAAGCTGCCCCTTCTCGAAGACGTCCGCGACGAATCGACGGACGAAATCCGAATCGTGCTTGCGCCGAAGAATCGCAGCGTGGATGCGGAACTCCTTATGGAGCAGCTCTTCCGCCTTACCGATCTCGAATCTCGCGTCGGATTAAACATGAACGTGCTCGACGGCGGCCTTGTGCCGCGGGTCATGGGCCTCAAGGACGTCCTGCTCGCATTCCTGGCGCACCGGCGCGAGGTGCTCCGCCGCCGCACGGAGCATCGTCTGGAGAAGATAGCCCAACGCATCGAGGTGCTCGGTGGGTATCTCGCCGTCTATCTCAATCTCGACAAGGTCATCAAGATCATCCGCAACGAAGAGGATCCGAAGCCGAAGCTGATGAAGGCGTTCGGACTAACGGATCTCCAGACCGATGCCATCCTGAACATGCGGCTGCGGTCCTTGCGCAAACTCGAGGAAGCCCAAATCCGCTCGGAACATGCCGCGTTGACAAGCGAGCAGAAAGGCCTGCGCAAACTCCTCGCATCGGACCAGCTTCAGGCCCAGCAGTTGATTGGCGAAGTACGCTCGATCGACGAACAATTCGGTGCGAAGACACAGGTCGGCCGTCGCCGGACGATTTTCTCCGCTCCGCCCGATATCGGGGCCGACGCCGACTCCATCGACGCGATGGTGGAGCGAGAACCGGTCACGGTCGTCTGCTCGGAAAAGGGCTGGATTCGCACGTTCAAGGGTCATCAGGAGCCGGGCGATGCGATCAAGTACCGCGAAGGCGACAGAGGGCGATTCTGGCTTCACGCCCAGACGACAGACAGTCTGATGCTGTTTGCAACCGACGGGCGATTCTTCACTCTCGATTGCGCAAAACTTCCCGGTGGGCGCGGGAATGGAGAGGCGATTCGTAGCTTCATCGACCTTCCCCCCGAAGCGGACGTCGTTGCCATGTTCGTCCATCGCGACGGCCGCAAGCTCCTTCTCGTTGCTGCGTCGGGGCATGGCTTTGTCACAGAGGAAAACGATGCCGTGGCTCTGAGGCGATCGGGCAAGCAGGTGATGAACGTGCCGACGCAAACCGAGGCGGCGATATGTGCCTTTGTCGATGGCGACTCGGCGGCCGTGATCGGACAAAACCGCAAATTGCTCGTCTTTCCACTTGCGGAGATCCCCGAGCTCGCGCGCGGACGCGGCGTGATCCTGCAACGCTACAGGGATGGGCACCTTCTCGATGCAACCTGCTTCGTCTGGAGGGACGGATTGCGCGACGCAAATGGCCGCACTTGGTCAGCCGCCGAACTCAAGGACTGGCGCGGTACGCGCGCGCAGTCCGGTCGCCTTGCGCCGCGCGGTTTTCCGCGCTCGGGCAAATTCGGTGCGTCTTCAGCGGAGAGGTGACGCGCGCTCGAGTATCGCGTCGCAATCCATTGTCGACGCGACGGCTCCGAACGCATATCCGGGGCGTTCGGCGAGGCGCGTCGAACAGAATGCATCGGTTGCCGCAGCCGGTCCGTGCCGGACAAGTATCGAGCCCTGAAGCGCGAGCGCCATTTCTTCAACGAGTCGCCTAGCGTCGGCTTCGCTGTGAGGCGCGGCCAATCGATCCTTGACGCGTGCAATCGCAGAATCCAGTAGCACGCAAGAGCCATGCGCCGCCTCGACCTCGGTAACGAAAGCGGCAACGCTGTCCGGTTCGCGCGACATCGCTCGCAGGACGTCCAGGCAGATGACGTTGCCTGATCCCTCCCAAATCGAATTGAGCGGCGATTGACGGAACAGGCGCGGCATGACGCTCTCCTCGACATAGCCGGCGCCGCCTTGCACTTCCATTGCTTCGTACACGAGGTTCACCACGCGTTTGTTGAGCCAATATTTTGCGATCGGCGTAGCGATGCGACAGAACGCGGTAGCTTCTGAGCTGCTCGCTGATTCATCGAAGCTTCGTGCCACGCGAAAAACTAGTGCCGTAGCCGCCTCTGATTCCACAGCCAAATCGGCCAGCAGCGTCCGCATGGCGGGCTGGTCGATCAATCTTTTCTCAAAAGCGCTTCTGTGTTCAGCGTGCCAGATCGCGTTGGCGACCGCCTGGCGCATATATGCCGCCGGCGCAATGGCGCAATCGAGCCGCGTGTGGTGCACCATTTCGATGATTGTTCGCACCCCGCGACCGGGTTCGCCAATCATCACCGCGTAGGCCCCGTGGTATTCGATCTCCGACGACGCGTTGGCACGATCGCCCATCTTGTCCTTCAGCCTGACGATCTCGATCGCGTTGCGCTCGCCTTCGGGCGTCCAGCGCGGCGCAAGAAAGCAACTAAGTCCTCCTTCTTCATAGGCGAGTGTCAGGAAGGCATCGCACATTGGCGCCGAGCAGAACCATTTGTGACCTGTGAGAAGATAGGCCCGGCCCGGTCCGGCATCGCCGGCCGGCCGTGCGCGGGTGGTATTTGCGCGCACGTCCGATCCGCCCTGTTTTTCAGTCATTGCCATGCCGATCGTGACGCCGGTTTTTGTCGTTGCGGGCCGCGACGACGAATCGTATCTGGCGGTCTGGATGCGCGGCAGCCAATGCGCAGCAATGTCGGGCTGGTGGCGGAGCGCGGCAACGGAAGCATAGGTCATCGTCATCGGGCAGCAGACGCCGGGCTCGACCTGCGCCATCAGGAATTCAAGCGCCGTATGCAGAACGTGTCCTGCGCTTACCTCGCTCCACGCTGCGGCCGACACGCCGGCCTCGATCCCGAACGTCATCAGCGCGTGGTACGCCGGATGGTAATCCACTTCGTCGATCCGGCGACCGTAGCGATCGAACGTGTTCAGGCGGGGCGGAAACTGGTTGGCCTGCATCGCCCGTTCGGCAAGTTCGGCAGTACCGGCACGCGCGCCAAATTGCGCGAGGCTCCCACCATGAGCAGTACCGCCTGCCTGGCCGAGCGCGTCCACCAGCGCGAGGTCCGATTCGAAAAGGTTCACATCGACGAAGGGCGGGGGCTGATTCGTGACCTGGTGCGTATCGAGACGGAAGCGGGGTCTGAGAGGGCTCACTGGCTTCTCCTGCGCCGAATTCCAACAACCCGGTTCGATTGTGTAACCGTCCCGGAATGATATGTCCGGCCGGAAAGGAATTCACAAATAAAGTGTTGCTTTCAGACTCGAATGTTAGCGATCCTGTTAAAGGGTGCTTCATAATCGACAACGGACGGCGACCTTGCCTTGGAGACGTGCGGGCTCATGCCGGTACTGAGAAGACTAAGTGGAGCCTATGTTGCGGCGGCGTCATTTTATGCTGCGGCTGCGATTCTTTCCGCCCATCCTGCAATGACGGGACGAGCAGAGCTTTGCATTCGCCACTTTTCGGATGGAGCGACCAGGGCCGCATATTCGGTTGGGACGAATCTGGCGGCTCCCGCGCGTGGCTTCGCGTTGGCAACTACGCGCGAATTTGTATCGCGTCTAAATGGGGTGGGGGCTCTGGCGAATGGATGGTTGAGCCGGCACGTCCGCGACCCTGCGGTGGTCAGGCTGGATATCGCGCCATTCGAGGCGATCCTGCCGCAATTTGGTTTGCGGACGCGCGGGCCGGATTCCAGAATTGCATCGAGCGAAGCGTCGCACCATTTGACCGGACCGCCGCGCCTCGGCGCAAGTGAGCTTGCTCGCATCGAGGCGCATTTGCGGAACCGTCTTACCGACGACCTCTATCGAAATTTCGAACTGTTCCTCTACGTAAGCAAGGCGACGCACGGTCCCTGGGCGCAGCGTATGTACGTGTTTCGAAAGCAGGCCGCCCCAGGCGATTTCGCGCTGCTCTACAACTGGCCCGTGTCCACCGGCCGCGAACGGGTCGAATACAATTCCGAGGGACAGAGACTGCCAAGTTACACGCCCGCCGGATATTACGAACTCGATCCCGCGCGCACCTATCGCCACCATGTCTCGCTGCAGTGGCACCGACCGATGCCTTACGCGATGTTCTTCAACTGGGTGAATGGCGGGCTGGAATCCGGTCTTGCCATTCATGGCGCGACGGGAAGCGAGGCCGAGCTCCTTGGCACGCGGGCGAGCGCGGGTTGCGTACGCCTCGCTCCAGAGTCCGCCCGCACCCTCTTCGCATTGATAGACACGCAATATCGCGGGCTCGCGCCGCGCTTTGCGATCGATCCGCGCACGGACACCATGAGCAATGGCGGAGTTTTGCTGCGCGACGCGTCGGGGCGGCCGGAAATGGCCGCGGGCTATAAGGTGCTTGTCTTCATCGAAAATAATGGCGGCGTGAACGAAGTCGCGGCCATCTATTGAGGCTGGCGCATCCTACGCGTGCCCGGTGATGAGCCACAGCAGAATGATGATCGGGATGGGCACCCCGATCAGCCACAACAGGCATGAACGCATCTTTACCTCTCACTCGGGTATCGAGATTGCACCAGTTAAGTCGACGTGGCGGCGCCACTCATACAGCGCAATCGCGGCAGCGTTGGAAACGTTCAGGCTGTCCATTCGCTGCCCGACGGCAATGAAGGCGGAACTGTCGCATCGTGCGCGTACGAGGCGCCGCAGACCGGAGCCTTCCGAGCCCAGGACAAAGGCAATGTTGCCGCCGGCCACCGCCTGCGCAAGGGGTTGTTCGCCTTCGCCGCTTAGCGCCACGCGCCAGAAGCCGGCGTTGCCGAGCTGCTCCAGCGCACGGGCAATGTTGACGACCGTGATGTATGGCACCAGGTCCAGACCGCCTGACGCCGCCTTCGCAAGCGTGCCTGACTCCGGCGGAGCATGCCTGTCCTGCACGATCACGGCGGCAGCCTCGAATGCCGCAGCCGAGCGCAGAATTGCGCCGACATTGTGCGGATCGGCGACCTGGTCCAGAACCAGAATGGTCTGACGGGTAGCGGGGTGCAGTACCTCTTCGAGATCGCGGCGGGGGAGTGGCTCGCATTGCAGTGCCACGCCCTGATGGACGGCGCCTGATGGCACGAGGCGCGCGATCCGTTCGGCGTCGGCGGTCTCCACGGCGACTCGACTTAATAACGTGGTCCCGATTGCCTCCGCCGCACTCAAGGTCAGCACGCAGCGCCGCTTCATGCGCGACGGATTCGCGAGCGCGGCCTTTACCGCATGCACACCATAGAGCCAGAGTCCCCCGGCTTGAGGGGAACCGTGACTCCGAGAGTGTGATCTGGCCATCGGCCCCTATTGAGCCTGCCCGAATGCGAAAGCGGAAGTGCCCGTGGAATGCAAATCTGAATGAACCCTGCTCGGGCAGCCCGGGCGCATGGTGAGCCTGTTTGGTCCGCCCTACCTACAGTGATGCTCCGGCTCTCTCGAAAGGCAAGCTTGTTCTCTTGCTTGGGGCCAGATGGCGTTTACTGCGAACTTGCAGAAACTATCTTGCCCGAAGCCATCAGTTTGACGAGGATTGTTCCCAACGTCAGGCGTGTCGGGCAATCGAATGAAACGCACGTGAAGTGGTTTATCGGTGGATTTTTGGTTGTGGTGGCTGTCGCTGCTTGGGCTTGGGATGGGGCATGGGTGCTTGGCTATCTTCCCACGCGGGTGAATGATCTGACTTTTGTGTCGCTCGATCCTTTTCATGCCAAAGACGGGAGAGACAGTCTTCACCTTCGATTCCGTAGCGATCAAAATCTACGAACACTAACCGAACAAAGCGGCGCATTTGGAGCTTACGCAAAACTTAGCTTGTGCCCGTTCCGCGACAATCCATGGGTGAGCGTCGCACGCGTTGGTCATAACGGCGTTGACCTCAGCACCAGGCCGACAAGGTCTTGCGCGTGGCATAGGGGGAAGTTTGCAGGTTGCAAAACTATGGATGATTCCCCCCAGGTGCGGGCCGAAATCGCAAGCGTTGACAAGCTGCGGGGGCCATTCGTTTACGACATTGCCTTCACTTACTATTCGCAGTGGCTTACATACAAAAGCTTTGGGATCACTCAGCGCCGAATTCCGCTGCCGCCGGTGCCGCAAGATTTATGTGTCAAGATTCACGGTGATGGCGGCCCGCCCGGACTTCAATCGAATGTCTTTGTAATTCCAAAGGCAAACTTGCTACGCGCGCTGGGCGGATCCAAAGTTCCTCCGCTTGCTCCTGCGACGTGGTATAGCGACCCCTATCGCCTGAATTGCGAGACTCGTGCGCGCACATTGGGGCAGAGCGTGCTTCTTGCACTGGGACCAAATCATGGTTCCGAGTTGGCAGTTCACCGTCTTTCGGATGACGTTTGGTTTGCGCTTGTCACCGATTCTCCGCCTTCTGATATGCATTCCGTTATGACACCCCGAGAGTATGCCGAGGTAAGGCGATTGAAATTGCCCGCAGATGTAACGGGTTATCAGTGGTGGTCGAATGAAGGAGGGCAGAAGCGGATTTTTACTGTCGCTGGGGACTACGTTGTATATTCGTCTGACAACATCGAAAGCAGCAGCCCGGGGCTCGGCTGTTCTATAAACTTTTCGAACTCTCGCGGCCCTTGAATAATCGCCTGTCATGTTGCCGAGGGCGCCATATCCATCAGGGTTCCAAGCCTTTCAAGGGGAATCAATTCGTAAATTCAAACTAGCCCACCACAGACTGGCCGATTCTATTGACACTTTCAGGCGTTTGGATGATACCCGCCCGCCGCGGCGCGGCTGTCCCGCGGAATTCCGTCAATGGGGGAATGTCCCGAGCGGCAAAGGGGGCGGACTGTAAATCCGCTGGCTAAGCCTTCGTAGGTTCGAGTCCTACTTCCCCCACCAGCCTTCGCTCGCTTCGCGAGCTGCGGCTTGGCAGGTCAACCTCCGATTTCGCGACCGAGGCGAGCGAAAGGTGCCGCGACGAGGTTCACACGGCCAAGAAGAGCCTTGCCACATTCTGCCGCTTGGCAAGCCATGCGATTTCTGTTTCTTGATTTCCGCGTTTCGCGCAATTGCGGGTGTAGCTCAATGGTAGAGCAACAGCCTTCCAAGCTGATGACGAGGGTTCGATTCCCTTCACCCGCTCCAAATTAACGTTGCTTCTTCCGGGCACTTATTTCTCGAACAGCGCCAGCGCAGTGCGAAGCTGCGGAAGTTCATTTGCCGCGCGATCGAGCCAGGAAAGTCCGCGGTTGATCTCCCGAGCGTGGTTCCTTCGTCCCTGATCGAGCACGGATCGCCGCAACTCCCGGTCATAGGCGTACTGCGGCGCTTTCGAATAGGTCCTCATTTCGGGCCCTGAAAGAACGCGCGCGATTTCGCACGCGTCCACATCGATGGAAAAATGTGCGAACACGCGGGCAAGAGCAATTTGCGGATCGGCGAGAAAATCGTCGAAATCGAGCGCTTGGACGCGCAGGGTGGCGCGTTGCTCCGCGTCGGCAAGGGCGGATGCTTCGCACGCCCAGCCCAAGGCTACCACTTCTCCCTCGCCCAATTCGGCCAGCGTCCACGCGGCGCCCATGCGGGCCGCGAGGCGGGTGAGACGAGAACGCGCGAGCATCCTGGCTTCCAGAGGTGAGTTCGCGCCGCCAAAGATGGAGGCCAGATAGGTTTCCGGTGCGACTCCCATGACCAGCGCCCGGGGTGCGTAGGAGCGGGCAAGCAGTTCGGCGGAGATCTCGGACACGAAGCTCGTAGTCTTTACCAGCGCCCGGGCGCCAGGTTCGAAAGTTCGAGACAGCAATTTGAGAATGGCAGGTAAGTGGGCATCGCGCTGCTGCCGGGTCGCCTGTGCAAGCGTACGAAGGATTTGGGGCTCTCGCAGCGAGAGAATTGCGGGATGTTTTCCAAGGAGACGCGACAGCAGTGTCGAACCCACATGGCCTATGTGAAAGATGAAGTGGCAACTTTCTGACAGATCGGTCTGATCGACGGCGCTCGCAAGCTCTGCCCAGGTGAGTTGCTGGATCAATCTGGCCGGGTCCTCGATCCGTGCATCGAGAAAACTCGCCGCCTCATAATCGGCGCGGCTGAGCCGAAGCAAGGTAATCGTCAGGCGATCCAGGTCGAGCGAATGGGGGATGAGCGCCGGGGAGCCGGCAAGCGATTCAGCCAAAACGTTCATGATGATTCCACATGACCGGTCCGGGCATAGCACGCCTGCGAGCGTACTTGCTGTCCATTGGGGTCAGGGGCCGGCGGCCGAACGTGCTGCTGGTGCGACAAGTGGCCAGATCCTGACGTTCCCTGCTTGCGCAACGAGGTTTCGGCTGATAAATACGACTTTCCCCGGCGAAAGCCGTGAATCGCGCTGGCGAGCAGGAAGCTCTCCGGCGCGTTGGCTTTTGCCTGAAGGAGTGTAGCTCAGTTGGTAGAGCGGCGGTCTCCAAAACCGTAGGCCGGGGGTTCGAGTCCCTCCACTCCTGCCAAATGAAACAAGAATGGGAATTCATCGTTGGCCGAGGCGACGAAAAAAACTGCCGACAGTGTCGGCAAGGACGTGTCCGCTCCTCTCCGGCGCGGAGGAGCGATCCAGTTCTTCCGCGAGGTTCAGCGCGAGACGTCGAAGGTTACCTGGCCGACTTGGAAGGAGACCTGGCTCACCACGGTGATGGTATTCATCATGGTGGGGCTGATGATGATGTTCTTTTTCATTGTCGATTGGCTGCTCGCGTTCGGTGAGCGGTGGCTTATCGGCGCCCTGCAATAGGCTCAAGGACGCGCAGGAAGTTCAAGGACCATGGTTGAAGCAAACACGATCCAGCAGTCGGACGCCAAATGGTACATCGTCCATACCTACTCGAATTTCGAGAGGAAAGTGTCGGAGGAGATCAAGCGGCAGACCCAGATTCAGGGTCTCTCCGACCTCGTCGAGGAGGTTTTGGTGCCTACCGAGGAAGTCATCGAGATCCGTCGGGGCCAAAAGCACAATGCCGAGCGGAAATTCCTGCCAGGATATGTGCTGGTAAGAGCGAAGCTGACCGACGAGGCGTATCACCTGATCAAGAACGTCCCGAAGGTGACGGGTTTTCTTGGCCAGAACAACAAGCCCATGCCCCTGCGCCAGAGCGAGGTCGACCGCATCCTCAACCAGGTGCATGAAGGAGCCGAGCGGCCGAAACCGTCGATCACCTTCGAAATCGGAGAGCAGGTGCGCGTCGCCGATGGGCCGTTCACGTCATTTAACGGGGTTGTCGAGGAGGTCGATGACGACCGCTCGCGGCTCAAGGTTGCGGTGTCCATCTTCGGCCGCGCAACGCCGGTGGAGCTGGAATTTACGCAAGTCGAGAAAGTGTAAGCGAATGGGTCTCCGCTTTCGTGGAGACCACCGATTGGAGCAGACACCGCGGGAGGTCCTTCGCCGGACCGTTGACCGCGGACCTTGAGGAGAAGGTGAGTCATGGCGAAGAAGATCGTTGGATACGTCAAGCTTCAGGTGCCGGCGGGCTCGGCCAACCCGTCCCCGCCCATCGGGCCCGCACTCGGTCAGCGCGGACTCAACATCATGGAGTTCTGTAAGTCCTTCAATGCAAAGACGCAGGGCGAAGAAAAAGGCATGCCGATTCCGGTGACCATCACGGTCTTCTCGGACAAGTCCTTCTCCTTCGAGATGAAGACGCCGCCGGCGTCCTATTTCCTGAAGAAGGCCGCGCGGGTGGACGGCGGATCCAAAGCACCCGGTCGCGACGTGCGAGGGAGCGTGACCAAGGCGCAGGTGAAACAAATCGCGCAGGCCAAAATGAAGGATCTGAACGCCCACGATGTGGAAGCGGCGATGCTGATGATCGAGGGCTCGGCGCGCTCGATGGGCATCGAGGTGAGGGAGTAGGGCGATGTCCAGTTCTTCCAAACGGTTTACCAAGGCTGCAGATGGTCTCGATGCGACCAAGGCATACCCGGTCGAAGAGGCAATCAGGCTCGTGAAGGCGAGGGCGACAGCGAAATTCGACGAAACGATCGAGGTGGCGATCAATCTCGGCGTGGATCCGCGCCACGCGGACCAGATGGTGCGGGGCGTCGTTTCGCTTCCCAACGGGAGCGGGCGCAAGCTCCGCGTGGCCGTTTTTGCCAAGGGCCCGAAGGCCGACGAGGCCAAGGCGGCAGGTGCGGATATTGTGGGTGCCGAAGATCTCGCGGAAAGGGTTCAAAAGGGCGAGATCGATTTCGAGCGGTGCATCGCAACGCCCGACATGATGGGTATCGTCGGCCGCCTGGGCAAAGTGCTAGGCCCGCGAGGATTGATGCCGAACCCGAAAGTCGGGACGGTCACGATGGACGTGACGGCGGCAATCAAGGACGCCAAAGGCGGCGCGGTGGAGTATCGCGTCGAAAAGGCTGGCATCGTGCAGGCGGGAATTGGCAAGGCCAGCTTCGAGGAGAAAGCGCTCGTCGAAAACGTGCGAAGCTTCATCGACAGCGTGGCCAAGGCGAAGCCGCAAGGTGCCAAGGGCACCTACGTGAAGCGGATTTCGCTGAGTTCGACGATGGGGCCGGGGGTGAAGATCGCCCTTGGCAGCGTCGGCGTGCAGACGGGAGTGTAAACGTTCAAGGATTCCGGCGGGCGATCGCCGGGCTGTCCGAGACTGCAGGTGCCCCTTGAGGGCTCAATTGATGCCTGCACAGACAGGGTGAAGCCGTTTGCCGTGGCTGCCAGAAGGCTGCGGTACGGGTCGAAGCCCTGGGACAGAAACGGGCCGCAGTATTGTGCGGTCCGTCACAGGGCGGCGGTTCCATCGCCGGGGCCGCCGGTTGCAAAGGAGAGCCAAGTGGCGCGTATGGATCGTACCAAGAAGGCGGAAGTCGTCGGCAGCCTCAAAGGGCTGATCGGCGAAGCCGGCTCTGTGGTCGTCGCCCACTATTCCGGCATGACGGTCGCCCAGATGAGCGACCTGCGCTCGCGCATGCGCGCCGCAGGGGCTTCGTTTCGGGTGGCGAAAAACCGTCTGACGGTGCGCGCGCTCCAGGGAACGGCCGCAGAGGCCATTGCACCGCTGTTCAAGGGGCCCACGGGCATCGCAGTTTCGCGCGATCCCGTCGCCGCTTCGAGGGTGGTCGTGGCTTATGCCAAGGAGAACGAGAAACTCGTGATCCTCGGCGGGGTGGTCGCAGGTACGACGGTAGATGCCGCTGGCGTAAAGGCGCTCGCGCAACTCCCGTCGCTGGACGAACTGAGGGGCAGGATCGTCGGGCTGCTGAATGCGCCCGCGACGAAGCTGGCCGGCCTTTTGGCCGCGCCGGCCGGTCAACTTGCCCGCGTGATCGGTGCGTATTCCCGGAAGGAAGCGGCGTAGGGACGAGACCATTCCCAACCATTCGAACCCGTAACGAGGAACGAGAATCATGTCGAAGATTGAAAAACTTGTGGATGACCTTTCCGGTCTGACTGTCATCGAGGCGGCCGAACTCGCAAAACTGCTGGAAGATAAATGGGGCGTATCGGCAGCGGCACCGGTCGCGGCTGCCGCGGCGCCGGCGGCAGCGGCGGCGGCCCCTGCAGTGGAGAAGACGGAGTTTACCGTCGTCCTCCTTGAGGCAGGAGACAAGAAAATCAATGTCATCAAGGAAATCCGTGCAATCACCGGGCTTGGTCTCAAGGAAGCCAAGGATCTCGTCGAGGGTGCGCCCAAGGAGGTCAAGGCCGATGTGAGCAAAGACGAGGCTGCCAAGCTCAAGAAGCAACTCGAGGACGCAGGCGCCAAAGTCGAGTTGAAATAGGAGGTTCGCCGGGTTGAAATCGGCGAACACGTACATATTTCGTTCATCCCACCTCCTCCGGCGTGCAGCGCGCCGGGGGACGGTGGAATTCGCCATTGGAATCAGACGTGTGCGCCGTCACCGGCGCAGCAAAACGGCTCACGGCCAGGGAAACGCGGAATGACTCTCTCCTTCACGGGACGCAAACGGCTTCGCAAGCGCTTCGGCAAGATCGCCGAAATCGCCGAGATGCCCAACCTGATTGAAGTGCAAAAAACGTCCTACGACCAGTTCCTCCAGGTTCACAAGCCGGAGGACGGCCGTCGCGACGAAGGTCTGCAGGCGGTGTTTTCGTCGGTCTTCCCGATCAAGGATTTTTCCGAGAACTCGCTTCTCGAATACGTCGATTACCATTTCGAGGATCCGAAATACGACGTGGAGGAATGCCAGCAGCGGTCGATGACCTACGCGGCGCCTCTGAAGGTGACGCTGCGGCTGATCGTGTTCGATGTCGATCAGGAAACGGGCGCGAAATCGGTCAAGGACATCAAGGAGCAGGATGTGTACATGGGCGACATTCCGCTCATGACGGATCACGGCACCTTCGTCGTCAACGGAACCGAGCGGGTGATCGTATCCCAGATGCACCGCAGTCCGGGCGCCTTCTTCGACCACGACAAGGGCAAGACCCATTCCAGCGGCAAGCTGCTCTTTGCCGCCCGCGTCATTCCCTATCGCGGTTCATGGCTCGATTTCGAATTCGATGCCAAGGACATCATCCATGTGCGCATCGACCGTCGGCGCAAGCTTCCTGCGACCACGCTGCTCTATGCGCTCGGTCTCGATCAGGAATCCATCCTCGACTACTACTATGCGAAGATAGCATTCCGGCGCGCGAAGGAAGGTGGCTGGACGACTGCGGTCGATCCGGTCTGGATGCGCAACGCCAAGGCGAACTCTGACTGGAAAAACGCGAAGACCGGTGAAGTTCTCGTTGAGGCTGGCCAGAAGATCACGCAACGCACGCTACGCAAGTGGCACGAGGAAGGCATCAAGACGATTCTGCTTTCCGAGGACGAGTTGGTCGGCCGCTATTCCGCGCTCGACATGGTCAACGTCGAAACCGGCGAAATCTATGTCGAAGCGGGCGACGAATTAACGTCGGCCAATCTCGGTCAGCTCGAAGAGCAGGGTTTCAACGAGGTGAATGTCATCAATGTCGACGGCATCACCATCGGCGCCTATGTCCGCAATACCATGGCCGTGGACAAGAGCCACAGTCGCGAGCAGGCACTGATCGAAATCTACCGGGTCATGCGGCCTGGCGAACCGCCGACGCTGGACACGGCGGAGACGCTTTTTGGGCAGCTGTTCTTCGATTCCGAGCGCTACGATCTGTCGTCCGTGGGACGCGTGAAGATGAACATGCGGCTCGGTCTCGATGCTCCCGACACGACGAGAATATTGCGAAAGGAAGACATCCTGGCGATCGTCAAGGCGCTCGCCGACCTGCGTGACGGCCGCGGTGAAATTGACGATATCGACAATCTCGGCAACCGGCGGGTGCGCTCGGTCGGCGAATTGATGGAAAACCAGTTCCGCGTCGGACTGCTCCGCATGGAACGCGCCATCAAGGAGCGCATGAGCGCTGTCGACATCGATACGGTGATGCCGCACGACCTGATCAATGCCAAACCCGTGGCGGCGGCCGTCCGCGAATTCTTCGGCTCGTCGCAGCTTTCGCAGTTCATGGATCAGACGAACCCGCTTTCGGAGGTCACGCACAAGCGGCGCATGTCGGCGCTGGGCCCCGGCGGGCTCACGCGCGAGCGCGCAGGCTTCGAGGTGCGCGACGTCCATCCCACTCATTACGGCCGCATTTGCCCTATCGAGACTCCGGAGGGTCCGAATATCGGTCTGATCAACTCGCTCGCGACGTACGCGCGCGTGAACAAATACGGATTCATCGAGAGTCCGTACCGAAGAGTCACCAACAAGCACGTGACGAACGAGGTCGTTTATCTTTCGGCGATGGAGGAGGCAAAATTCACTATTGCCCAGGCCAACGCGACCATCGACAGCCGTGGGCGGATGACGGACGAGCTTGTGTCCTGCCGTAAGGGCGGGAATTTCGTGATGACGACGCCTGATCAGATCGAGTTCATCGACGTGTCGCCAAAGCAGCTCGTCTCCGTCGCGGCAGCGCTCGTGCCCTTCCTCGAGAATGACGATGCGAACCGCGCGCTCATGGGTTCCAACATGCAGCGGCAGGCCGTGCCGCTGCTGCGTCCCGAGGCGCCACTGGTCGGCACGGGGCTCGAGGACGTCGTGGCGCGCGATTCGGGTTCGGCGATTGCGGCGCGGCGCTCCGGTGTCGTCGATCAGGTCGATGCGACTCGTATCGTGGTTCGCGCCACCCAGGAAACGGATCCTACACAGCCCGGCATCGATATCTACCGGCTCAAGAAGTTCCAGCGTTCGAACCAATCCACCTGCATCAATCAGCGGCCGCTGGTGAAAGAGGGCGACGCGGTTCAGAAGGGCGACATCATCGCCGATGGTCCTTCGACGCAGCTTGGAGAGCTCGCGCTCGGCAAGAACGCGCTCGTCGCCTTCATGCCCTGGAACGGCTACAATTTCGAGGATTCCATCCTGATTTCCGAGCGCATTGTGCGCGACGACGTCTTCACCTCGATCCACATCGAGGAATTCGAGACGATGGCGCGCGATACCAAGCTCGGGCCCGAGGAGATCACGCGCGACATTCCCAATGTCGGGGAGGAGAGCCTCAAGAATCTCGACGAAGCCGGGATCGTCTATATCGGCGCGGAAGTAAATCCGGGAGACATCCTGGTCGGCAAGGTGACGCCGAAGGGCGAAACGCCCATGACGCCGGAGGAAAAGCTTCTGCGCGCCATCTTCGGCGAGAAGGCGGCGGACGTGCGCGACACGTCATTGCGCGTGCCGCCGGGAGTGACGGGCACGATTGTGGAAGTTCGCGTGTTCAACCGGCACGGAGTCGACAAGGACCAGCGCGCGCTGGCGATCGAACGGGCGGAGGAGGAGCGTCTCGCGGAAGACCGCGACGATGAGCTGGCAATTCTCGAGCGCAACATCTTCTCGCGCCTTTCGGAAATTCTGCTCCACAAGACCGCCGCGTCAGGTCCGAAGGGCCTGGCGGCCGATTCGAAGATCACGCAAGCCGTACTCGATGCGATACCGCGCCACCAATGGTGGCAAGTCGGGTTGCGCAACGAGAAGGCGATGGCCGAGATCGAGGCTCTGCGGAAGCAATACGACGAGTCGAAGCAACGTCTCGACAAGCGCTTTGCGGACAAGGTCGACAAGCTGCGCCGCGGCGACGAACTCGCACCTGGCGTAATGAAGATGGTGAAGGTCTTCGTCGCGGTGAAGCGCAAGCTGCAGCCAGGCGACAAAATGGCCGGCCGTCACGGCAACAAGGGTGTCATCAGCCGCATTCTGCCGATCGAGGACATGCCGCATCTGGACGATGGCACCTCGGTGGACGTCGTTCTCAATCCGTTAGGCGTGCCCAGCCGCATGAATGTCGGCCAGATTCTCGAGACGCACCTCGGCTGGGCCTGTGCGGGTCTTGGCCGGCAGATTGGCGACGTGATCGACAAGCTGAAACGCGACGGCAAGGTCGAGCCGCTGCGCCGGGCGCTCAAGCACATGTATGGCAACGACGAGAGGCTGGCGGAACTCGACGAGCAAGGCCTCATGGAGTTGGGCGAGAATCTTCGCGGAGGCTTGCCGGTCGCGACGCCCGTGTTCGACGGCGCGAAGGAAAAGGACATCGTGGAGATGCTGCATCAGGCCGGTCTCAGCGAGTCCGGCCAGGTGACACTGTATGATGGCCGCACGGGCGAAGCATTCCGCCGGCCCGTCACCGTTGGCTTCATCTACATGCTGAAGCTGCATCATCTCGTCGACGACAAGATCC
>DASXMF010000122.1:0-5703 GCA_036495845.1 Rhizomicrobium sp.
CCTCCGGTTAGGGTGATCACCGCGGAGATGCGAAAGAAGAAGCCGGGATCGATGACGACGGTACCCCAATGCTCGAGCCCGATCGCAATGCCATACGCCTGAAGCGCGGCCAGGCCCACCGTACCGTACCGCGTATATTGATTTATGGTCTTGCGTCCGACTTCGCCTTCCTTTTTCAGCGCTTCAAGCTCGGGAAATACGGTCGTCATCAGCTGGATGATGATCGACGCGGAGATGTACGGCATGATGCCCAATGCGAAGATGGCCATGCGCTGGACCGCTCCGCCCGAGAGCATGTTGAAGATGTCGAGCACCCCGCCCTGTTGCTGGCTGAGTTGCCGGGCAAGTTCGCCGGGATCGATTCCGGGCATGGGAATGAACGTGCCCAGTCGCGCCACGACCAGCAGCGCCAGGGTGAACAGGATGCGCTGGCGCAGCTCCTTGGCCTTGCCGAAATTCGAGAAATTGAAATTCGCTGCCAGCTGTTCGGCCGCAGAGGCCATGAGATACTCCCGAACCTTGTCCCGCCTGCCGTCCCGTTACCGATCCCGAACTGCTGCGACGGATTCGCCCCGGGACCTCCAACATCTCGGGGCCCGATCGCGGCAGAGCCTGATCAACTCGCGCGTGCGGCCTTCTTTTCGGCGGCCTTCGCCCGCCGTTGAACTTTTTTGCCCGGTTGACCTTTCTTGTCCGTGCGCACCGGTTTCGTGAACGTCAGCGACACCGAACCGCCCAGCTTCCGAATCTGTTCGACCGCACTGGATGACGCGCCCGCGACCTCGATGTCGAGCTTGGCATTGAGGGTGCCGCCCAGCAATCGCACGCCGTGCCGGCTCGAGCTGACCAACCCCGATTTGCGCAGGAGATCTTCGGTGATCCTAGTGGCGGCGTCGAGCTTCTTTTCGTCGAGAGCCTTCTGGATACGCGCGAGCCCGAGCTCGGCAAAATCATTCGCGAAGATGTTGTTGAAGCCGCGTTTGGGCAGGCGCATGTAAAGCGGCATCTGACCGCCTTCGAAGCCGTAGACCTTGGTGCCTGTGCGCGCTTTCGCGCCTTTGACGCCGCGTCCGCAGGTCTTGCCGAGACCCGAGGAAGATCCGCGCCCCACTTTCGCCTTTCGACGGTGCGCGCCCTCGTTGTTTACGAGCTGATTGAGCTTCATCCTTTTTTCTCCTCGACGATCTCGACGAGGCCCCGGGCGGCGCGGATCATACCGCGCACGGCCGGCGTGTCCTCAAGCGTCCGCGTGCGCCTGATCTTGCCCAGCCCAAGTCCACGAAGCGTCGCGGCCTGAGTCTCCGGCCTGCGGTTGGCACTGCGAATTTGCCTTACGGTGATCGTCTTGCCGCTCGTCATGCTCAGCTCCCTGCCACGGCCTGTTCGGCTTTCGGCGCCCCCTCGCGCCGCGCGATGATCTCGCTGACGCTGCGCCCGCGCCGCTGGGCGACCATGCGCGGCGATTGCTGCAGCTTTAACGCGTCGAACGTCGCCCGCACCATATTGTACGGATTTGACGTTCCGAGCGATTTTGCCACTACGTCCCCGACGCCCAGGGACTCGAAAACCGCCCGCATGGGGCCGCCGGCGATGATGCCTGTGCCTGCCGGCGCCGGTCGCACCAGGACCTTTCCTGCCCCATGATGGCCCCGCGTCTCGTGATGCAGGGTTCGGCCATCCTTGAGCGGAACGCGGATCATCGCACGCTTGGCCGCGTCGGTCGCCTTGCGGATGGCTTCGGGCACTTCCCGGGCCTTGCCATGGCCAAATCCGACCCGGCCACGCTGATCGCCCACTACGACGAGCGCCGCAAAGCCGAAGCGACGTCCGCCCTTGACCACCTTTGCAACGCGATTGATATGCACAAGGCGATCGACGAATTCGCTGTCGCGTTCTTCGCGCTGCCTCTGTTCACGCGCCATCTGTGAGTCCTTCGCTCAAAATTCGAGACCGCCCGCACGCGCGGCCTCTGCCAGCGCCTTCACGCGCCCGTGATAGATATATCCGCCGCGGTCGAACACAACCTGCTTGATTCCCCTGGCGAGCGCGCGTTCCGCGATCTTCTTCCCCACACCGGTCGCGGCTTCCACATTCCAGGTCTTCGCCGATTTACCCTCTTTTTCGTTCGACGACGCGGTTGCAATTGTCTGACCGGCCCTGTCGTCGATCAGCTGCGCGTAGATGTGCCGGCCCGACCGGAACACCGACAAGCGCGGCCTGCCACCCGCCGAGTGACTGATTCGAAATCGCGTGCGCCGCTTGCGCCGCTCGAAGAGAGAGATGCCGCTTGCCATGGCTACTTCTTCTTGCCTTCCTTGCGCAGAATTCGTTCCCCAGCGTATTTCACCCCTTTGCCCTTGTAGGGTTCAGGGGGCCGCCAGGCGCGGATCTCCGCCGCCACCTGCCCCACCAATTGCCTGTCGATCCCCGAGACCGTGATCATCGTGGGTTTTTCACACACGATGTTTATGCCATTCGGAATCGGATACGCCACGTCGTGGCTGAAGCCGAGCTGCAGCTGCAGGTTCTTGCCTTGCACTGCTGCGCGGTAGCCGACGCCCGAGATCTCGAGCTTTTGCGAAAAGCCTTGAGTGACGCCTGTCACGAGGTTGTTCACGAGGGTACGGCTGAGGCCCCACATTTCACGGCCACGCTCCGCCTCTGCCCGGGGAGCGACGATGACGCCGTCAGCTTCGACGCGCGCCTCGACGTCGTCGGCCAGAACGACGCTCAACTCGCCTTTTGGGCCCTTCACCCGGACCGATTTTCCCTCGACCGTGGCGGTGACGCCCTTGGGCAGAGGGACCGGCCTTTTGCCGATACGAGACATTAATTCAACTCCATTCCGCGCCTAGAACACGCGGCAGATGACTTCGCCGCCTACGTTTTTTTCGCGCGCGCTCGTATCGGTCATCACGCCCTGGGGCGTCGACACGATCGAAAGCCCGAGCCCGCTGCGATGCGGCCGCAGATCGCGCACCGACGCGTAGACGCGGCGTCCCGGTGTCGAAATGCGCTTGAGCTCGCGGATCACCGGCCGGCCTTCGTGGTATTTGAGCTCGATCTCGAGTTCGCGATGGCCGCCCTTGAATTCGACCTCCGCGTAACCGCGGATGAAACCTTCCGCCTGCAGCACGTCCAGTACCCGCACGCGTTGGCGCGAGTTCGGAGATTTCACTTTGGCCATGCCGCGAAGCTGCCCGTTTCTGATCCGGGCAAGGAGATCGCCAATGGGATCCGTGATCGCCATGTTGTGTTGCCTCCCTACCAGCTGGCCTTGGTCATGCCCGGGACTTGTCCAAAATTCGACAGGTCTCGAAGGGCAATGCGCGACAGCTTGAGCTTGCGGTAATAACCCTTGGACCGCCCGGACAATTCGCAGCGATGATGTATGCGTGTCTTTGATGAATTGCGCGGCAGTTTCGCGAGTTTCAGATGCGCTGCGAAACGCTCCTCCGGCGGGACCGACATGTCCTGCGTGCGCGCCTTGAGCGCGGCGCGCTTCTGGGCATATCGCGCGACCAGGTTTTCGCGCTTCTTGTTGCGGTTGATCTGACTGAGTTTTGCCATTCGTGTCTCGCTTCAGTTCATGAACGGGAATTGAAAGCCCTTGAGGAGCGCTTTCGCTTCGGCGTCCGTCTTTGCGGTGGTATTGATGATGATGTCCATTCCCCAGACATTTTCCGTCTTGTCGTAGTCGATCTCGACAAAGACGATGTGTTCCTTGAGGCCGAGGGCGAAATTTCCGTTGCCGTCGAAACTGCGTCCGTTCAATCCACGGAAATCCCGCACGCGCGGCAGGGCGATCGTCACCAGACGGTCCAGAAATTCGTACATACGATCCTTGCGCAGCGTGACTTTGACGCCGATGGGCAGGCCGTGACGAATCTTGTAGGTCGCAATCGCTTTCTTTGCGCGCGTGATCACGGCTTTCTGGCCGGCAATCGCGGTAAGGTCGTTGACCGCCGATTGAATCTTTTTCTGGTCGCCCGCGGCTTCTCCCGCTCCGATGTTCAGAACGACCTTCTTGATGCGCGGCGCCTGTAACGAATTCTTGTAGCCGAATTCCTTGACGAGCTCTGGTCGGACAATTTCGTCGTAGCGCTTTCTAAAGCGCGGCACATAGTCAGGGTCTCGAACCGCTTCGGGCGCCCGGGCAGGAGCGGCATCCGCTTTGGTGCGTTCCGCTCTGGACTCGGCTTTGCCAGCACGTGGTTTGGCCTCGTCTTTGCCGCTTTGCGGCTTGGCCTGCTTTTTCGCGTGCGGCTCTTTTGCGCCTTTCTCAGACATCGATGACCTCGCCGGACTTCTTGGCAAAGCGAACTTTGCGGCCATCGCCGAGGAACTTGAACCCGATCCGCGTTGCTTCGCCGGACTTGGGATCGACGTGGGCAAGGTTGGAAAGATGCACCGGCGACTCCTTGTTGACGATTCCCGCCTGCTGACGCTGGGTCTGCCGCTGATGCCGCTTGACGATGTTGACGCCAGAAACTAGCGCGCGCGCCTCCTTCGGAAATAGCTTCAGCACCTCGCCCTTCTTGCCTTTGTCGCGGCCCGTGGTCACGACGACGCGGTCGCCTTTGCGGATTCTTGCCGTCATCACAACACCTCCGGAGCCAGCGAGATGATCTTCATGTGGTTGCGCGAACGCAGTTCGCGGGTCACCGGGCCGAAAATGCGCGTTCCAATGGGCTCATTCTGATTGTTGACGAGCACTGCTGCGTTCGAGTCGAAACGAATCAGACTGCCGTCGGGCCTGCGAACACCGTGCGCCGTGCGCACGATGACGGCTTTCAGGACCTCGCCTTTCTTCACCCGGCCGCGGGGAATGGCCTCCTTTACACTGACCACGATCGTATCGCCCACATCGGCATATTTGCGCCGCGAACCGCCCAGCACCTTGATGCACATAACCCGGCGCGCTCCCGAATTGTCGGCAACGTCGAGTTCGGTCGTCATCTGAATCATGGCTCAGGCTCCCGTGCCGCGTACCTGCGCGCCCACGCGTCCAACCACTTCCCACGTTTTCAGGCGGGAAAGAGGGCGACATTCCTGGATGCGCACAACATCGCCCACTTTGAATTCCTTATTCTCGTCGTGTGCGTGATAGTGCTTCGAGCGGCGAACGGTCTTTCCCATCACCGGATGCGTGAATCGGCGTTCAACCTTGACCACGACGGTCTTTGCATTCTTGTCGCTGACGACGACGCCCTGCAGGATACGCTTCGGCATTATGATCTTCCCTGTTTTTTATTGCCGTCGCCGCGGTCCTGTTCGCCAAGCACGGTTTGTATTCTCGCGATCTCACGGCGTACCACCCGCATGCGGCTCGTATTCTCAAGCTGGCCGTTGGCGCGCTGAAAGCGGAGATTGAACTGCTCCTTCTTGAGCTTCGTGAGGGAATCTCCCAGTTCGTCCACTGTCTGCACGCGGATGT
This sequence comes from Rhizomicrobium sp., assembly GCA_036495845.1. Classification (GTDB taxonomy): domain Bacteria; phylum Pseudomonadota; class Alphaproteobacteria; order Micropepsales; family Micropepsaceae; genus Rhizomicrobium. The sequence goes on from DASXMF010000122.1 coordinate 5,438, forward strand.
CGGCCGCCTGTGTCGCCTTCTTTGCCATTTCGCTTACACCTCGAGCCGCGCAACGAATCTGGTGTCGATCGAAAGCTTTGCCGCACCCAAACGCAGAGCTTCCTTGGCGGTCTCGGTATCGACGCCATCCACCTCGAAAAGGATGCGTCCGGGCTTGATCCTCGCAACCCAGAATTCCGGTGCACCCTTGCCGGATCCCATACGGACTTCGGCGGGCTTCTTGGACACGGGAACATCCGGGAACACCCGAATCCACACGCGCCCTG
>DASXMF010000123.1:0-1662 GCA_036495845.1 Rhizomicrobium sp.
CCAGCCGCGTTCTCTGGGCAACCGTCGGGGAGCTGTTAAAGATGGCGGCGGCCAGTTGGCTTTGCGCGAGTGCCGTAGCGCTGTCGTGAAGCCTGTCCGCAACCTGGCGCTGCGCGATTGCCTCGGGGCGCTTGTCAACCAACCCGGCCGAGCTTGGCTGACAGATACGCGCGGCGGGGCGCCCGTGTTGGTCGGCTCGTGATTTCGTTATGCGCTCCATAGCATCAACCTCAGGAATTCGAGGACAACGGAAATCGAATTATCAGCGTATTAATTTTACGACCTTGCGCACAAAAGCTTTTCAAGATGTGGGGGTCGGTATCGTTGACCAACCGTCCTTGACAGATGCGGTCCGCGCGAGGTATTTAACCATCAAGTTACTTAACTGCACGGTTTAATTGGATGGCCGATTCCCTCAGCCTCACGTTCTCAGCTCTCTCTGATCCCACGCGGCGGGCGATTCTCGCCCGCCTCGCGTCGTCCGGTGAAACGTCTGTGATCGAGCTGGGCAGGCCTTTCGCGATGAGCCTGCCGGCCGTGTCGAAGCATCTGAAGGTGCTCGAGCGGGCCGGACTCATTCAGCGGGGACGTGCCGCGCAATGGCGGCCGTGCCGGCTCGTCGCCGGTCCGCTCAAAGATGCGGCGGACTGGCTTGACGAATATCGCCGCTACTGGGAGGAGAGTTTCGATCGGCTGGACGATTACCTGAAGGAATTGCGGACCAAGGACAAACGTATATTGCGCGGAAAGGAGAAGAAAATGGCCGCAGGAAGTAATGCAGTAGTCGCGGATCCGCAGGAGCATGTGCTCGTGATCGAGCGCATCTTCGACGCGCCGCGCGACCTGGTTTACAAGTGCTGGACCGAGTCCGAGCATCTCCGACGATGGACCGGCCCGCGAGGATTCAGCACTATCGTTCACGCGTACGACTTCCGCCCGGGTGGACATTTGCGCCTGCACATGCGCGCGCCTGACGGAACCGAGCACTGGCAAAGCGGCACATTCCGGGAGATCGTTCCGCCCGAGCGCATCGTCCGCACGTTCGTCTGGACGGACGCCGAGGGCAATCCCACATGCACGGAGACGGTTCTGTCGCTGACCTTCGAGGAGCTGGGCGGCCGCACCCGGCTGACACTGCATCAGGCCGGCTTTGAGTCGGTCATCGCCCGCGACGAGCATCGGGGCGGCTGGAGCAGCAGCCTCGACCTCCTTGCCGAATATCTGGCGACTACGCAAAAAACTTGAGTTGAGGAGAGCAGTCAATGGACCACAACCCGATCGTTTCTCGCGAACAATGGCTCGTTGCGCGCAAAGCGCTGCTCACGAAGGAGAAGGAACTGACCCGGCTCCGCGATCAGCTAAGCCGCGAGCGCCAGGCGCTGCCGTGGGTTAGGCTTGAGAAGGAGTACGTCTTCGACGCGCCCGCCGGCAAGATCACGCTCGCCGAGTTGTTCGACGGCCGCAGTCAGCTTTTTATCAAGTATTTCATGATGGGTCCCGGCGCCGCGCACCAATGCGTCGGCTGTTCGCTCGAGGTCGACCATCTCGATGGCATCCTCGAGCATCTGCTGAATCATGACGTAACCTACGCGGTCGTGGCGCGCGCTCCGATCGCAGAGATCGAGGTTGTCCGCAAGCGGATGGGCTGGCGCTTTCCCTGGG
>DASXMF010000124.1:0-6726 GCA_036495845.1 Rhizomicrobium sp.
CTTCATCGCCCGATACTCTTCGATCGGCATGTCTTGAAACGAGCATCCGCCACATGTTCCGAAATGCCGGCACAGTGCGTTCATGCCCCCTCCGCCCGCGTTGCATGCGCCTCCCCTGCGAAAGCGCGGGGGAGGAAAGAAGTGAGCGGCGTCCGTAAGGCATTTTCCTCCCCCAAGTTCTTGGGCGAGGTACCAAGAGAACCCGGCGTCAGCCGGGCGAAACGAGGCGGAAAGGGCTGCACGCCCTCATGCGCGCTCGCCCGCCTCGACAACGCCGGGTCGCCCCAGAGCCGCGAGCGCGGTTGCAACAATCGATTTCGAATCGAGACAGGCGGCTTCATACATGCGCTCGGGCGTATCGTGATCGATGAAGCGGTCAGGCAAGGTCATCGGCCGGAGCTTCAGGCCCGCATCGAGGAAGCCTTCCCAGGCAAGAAACTGCATGACGTGGGCGCCGAACCCGCCGATCGAGGCTTCCTCCACCGTGATCAGGACTTCATGCTCGCGCGCGAGCCTGCGGATCAGATCCTGGTCGAGGGGCTTGGCGAAACGCGCATCTGCGACGGTCGTGGACAAGCCATAGCCCGACAGCCTCTCGGCGGCGGTCAGGCATTCCGCGAGGCGGGTGCCGAGGCTGAGCAACGCAATCGACGTGCCTTCGCGCAGGACGCGCCCCTTGCCGATCGGCAATGGAGTTCCGCAAGCCGGCCGCTCGAGTCCCACACCCTCGCCGCGCGGATAGCGAATCGCCGAGGGCCGATCGTCGATCTGCGCGGCGGTCGCAACCATGTGCGTCAGCTCGACCTCGTCGGCTGCCGCCATCACGATGAACCCGGGCAATGTCCCCAGGTAGGTGACATCGAACGATCCGGCGTGGGTGGGTCCATCGGCTCCGACGAGTCCGGCGCGATCCATCGCAAAACGCACCGGCAGCGACTGGATGGCGACGTCATGAACGACCTGGTCGTAGGCGCGCTGCAGGAATGTAGAATAGATCGTGGCAAAGGGCTTCATGCCCTCCGCTGCCAGACCGGCAGCGAACGTGACGCCATGCTGCTCAGCGATTCCCACATCGAAACAGCGCTCGGGAAACCGCTTTGCGAAGAGATCGAGACCGGTTCCGGCCGGCATCGCCGCGGTGATGCCGATGATGCGCTCGTCCTTCTCCGCTTCCGCGATCAGTGCTTCGGCATAGACCTTGGTGTAGCTCGGCGCCTTGGCAGCCGACTTCTTCTGCTCGCCCGTAAGCACGTTGAACTTGACGACGCCGTGATACTTGTCGGCCGACGCCTCGGCCGGCGGATAGCCTTTGCCTTTTTGCGTGACGACATGAACGAGGATTGGACCATTCTGCGCATCGCGCACATTCTCGAGGACCGGCAGCAGGTGATCGAGATTGTGCCCGTCGATGGGTCCCACATAGTAGAAGCCCAACTCTTCAAACAATGTGCCGCCCATCGCGATGCCGCGCGCATATTCTTCCGCGCGCCTGGCCGTGTTCTCCATCGGGCGTGGCAGAAGCTGCGCGAGCTGCTTCGCAACGCGCCGGATTCCGCGGTAGGGCCGACTCGAAATCAATTTGGCGAGATAGGCGCTCATCGCTCCGACTGGCGGCGCAATCGACATGTCGTTGTCGTTGAGCACGACGATCAGCCGCGCGTTGATGGCGCCGGCATTGTTCATGGCCTCGTACGCCATCCCGGCGCTCATTGCCCCGTCGCCGATCACGCAAACGACGTTGTGCGTCTCTTTCTTCTGGTCGCGAGCTACCGCAAAACCGAGGCCCGCGGAGATAGAGGTGGAGGAATGAGCAGCTCCGAAGCAGTCGTAGATGCTCTCGCTGCGCTTGGTGAATCCCGACAGTCCCCCACCCTGGCGCAAGGTGCGGATGCGGTCTCGCCGACCCGTAATGATCTTGTGGGGATAGGCCTGGTGGCCCACATCCCAGATCAGCTTGTCGCGAGGCGTATCGAAAACGTGGTGCAAGGCGACGGTTAATTCGACGACACCCAGCCCAGCCCCCAGATGGCCGCCGGTCACCGAAACGGCCGCGATGGTCTCCTGGCGCAGCTCGTCGGCCAGTTGGCGCAACCGGGCGCGCGAAAGCGACCGGACGTCCTTCGGCTCCTTGATGGTGTCGAGTAGCGGCGTTTTGCTGGGCAAGCCTGGGGTTGGCAAGCTCATTCCGTTTCGCTCCGATTATGTCCGCCGTGAGATAACGAACTCGACCGCCCCTCGCAAAAGGTCGGCCCTTTCATCGAACAAATCAAGGTGACGGGCCGCCTGCGCAGCCAAGGCATTGGCCTGCGCCCGCGCCCGGTCCACTCCAAGGACCGAGACGACCGTGGGCTTTCCGCGACCGGCATCCTTGCCCGCGGCCTTTCCCATCCTGTCGGGGTCCCCCTCCGCGTCCAGAAGATCGTCCGCGATCTGGAACGCCAGTCCGAGATCCTGGCCATAGGCCGATAACGCATTGCGAGCGGCTGCGGATGCACGGCCGAGTATGGCCCCCGCCTCGCAACTGAACGTAATCAGGGCCGCTGTCTTCATCCGCTGCAGCCGCGTGATCTCGGGAAGTCCCGGGGACGCGTGCTCAAATGCGATATCCATCATCTGGCCGCCGACCATTCCCGCGTGGCCGGCAGCGTGCGCCAGCCGTCCCACCAGCTCGCAGCGCACGAATGGATCTCCGTGCGCATCGGGCGCGGCGAGCAGACCGAATGCCAGCGTTAGCAGGGCATCTCCCGCGAGAATCGCCGTCGCTTCGTCGAACGCCTTGTGAACCGTAAGTTTTCCGCGCCTCAGCTCATCGTCGTCCATCGCCGGAAGATCGTCGTGCACGAGCGAATAGGCGTGCACGCACTCCACCGCCGCAGACACACGTCCGAGCGCGCGCCGGTCGACGCCAAATAGCCTCCCGCTCTGCACGACGAGGAAGCCGCGCAGGCGCTTCCCTCCACCAAGCGCGGCATAGCGCATCGCTTCGAGAAGCCGCTGCTCCGGTCCGCTTGCCGAAGGCAGGAGCGCGTCCAGAGAGCCTTCGACGAAAACCGCAGCTTCGGCGAGAGCTGGCTCCAGCACGCTCTGAAGATGAAGGGAATCTGTCATGGGCGGGATTGTTGAGTACCGGATTTTGCGCCGAATTTGCTCACTCGATTCCCCGGCGTCGACGAGTGCGTATTGCAAAATAATTCACGCAAGCAGCCCCCTCCGCCTCGGTTAGCCCAGCTGGCGCCGGGCTCCCTCGGCACCTCCCCCATGAACATGGGGGAGGAAAACTGGAGATCGCCCTTCTCCTTAGCCCAGATCCAGCGGCTCGACACGTTCGACGCCTTTCGCACCGGCGACAACCTTTTCCAATCGACTTTCCGCGGCTCTGAGTTTCTTTTCGCAATGCGCCTTCAACGCCTGTCCGCGCTCGTAGAGGCTGATGGAATCTTCGAGGTCGACCTCGCCCTGTTCGAGCCGCGCCACGATCGTTTCAAGCTCCTTCAGCGCCAGCTCGAAACTCATGTTCTCGACGGCGGGTCCCTGCGCACCGGGCTTTGCGGACATTCCCACCTCCGTTCAATGCCGTGCGTTCGAACCGGCCATCAACGCCCGCACGTGAGCCGCAGCGGAACGCGCTAGCGCGTCCAGGTCATAGCCACCTTCCAACGCGGACACAACGCGACCCCCACAAGCATGCGCGGCGACCTCGCAAAGCCGTTCCGTGGCCCAGCCGAAATCGGATTCGTGGAGACGCAAGCCTGCCAAGGGGTCGGCATCGTGCGCATCGAATCCGGCCGAGATGAAGACGAATTGCGGCGAGAACGCGGCCAGAGCAGGCAGGATGCGCGTTTCGAACATTTGCCGGAACGACTCGCCGCCCAGGCCGGCCGGAAGCGGCACGTTGACAATGTTGTTGGCGATTCCGCGCTCCTCCACACGGCCTGTGCCGGGATAAAGCGGAAACTGATGGGTCGACGCGTAGAAGAGATTCGCGTCGTCGAAAAAAACATCCTGGGTCCCATTGCCGTGATGCACATCGAAGTCGACCACGGCAATGCGCTCGATACCGTGGACCGCACGGGCGTGCAAAGCGCCGACGGCAATATTGTTGAACAGGCAGAATCCCATCGATCGCCCGCGCTCGGCGTGATGTCCCGGCGGTCGCACCGCGCAAAAGGCGTTGGCGATTCGGCCTGCCATCACCGCGTCGACGGCTGCGACGACGGAACCCGCGGCCCTGAGAGCAGCTTCGGCAGAACCTTCCGACATGGCGGTATCCGCGTCTATCCGCGCGAATCGCCCGGGTTCGACCTCGATGGAGAGAATTGCGTCCACGAGTGCAGGTTCGTGGACGCGAAGCAAGGCTTCGCGCGCAGCTTTTGGAGCCTCGATGCGAACGAGATTCGGAAAAGTACCCGCGTCGAGAGCGCGGGACACGGCCTGCAGCCGCTCGACTCGCTCCGGATGGCCGGGAGGCATGAGATGCCGAAGGCACGCGCTATGCGTGATGAAGCCGGTCGCCATCCGCGAGCTATAGCGCAAGTCTTACGAGCGCGGCGAGGAGGGCGCAAGCTCCGGGATGGCGGCACTTGCCTACGACCGCGACGCCGCAGAAAGAGTTACCGGCGAATCCAGATAGAGAGCGGGGTATATTCGCTTAAGCGCAGCGAGCATCGGCATGTCTTCATCGAGCACATAGGAACTGGTCGGGTGTTTGAGAATATAGTCCTGTTCCGAATCTGCGACGGCGTGAAATCTCACCAGCGGCTCTACGCGCGTAGCGATGGGGGCCGCGAATACGCCGGCGGACTGAAGCTGCGCGACATACGCATTGGCGATCTTCTGCTGATTGTCGTCGGAATAGTAGATCGCCGAACTGTATTGCGGTCCCACATCCGGCCCCTGTCTGTCCACTTCGGTAGGATCGTGCGCAACGGAAAAATAGATCTGCAGAATTTGGCCATAGGTGATCTGTCCGGGATCATAGGTAATCCGGATCGACTCGGTCGCGGTGAAGCTGCGATGCATGAGCTGGTCCTCTGCGCTCGACGACATGTGCCCGGAAAAGCCCGCGACAACCTGCTTGACGCCCTTGACGTGCTCGAACACGCCCTGCATCCCCCAATAGCATCCCCCCGCGAGGACCGCCGTTTGGCTGTCGCCCCCCTGGCGTGAAGCGTCGACCGACGGGGCCGGGATCGGTTTTGGCGCCTCGCGTGCAATGGCAGGCGCCACAAAGAGGACAATGGTCACGAGGAGGCGGCCGAGAAAATGAAAACGGCTCATTGGAGATCCATCCTTTCTTGCGAGAATCATGCGGATCGTTTGACAAAGCGCAGGGCGAGGGAATCGATGCAGTAGCGCAGGCCGGTCGGCGGGGGCCCGTCGTCGAATACATGCCCAAGGTGCGCATCGCAGAGCGCACAGGACACGGCCGTGCGGTGCATTCCGAAGCGATTGTCGGCGCTCTTCACGACATTGTAGGACGAAATCGGTTCGTAAAAGCTCGGCCATCCCGTGTGTGAGGAAAACTTCGTCGACGAATCGAAGAGCGCCGTATCACAGCACACGCAATGGTATATTCCGTCGTCGTGATCGTCCCAGTAGGCGCCGCTGAACGGTTTCTCCGTATGCGCGAGGCGGGTGATGGCGAATTGTTGAAGCGTGAGCTGTTTCAGCCATTCGGCATCGGTCTTGGCAATCTTCGGAAGCCGCACAAGGCCGGTGCTTTTACCCGATGCCGAAAAACTCTCGATCGCGGCCTGCCCGCTTGCCTCCGGTGTTTCCGCGGCCCGGGCCGGGCGGTATGCGGTGTCCGCTGCGAGGGCCACAACCAGACCCTTCACCAGGCGCAGGAATGATCGTCTTGAAGGCCACTTCTTTGGCGGCAGCACCGCGTTCTCGGCCCAAGTCAAAGTGAGCATGAACATCACTTTATCCGCTTGGCTCCTGCGCATTGAAATTAACTTCGGCCCGCCGCGGATCACATGAGCGCGAGCGTTTTGCTGTGCGCACCAAATGCCCGGCTCAATAGATGCACAAAAGCCACAGAGTGCGCATGAACGGCGTGCAACAGCGAAATGGCTTTTGACCCGGGCCTGTTCCGTCTTCTAGCCTAGAATCAAACGGGCAATACCGTGCAGGCCATCCGGCGCGCGGGGGCAGCTGCCATCTTCGGCAGGCGAGGTCCGTTGGTGGCAGTCGTCGTTACCGACAGAACCAAGGGGGTTCCACGTGTTCAAGACAAGTCAAAATACCCGCAATCTGCGTTCCGCCCTGCTCCTCGGAGCAACATCGGCCGCAGCAATCGGCGCTACGGCGCCGGCAGTGGCGCAACAGGCTGGCGGGAACGTCGAGACCGTGGTGGTCACGGGTTCGCGCATTCCGCAAGCCGGCATCTACAGCGCCAGCCCGGTCACGGCGGTCGGCCAGCAGGAACTGAAGTTCGAGGGCACGACCGACGTCAGCACCCTCATCAACAACCTGCCGGCAGCGTTTGCCGACCAGAACTCGACGGTCACCAACGGCGGCAGCGGAACGGCCAACGCCGACCTGCGCGGCCTTGGTTCGAAGCGCACCCTGGTGCTGGTGAACGGCACACGCCTGATGCCCGGCGATCCGCTGGATCCCTCTCCCGACCTTAATGACATTCCAGTCGCGCTTGTCGACCACGTCGAAGTGCTGACGGGCGGCGCCTCGGCGGTGTACGGCTCCGATGCTCTCGCCGGCGTCGTC